>JAJZPE010000014.1 GCA_021811325.1 Bacillota bacterium
GGCTACACCTGGAGGTCATCGGATGGCCGGGACCGGCGGTTGCGCCCTCTTCATAGATCACGAGAACGTGACCGTTTCCCTGCGCGATCAGCGGCGGGAGGTAGCCCCTGCTCGGCTGGCCTCTGTCTTCAAGGTTTGGGCGGAGACCCACGGCCGCCTGATCATGGCCGAGTCCTTCGCCAATTGGACCCGCTTCACCGGCCAGGCTGACTACGACCGCTTCGGCATCACCCCGGTCTTCGCCGGCGAGGCCAAGAACGCCGCCGACATCCGGATGGCCACCCGGGCCTATGAGGCCAACGAAAACCCGGCCGTCAAGACGATCATCCTCGTCACCGGCGACCGGGACCTCAAGGCCGTGGCTCAAAAGATCAGGCAGACCGGGCGGGTCGTGGTCGTCTGGGCCGTCTCATCGACCGCGGCCGGCCAGCTGAAAGGAGTGGCCGATGAGTTCGAGACGGTGGAGGACCTGTTGCTGGACGCTGACAGAAAGGGTGGCCGGCCCCCGGGCGGTGGGCCGCGTCCGGCCGCGGAAGAGGGCGTCGCCGCCACCGGCGGCCACGGGACGGCCAAGGCCCCCGGCCAGGACAAGCGCCGTTTCAGCGTGAGTGAGCTGAAGGCCTATGAGCAGTGCCCCCGGCGCTGGTACCTGCAGTACATCCGGAACGTCCGGACCCCGCCGACCCACGAGGGCTTCGTCGGCCAGCACATTCATCACGCTCTCAGAGACCTCATGCTCAAGCCCCCTGAGGAGCGGACCCTCGAGTTCCTCTGCGAACGGTTGCGCACCCACTGGCGCGACGACCGCCGCGGCCGCGAGTGCTTCCAGAAGGACCGTGAGTTCGAACGGAAGTGCGGCGAGCGGGCCATCGGGCTGCTCGAGAACTTCTACCTCGGGGCGGACCTCAAGGCCCAACCAAAGCAGGTCGAGCTCTTTCTGGACTGGACCGTGGCTCCCCGTGGGTCTTCCGGGACGCCCGGGGGCTTGCCGGCGGGGGTCACCCTGACCGGCAAGATCGACCGGATCGACGGCGCGCCCGATGGCCGTCTGATCATCATCGACTACAAGACAGGGCGCCTGCAGCCCAGCGACGAGTACCTGCGGCAGGACATTCAGGTGGCCGTCTACTGGACGATGGTCGAAGAGACGCAGAAGACGCCGGTGGGCGCTTTCAAGTTCCTCGGCTTGGCGGAGTATCGCGAGTTGGAGATGCGCCCGTCGCCGGACGACCTCGGCGCCGCCCTCGGTCGGGTGACCCAGATCATCGGGCGCATCCACACTGACCCCGACCCGCAACCGAAGGTCGGCCCGCTTTGCCCGTGGTGCGGACATCTCGATGGCTGCCCGGACAAAGACAAAGCGTCTTCGTTCAAGAAGGCGCCGGAAGGCAGCGATGATTTGCCGTTCTGAGCAAGGAGCAAAGGTCACTCAATGGCAGGTGAGTAGTTCACATGGCCATGCACGCCCATTCAACGGAGAAGATGACTACGCCCGCAATCGAGGACGAGATGCTCGCCTGGGCCGAAGGGCAGTGGCGCGAGAAAAGCGCCGGAGACCCGAACGCGACGCAGTTCACAGCATGGGCGTATGAGAGTGACGTCACCCGCCAGGATCTCCTGAGACGGCGCGGGTACGCGCAGACCGATGCCTACTTCTCATTCAGGACCCGCCGGCTGGACGAGCCGATCCCCGAGCCGGTGCTGCCACCCGGGTACACCATCCGCGCCGCCTTCTACATCGTCTGGAGATAGTCAGCCATACTCTGACTGGGGCCTTTCCCTCTCGTCAAATCGAACAGCGGTTATCCTCTTGAAGCCCTGGACGAAGCGACCCGCCCGGGGCTTCGTCTTGTTCTTGATGAACCACGAGGCCTGCCCGGTTGTCCGGTCTATCCGCAAGACCCCGGCTGGCGTGGGCGAAAACACGCCGTCCGACCCGAACCTCGGGTCGCTCAAGGGCACTGTCCCAGCATCGTCCGGACATCCGTACCACGCTCCTGACTTGACCTTCATGACCCAATCCGAGCTCGCCGGAACTGGCGTCAGCCTGCGTCGGTCGGGGGCACCTCGATTATGTCGGCTCACCGCCCTCCCCCAGACCGCATATCATGCAATCGTCCCGGCCGTCTGGGCGTAAGTCCCTGGCCGGGACCCGGTACCAGTGAGACCTGGTACCAACGTCCCACAGCCCACTCCCCGGGAGGGCCGAGACCGTGACCAGCCTCCCAGAAAGCCCGTCCGGCGCGGTCCCGCGCGCCGCCATACCGTCCGCCACCGCCCCCCTTCCCCCGCCCAAGATCCGCTGCCAACGCCTGGCCAAGGTGTTCGAGAACATCGGCCGGGCCAGGAACGGTTTCGCCGCCCTATCCGACGTCAACCTCGAGGTCCGCGAGGCCGAGTTCCTCGCGGTCGTCGGCCCGTCGGGCTGCGGCAAGTCCACCCTCTTGAACATCATTGGCGGCCATGTCCGGCCAACGCTCGGCCTCGTCACCGTGGACGGGCTGCCGGTCACCGGGCCGTCGAAGTGGGTGGGCATGGTCTTCCAGAACTTCGGTCTCTTCCCGTGGCGGACGGTGGCCGGCAACGTAGAGTTCGGCCCACAGGTGGCCGGGCTCCCCGCGGCCGAGTGCCGCGACCTCGCCAGGCGCTACATCCGCCTGGTCGGCCTGGAGCGCTTCGTCAACGCCTACCCCAAGGAGCTGTCGGGTGGGATGAAGCAGCGCGTGGCCCTGGCCCGGGCCTTGGCCAACGACCCTGGGATCCTGCTCATGGATGAGCCGCTGGGGTCGCTCGACGCCCAGACCCGCGAGACCCTTCAGGACGAGGTTGCCCGGATCTGGGCCGACACCCGTAAGACCATCATCTTCGTGACCCACAACATCGACGAGGCGGTCATCCTCGGGGACCGCGTCGCGGTCATGACCGGCCCGCCCGGCCGGGTCATCGAGCTCATCGAGGTCGACCTGCCCGGGTCGCGGGAGCCGGCCGCCCGCCGCTACTCGCCGCGGCTCCTCGAGTACAAGTCGCACATCTGGGACCTCATCCGGCGGGCCGGTGCGACCCTTCCCGGCGCCGCTTACGGAGAGGTGGTCTACCGGTGAGCGCCCCCACGATCGTGACCGAGGAGGCCCTCCTCTCCTCCCCGCGCCCCAACGGCGGCCAGCCATGGCGCCCCTGGGCTCTGCGCGGAGCGGCCCTGGTCCTCTTCCTCGGCCTGTGGCAGGCCGCGGCGAGCCTGAAGCTGGTCGACCCGGTCTTCCTCCCGGCCCCCTCGACCATCGTCTCGTCCTTCGTGGCCACCCTCGAGGACGGGGCCATCCTCATCAACAGCCTCATCAGCCTACGCCGTGTCCTCCTCGGCTTCGCCGCCGGCGCCGTCCTGGGTGTCCCGCTCGGCCTGGCCATGGGCCTCTACCGCGACGTCGAAAATTTCTTCGACCCCCTGGTCGAGTTGCTCCGGCCCATCCCGCCCCTGGCCTGGATCCCCCTGTCCATCATCTGGCTGGGCATCGAGGAGAGCCCGAAGATCTTCATCATCTTCCTCGGGGCCTTCTTCCCCATCCTCCTGGCCACGGTGGCCGCAGTCCGCAACGTCGACCCGCTCCTCATCCGCGCGGCCCGCAGCCTCGGGGCCGGCAACCGCGACATCTACCTGCGGGTCGTCCTCCCGGCCGCGGTCCCGGGCATCCTCACCGGCCTCCGGGTCGGCCTCGGCGTGGCCTGGACCTGCCTGGTGGCCGCCGAGCTCATCGCCGCCCGGGCCGGCCTGGGCTACATGATCGCCGCCGCCCGCCGCTTCCTCGTCACCGAGGTCGTCATCATGGGGATGCTCGTCATTGGGCTGCTGGGGGTGCTCATGGAGGCCGCCCTACGGGCCATCGAGCAGCGGCTGACCTTCTGGGTCGAGAAGTAACGCGGGCCGGGGCCCAAGGCCTCTGCCAGACGGCCGCCGCGCCTGCGTTCGACCAAGTGATAGATCCATCGGAGGTGCAGGTTGTGACAAGGAAACTGGGGCTTCTGGCGCTCGCCCTGGCCCTCGCGCTGTCGCTGATCGCCGCGACGGTCGCGGGCTGCGCGTCGAAGCCGGCGTCGAGGGTGCTGGTCCGTGTGGGCATCCAGCCCGGCGTCTTCGTGACCCCCTATTTTATCGCCAAGGACCAGGGATTCTTCGACGCCAAGAAGATCGAGATTAAGGAGTCGAGCTTCCTTTCGGGCGCGGCGATGAACGAGGGGATGCTCTCGGGGAACATCGACCTCGGCTACCTCGGGGCGACGCCGGCCATCGTGGCCGCCTCGAAGGACCCGCGGGTGGCCATCATCGCCATCTGTGACCTGTCCGACGGCGGTGAGGGGATAATCGTCCGCCAGGAGAGCAAGATCAACACCCCGGCCGACCTCAAGGGGAAGAAGATTGCCGTGGCCAAGGGCTCGACCGTTCACCGCTTCCTCTATGAGGTCCTGAAGAACGCCGGGCTCGACCCCGACAAGGACGTCAGCGTCTACGACATGAGCGTCGAGGACCAGGTCACGGCCCTGCAGACGAAGAACGTCGACGCCGTGGCCAACTGGGAGCCGTGGATGACCAAGGCCGAGAAGGCCGGCGGCCGGCGGCTCATCGACGACTCGAAGGCCGTCGTCCGGACCTACGACGTGATCTACGTGAACACGGACTTCGCCAAGAAGCACCCCGAGGCGGTCAGGGCCTTCCTGGCCGGCCACATGAAGGGCGCCGAGTTCAAGAACACCAAGACGAACGAGGCGGCCAAGGCCGTCGCCAAGGTCCTGCCCTTACAGCCGGACGAGATCCTGACGACCTTCAAGCTCTTCGTCCACCCGGACCTGAAGGCCCAGCTCACGCCGGAGTTCTTCGGGGCCCCGAAGGAGAAAGCCCGCGCCGACATCGGTTACGACGTGGACTTCCTCTTCCGGCAAGGGCTGATCAAGAACCAGCCCGACCTCGCCAAGCTGGTCGACACGCAGTACCTGATGGGGCTGCAGAGGTAGCCCGCCAAGAACCCGACTGCCCCACGAGCAGGCCCCGGACCTCGTCAAGAGGGTCCGGGGCCTTTTCCTGTCTGAACGGGACCTGTCGGCGCCTTGAATCGCCGCCCCGCGGGGAGGAAAGGGTCGGCTGAAGTCGAATACCGTTTACGTTCTCACCCTCATAGGGGAAATTGGCAACGGAGGGAAATGGAGGGATAGGATGAAGCTGGCGTGGGAGACTAAGGACGGGTGAGCGTGCCCGGAGCCCGGCCGCCAGGCCGTCAAGCGGGCCCGCGCCTCGACCTGGCCCCCGCGGGGTCCGGGATTCCCATTGACCCACCAAGATGACTGGCCTTATATTATTGGAGTGGGCCGTGCCCGAAAACTCATGACCCGCATCGAAAGGAAGGGATTCCAACACCCATGGGCATCATTGCCGCCATCCCGGTGGCCGGGGTACTGGCCTTCATCGTAGCCGCCTACCTCATTCGTTACGTCATGGCCCAGGACACCGGGACTGATAAGATGCAGGAAGTGGCCCTGGCCATCCGCCAGGGAGCCTCGGCCTTCATGAACCGGCAATACAGTACCATCGCCATCCTCGCCATCATCGTCGGCATCGTCCTCGGTGTGGCCACCGCCTCGTGGCGCACCACCATCGCCTTCTTGTTCGGCGCCGCGGCCTCGGCGCTGTCCGGGTACATCGGCATGTCCGTCGCCGTCATCTCCAACCTACGCTCGGCGGCCGGCGCCAAGAAGAGCCTCAACAACGCTCTGACCATCGCCTTCCGCGGCGGGGCCGTCTCTGGCCTGGCCGTCACCACCCTTTCGCTCCTCGGCGTGACCGCCCTGTTCTACCTGTACGGCGGCGGCGCCGACCCCGACGTCGCCCCGCTCGAGATCGTCGGCTTCGGCTTCGGGGCCAGTTTCGTCGCCCTCTTCGCCCAGCTCGGCGGCGGTATCTTCACGAAGGCCGCCGACGTCGGGGCGGACCTCGTCGGCAAGGTCGAGGCGGGCATTCCCGAGGACGACCCGCGCAACCCGGCGGTCGTGGCCGACCTCGTCGGCGACAACGTCGGCGACTGCGCCGGCCGTGGCGCGGACCTTTTCGAGTCCACCGCGGCCGAGAACATCGGGGCCATGATCCTGGGCATCGCCCTCATCCCGGCCTTCGGCGTGAAGGGCATCCTCTTCCCGCTGGTCGCCCGGGCCTTCGGGATCATCGCCTCCATCGTCGGCATCTTCTTCGTCCGCGTCCGCGAGGACGAGGAGCCAATGTCCGGCCTCAACCGTGGCTTCTACGTGACCTCGGTCCTGGCCGCCATCTTCCTCTTCTTCGTGACCCGCTCGATGCTCTCCGCCCCCGGCGTGAACTACCTGTACTTCTGGTTCGCGGCCCTCGTCGGCATCGCCACCAGCTGGGTCTTCGTCTACATCACCCAGTACTACACGGAGTATCGCTTCCGCCCGGTGCGGGAGATCGCCAACGCCTCCCAGACCGGTCCGGCGACGAACATCATCGCCGGTGTGTCGGTCGGCATGGAGTCGGTGGCCGTCCCGGTCCTCGTCCTGTCCGTCGCCATCTACCTGGCCCACTGGCTCGGGGCCGCCTCCGGCATCGAGGGCGGCGGGCTGTACGGCACGGCCGTCGCCACCATGGGCATGCTCTCGGTCGTCGCCTACATCCTGGCCATGGACACTTACGGGCCCATTGTCGACAACGCCGGCGGCATCGCGGAGATGGCCGAGGCCCCCGAGGAGTACCGGGTCCGCACGGACAAGCTCGACGCCAGCGGCAACACGACCAAGGCCCTGACCAAGGGCTACGCCGTCGGCAGCGCGTCCCTGGCCGCGTTCCTCCTCTTCTCGGCCTACATCGACGCGGTCAAGGCCAAGGCCGGCATCGTCGGCGAGTACCCCGTCGACATCGGCAAGCCGGCCGTCTTCATCGGCGCCTTTATCGGGGCCATGCTCGTCTTCCTCTTCTCCTCGACGGCCATCCGGGCCGTCGGCAAGGCCGCCCAGGTGGTCATCATGGAGGTCCGACGGCAGTTCAAAGAGATCCCGGGGATCATGGAGGGCACGGCCAAGCCGGATTACGCCAAGGCCGTCGACATCGTGACCATCGGCGCCCTCAAGGAAATGGTCGTCCCGGGCCTGATCGTCGTCGTCACCCCGGTCCTCGTCGGCCTGGTCCTGCGGGCCGAGGCGGCCGCGGCCTTCCTGATGGTCGGGACCATCGCCGGCGTCATCCTCGCCCTCTTCCTCAACACTGGTGGCGGCGCCTGGGACAACGCCAAGAAGTACATCGAGGCCGGCAACCTCGGCGGCAAGCGCTCCGAGCCGCACAAGGCGGCCGTCGTCGGCGACACCGTCGGCGATCCGTTCAAGGACACCGCCGGCCCTTCGCTTCACGTACTCATCAAGCTCCTCTCGACAATCACCCTCGTCCTCGCCGCCCTGTTCGTGTGACGGGGCCGGCCTGAAAGCCAACGGCAGAGCGGACCCCCGGGAGTGTTTCCCGGGGGTCTACTTTTCGGCCGGATGTAGACAAATATTTCATGTCGTTAAGGTCATTCGCGCGGTTCACCATGATTTCGACTGGCAGGAAGTTGAACCCACTTTGGGGAATGATTGGACGGTTACGGAGTCTTCGCGCACGAAGGGAGCGCTTTTCGTTGTCCCAGGCTCCGGGTAAACAAGCGGTCAGTTTTCGTCAGGTTCTCCAACGGCGAGACTTCAGGCTCATCTGGATGGCTCAGGCCGGGTCATATGTCGGCGACCGTCTGGAGGAGGTCGCCTTCTGGCTCCTCACCATGCGCCTGGCCCATGGCTCGGCGGCGGCCGTTTCGCTCGTCCTCATCGCCTCGCGGCTGCCCCGGATCATCTTCGGCCCCGTGGCCGGCGTCCTTGTCGACCGCTGGGACAAGCGCAAGGTCATGGTCGCCTGTGACCTCATACGTGCGGCCATCATCCTGACCGCCCCGTTCCTGCCCCGCGCCGAATTGGTGTACGTGGTGGCCTTTCTGATGGCCACGGTGGCCACGTTCTTCGACCCGGCGGTCTTCTCCGCCGTGCCGGAGACGCTGGCGGCCAAAGAGGAGATCGTCGTCGCCAACTCCCTCTCCTTCTCCACCAAGTTCATCACCGATCTGGCCGGCTATTCGGCGGCCGCGGTCGTTGTCGGGGCCCTCGGCCTCGCCCCCGCCTTCATCATTGACGCCTTCAGCTTCGTCTTCTCGGCGGCCCTCGTCTCGCGGGTGGCCACGCGGCTCGCCCCGAAGGCGGCGCCGGCCCAGGGCGCCCAGCCCCAGACGACGCCGGCGCGGCCGAGCTTCTGGACCCAGCTCCTCGAAGGACTTGGATATCACAGGGCCAACCCAACGGTCCTCTCCCTCCTCGTCTCGACCAGCATGGGTCTGGTCGCCGTCGGCGGCATCAATACCCTACTGGTGGTGTCGGTACCAGACCTGCTCGGTGTGCCGGACCACTGGCTCGGGTACTTCGTCGCGGTCCAGGCGATTGGGATGTCCGCCGTTGCGTTGGCCCTACAACCTCTGATCCGCATTTTCAATAGGGCCAGGCTCATCGTTCTGGGTTACCTGGTCGGCGGGCTGGCCGTAATCTTCCTGGCCTTCACCCGCGACGCCGGCTCCGGCTTCGCCATCTACTTCATCATGGGCCTGGCCAACACGGCTTTCATGGCCCCGGCCATCATCTGGGCCCAGGAGGTCACGCCCTTCCAGTATCGCGGCCGGGTGATGGCCCTCCGGTTGACCGTCCTGAACCTCATCTTCGCCGTCTCCGCGCCGTCTTTCGGGGCCTTGGCCGACATCGTCGGCCTCGTGCCGGTACTGGCCGCGGCGGGCGGGGTGATGGTCCTGGCCGGGGGGATCAGCGCCTTCCTGCCGGGCTTCCGGGAGCTGTGCTTCCCGCCCACCCGCCCCGAGAAGCCGGGGTACAGCCTGCCCGCGCAGCTCGACTGAAGCGAAAAGAGGGCCGCGGTCCGGCGAACCGGAGGCGGCCCTCTCTGTTTGCGGTCTGGTTCGCCCCTGGGTGTGCCTAGCTTGCGCCCAGGGCCGCCCGCAGGGCCCCCTGCCCGCCCTGGCGGACCAGGGCGACGATGGCGTCGCCGCCCTCGAGGACGGTGTCGCCGCGCGGGACGATGATCTCGTCCCCGCGGAGGACGCTCATGAGGACGCAATCAATCGGCAGGCGCAGCTCCTTGACGGCCTTCCCGGCCGCCGGGGAGTCGTTGGCCAGCCCGACCTCGATGATCTCCAGCCGGCCGCGGCTCAAGGTGGCCAGGCAGACCAGCGTGTTAGAGCCGACCTCCTCCTCGAGGAGGTTGTAGATGATCCGCGTGCTCGACACGGTGGCGTCGATGCCCAGCATGCGGAAGGTGTCCTCGTTGAGCGGGTTGTTGACCCTGGCAATCACCCGCCGGGTCCCGAACTTTCGCTTGGCCACCTGACAGACGACCAGGTTGTCCTCGTCGAAGCCGGTCACGGCGACCATCACGTCGGCCCGGGTGATGCCGGAGCGCTCGAGGACCCTGATGTCGGTCCCGTTGCCGTGCACGACCACGTCGCCGAGGGCTTCGTCCAGACGGTGGGCCCGGTCCTCGTTCTTCTCGATGAGGAGGACCTCATGGCCGTTGTCGAGCAGCGTGCGGGTCAGGTAGTAGCCGATCTTGCCGCCTCCGACGATGATCGCGTACACGGCTAGGCCCCCTTCCCCGCGGCCTTGGCCGAGATGGAGTCGTGAATGAGCTTGACGGTGACCTTGGTCGGGCAGACCGTCTCCAGTCCGAACTCGCCGTAGATTTCCTGCATCTTCGGGTCGAAGATGCGGGCCAGGACGTTCTTTACCTTGTACTTCTCCTTGGCGATCTGGGCGGCCACGACGTTGGTGTTGTCGTAATTGGTCACGGCGACGACGGCGTCGGCGGTCTCGATGCCGGCCCGCCGGAGGACCTCGTCGTCGATGCCCGTGCCGAGGATGGTCCGCCCCTTGAAGTCTTCGGGCAGGCGGGTCAAGGCCAGCCGGTCCTTCTCGATGACGGCGACTTCGTTCCCTTCGGCCTCGAAGGTGGCGGCCAGGTCGGCCCCGACCCGTCCGCAGCCAATGATGATGACGTGCATGGAAAGGTTCACTCCCTACCGCGAACTGGGCTTGGCGACGAAGGAGGGGCGCTCGAGGATGACGTCGCACGGGGCGTGCCGGACGACGAAGTCGGCCGTGCTGCCGAAGATGCGGTCCTCGAAGTTCGGGCGTTCCCCGAGGCCAAGGATAATGAGCTGCGTCGGCGCGGTGTTGGCGGCGTCGACGATGGCCCGCCCGGCCTTCCGGGCCTTGGCAATCTGCTTCTTTATCTCCACGTTGTGCTGCTGGGCGACCTCTTCCGCCTCGGCCAGGACCTGCTCGGCCCGGCGCATCTCCTCGGGGACGGCGGCGTCGAGGGGTAGGGTCATCGGCAGCTCGACCACGTATATGGCCGTCAGCGCGGCGTTCTGGGCCTTGGCGAGGCCGCAGGCCAGGTTGAGCAGCCGTTGTGAGAGCTGGCCGCCACGCGTCCCGACGAGGATGCGCCCGGCTTCGGTCACCCTCTCGACGCCCTCCATGACCTTCTCGACGATCGCCCGGGCCTTGGGCGGATGCATCATCCACCACAGGATGGTGACGACGCTCGACGCAAAGACAACGCCGAGGACCACGCCCAGCGTCGTCGTGTGAAGCGGGACGGTGGTTGCCGCGGCCGTTGCTAGGAACAAGGGTCTCCCCCCAATGGTCAACGGGCGTCTCGGCGGCCGGTCAGAAGCTCGATCAGGACGCGCATGCGGACCAGCCCGAAGCCGACGAAAGCCAGGCCCATCAGCCAACCGACGGCGCTACTGCCGCCGGTGGCCATCCGGTAGAGCATGATCAGCCCTAGAATGAAGGCTATCGATCCAGTGAAGAGCTTGTACGTGTCGAGCATCCTTTGCTGGCGGCCGCTCAACGGTGGGCGTGACGACAAAGACTGAGGTCGCAAGGTCTCACTTCCCTCCCGTGGTCAAGGCCTGCCGGTGGGCGGCCGCAACGGCCGCCGCCGCTTGGTCCTCGTCCCGGCGCTTGAGCGCCGTCTGATATTGCTCGAGCAACTCAAGCTCGCCGGCCTCGGCCAGCACGCGGATCTGGTCGTTCTCCCAGTCGCGCTTGATGCTGCCGAAGATGGGCAGCCCGGCGCGAGAGCGGTAGACGAAGTAGACGATGTACCCGAGGACCAACCAGGACGGTCCGGCGATGCGGCCGATGGCGTGGGTCCAGACCACCAGGACCCAGATGAAGATGTTCCCGGCCAGCCCGAAGAAGGCCAAGAGGGGCACCTCGACCCGCCGTCCCTTGATGGTGACCGGCAGGTTGAAGGGCACCTTGTACGGCCGGGGCGAATATGGGTCGCTAAAGCGTAGTTTGACCAGAGAAATCAACACCAAAACGTAGCCGCTGACGGCCCCGAAGGCGTAGAGGTTGGCCAGAGTGTCATAGGCGTTGGCGGACAGCGAGGCCAGGATGACCTCGACGATGGCCAGGACCGAGAAGACGATGATCGTCCGGTGCGGCGTGCTGTACTTCTCGTGGACCGCCTCGAACCAGCTCGGGAGCAGCTTGAAGCGGCTCATCGACCAGGTGATGCGGGAATAGCCCATGACCCCCGTGTTGGCCGAGGCGAAAACGAGTGTGGCCGCGAGGATGGCGGTGAACGGCCCGGCGATGAAGCCGATGAACGGGATGTGGTGGGCCAGCACGGCGACGGGGTCGCCCTGGTTCGCGGCGATGACGTTCCACGGCAGGATGCCGAGGCCGAGGACGGAGAAGCTGAGGGCGTAGATGAGCACCGTGAAGATGAGGGCCAGCGAGGTCCGGGGGACGACCGTCGCTGGCCTTATCGTTTCCTGAGCGGCCTGCGACACCGATTCCAGGCCGACGAAGGAGATGATGGCGATGGAGGCGCCGTAGAGGAACTGCCGGGTCGAAGGGAAGGCCGTGATGAACTGGTGCTGCAGGAGTCCCGGGTCCCAGGCGAAGAGGAAGCCGAAGAGGATGATCAGGGACTCGTTGAGCATGTCGACGGCGCAGAAGATCTCGTTCATCCGCGAGGACTCGCGGATGCCGCGGATGTTCAGGAAGATGAGGAAGATGATCCCGGCGATGCCCTCGATGGCCAGCCACGGCTGGTGCTGCAGCTTCGGGAAGAAGAAGTTGATGTAACCGGCCGAGGACAGGGCGAAGAGGGAGACGTCGATGGTGAAGTCGAGGAGCAGGGCCCAGCCCGAGGTGAAGCCGAGGAAGTCGCCCAGGCCGCGGAGGGTATAGTACTGCCCGCCGCCCGCCACCGGGTAGGTCGCGGCCAGCTCGGTGTAGGCCAGCCCGATGAACATGTAGATGAGCCCGGTGATGGCGAAGGCCAATGGCGCCCCGCCCTGCGCGGCGGCGACGACGAGGCCCAGGGCCACGTAGACGTCGGCCCCGACATCGGCGTAGCCCCAGGTATAGGAGCCCCAGATGCCGACGGCCCGGCGGAGACCGCTGTTGCTCTCCGCCGCCCCGTGCCCGTCACCGCCATGGTGGCCGTCATGGTCCTTGCCGCTGTGATTCTGGCCGCCGTGATCCTGGCCGCCGTGATTCTGGCCGTTACGCTGGCTCACCGCATCCGCGGGGTGCGACAAAACGTTATCCACTCCTAGCACGATTGGCTCCAAACCCGCCAAGAACAGCCTTGGTGGGTCGGAGGCGGCTACAACCAAGCATTATAAGGCCCGGGGATTGTGCGCGCAAGCACGCCTCGGGCTGGAAAAGGGGCCAAGAAAGCCGGAAAACCGCGGTGCTCAGAGCATTTCCGCCAACTGCGCGAGGGACCCGCGATAATCCGCGCGAGGCTCCCCGGGCTCGCGGTGCAAGAGTTCCATCATCTTCTCGGTCGAGACCAGGACCTGGGCGATGAGCTGCCGGCGCGGTACCACGCCGTCAAAGCTCTTGGCCAGGGCGCCGAAATAGTACTTGAGGAACTCGTCCATGTCGTTGCCGAGAAGAGTCCCATCGAGGTCGAGCAAGAGGGCGCGAAACATCATCCGAACCTCCTCGAGTGTGGCCCGGCTGGTTGGACGCCGCCCGGCGACGGGGAGAGGGGTTCGGCGGTCCGCGCCCGGAATCCTCTATTGGCGATGCTTCGGAGGGCAACCCATCGCCTTGAGGGCGCGGGCGCCGGCGCGCCGAACCGGGTAGGTCAGGCCGCGGTAGGCGGCGACGGCCGAGGCGCCCATGACGGCCGCCCAACCCGCCCCGCCGACTTGGTCGAGGACGAGGTCGACGGTGTTGCCGACGACCTTCAACGCCTGCCAGCGGCCGGCCAGACTGAGGTCTCGCCACCCGCGCGGCCGGAGTTCGGCCACGGCGTAGTCCGCCTCGGAGGCGGGGGTGTACTCGCTGCTGTTGCGCACGAGCCAATCACGGGCGACCCGGCGCCCGACCCGGAAGTCGTGCTCGCGGAACTTCTCCTCGAAGAGCCCGCCGAAGTGCCCCCAGAAGGCGCCGGCCAAGTCGCCGGGGTCGGACGGGGCCAGGTGGTGCAGGCGATAGCGGCGCTTGCCGGCCAGGCCGCTGACCCCCTCGAAGCGTAGCCGCAGGAGCAGGAACAGGCGACGGTGGGCGGGCGTAGCCGCGGCCAGGGCCGGCGGCCACCCACCGGCGTCGTGGAAGGCGGCCATCCGGGCGACGCGGTCGTCGCAATCGGGCCAATGCCGGCGGCACCCCGCGGCCACGTCCAGCGCGACGGCCTCGGCGGCCGCGGGGTCCAGGCCGGCGACGACGCGGGCCCAGTCGTCCCAGGCTTCCTCGAGACCGGCCAGGCGGGTGTTGGTCTTCTCGAACTGAATGAGGTCGCGACTCACCTGTTCATTGATGGGGATGGTGGCCAACCGCGCCAGGACGGCCGCCGGTGAGTAGCCATCGGCCCCGGGCGGGCCGGAGGCCTGGTCCCCCGGATCGCCCGGCTCGACCACGACAAACTCACGGGGCGTCGGGTCACCGCCATCGAGGTCGGCGACCGCGTCGATGGCCCGCCCCAGGGGCATCCCCTCGAGGACCCCGCCGTCGCTGCACCAGAAGCGGCGCCGGCCGTCGTCAATGAGCCGGCCGGGGACCCGGCCCTCTAGCTCCTCCGGTGTGTGCTCGACCGGCACCGGCTCGAAGGCCACTGGGAACGCGCCGGAGGCGGCCACGGCCCGCGCCACGGACGACCACAACCCCGGGTCGTACGGGGCGGTCGGGTCGAGGTCGAAGGCCTTCAGGTCCTCGTGGGTGACGGTGTCGACGGCGGGCGGGTCGCCCGAAGTATCGAAGCGGAAGCGGATGCCGTCGAGGCTGGTCAGGGTAGCCACGAGCCTGATCGGGCCCTGGGCCAACGGCACCGCCCCTCGTGGCGGCGGCCCGAGCCACTCGCCGACCAGGTCGCCCATGGCCGCCCCGGAAAGGACCGAACGCCGCCGCCCCGGCACCGAGCCCGTGAGCCGGCCGGCCGAGGCCGACTTGACCCAGGCGTCGTGGAGGTCATCGATGGGCGAGCCGGTCACCAGGGAGTGGACGGCGATGGCCGACGTGAGGGCGCCGGCCGAAGTCCCGACGAAGAGGTCAGGGATGACCGGCAGCACCGCGCCGGTCGCCTTCGACTGTCTCGTCGCGTACAGGAACTCGTAGACCGCACCGCCCTCGAAGGGCCCCAGGGCGGCCGCCCCGGAGATGACGAACGCGACCTTCGGCGGTTTGCCGGAGGTCGCGCGCCTGTTGGTCACGCCCATTGCTCAACCCCCGGCTTCCGTCCGGTCCCTGTTCAGTATACTGGCGGGGGCCGGCGAAAGTACTGGCGGGGGCGGTCGCTCACTCGGCGGCGACGAAGATGCTGAAGACGAGGACGAGGGTGACGGCGATGGCGACGAACGTGTAGAGCCAGTCGCGCTCGGCCAGGAAACCAATGAGGCAGGTGACCACGCGGACGGCCGGCGTCGCCATCAGGAGAAGGATTCCGACGGTGAGGACCTCGGCCGGGTTGCCGTGCAGGGCGCCGTCGATGGCCTGCGGGATGGACCCGGTCTGGTGGGAGGCCGACGCCGGATTTAAGGCGAGGAGCACCAACCCGAGGAGCATGACGGAAATGCTCACGACCACGCCGATGAGCAGCACCCAGTGGAGGATGTGGTCCAGGTCGATATGGCCAGGACGCTTGGCGGCTTTGACATTCTCGTTACTCATCAGAACTCACCTCTCGATTAGCGGACCTCGATGCCGAAGGCCTTGAGGATCATCTGGATGGCCATGGCCACCATGACCACGACGAAGATCGATAGGAGATGGCGGGTGTTGATCCCGGGTGCGATTCGCGCCCCCAGCCTGGCCCCGAGGAAGACGCCGATGGCCGCGGGTGCCGTGATCAGCGGGTCGATCATGCCCCGGGAGAAGTAGATGAAGGCGCTGGCGACGGCGGTCACGCCGATCATGAAGTTGCTGGTGGCCGTGGCCGCCTTGACCGGGACACCCATGCCCAGGGTCATCGCCGGGACCTTGACCACCCCGCCGCCGATGCCCAGAAGCCCCGAGAGGTTGCCGGCGATGAACGAAGCCGCGAGGCCGATCGGCACGTTGCGCACCTTGTAGGTGACTTCCTTCTTGAGGTAGGGGTCGTAGTAGTCGCCGCCGAGCCGATCGTCCGGGTCCTTGGGGATGATCCTGCCTTCCGACTTGCGGCGGAACATCGTCGCCGCGACCAGGATCATGACCGTGCCGAAGATGCCGTTGAGGGCGTTCTTGCTGATCGCTCCGGCGACCAGCCCACCGGTCACGGCCCCGATGGTCGTGAACGTCTCGAGGGTCATCCCCAGCCTGATGTTCGCCAGGCGGTCGTTGACATAAGTGCTGGCGGCCGACGACGAAGTGGCGATGACCGCGACGATGCTTGCTCCGATGGCATTGTGGATGGGCACATGGAAGACCAGGGTCAGCAGCGGCACGATGAGGATGCCGCCGCCCAGGCCGACCATCGCCCCCATCAGGCCTGCGGCCACACCGAGGACGGTGATGCCGACGAAAGTGCCTAAAGAAACCAAATCCGCCTGCCTTCTTTCCCTGTGGTATCGGCTTGCGCGATGCGGTTTGGAGGGGCGCCGAGCTTGAAGGCGCCGAGCCGCCGACATCAAATATTCTACCACAGGGCCGGCGGGCAGGGCAGGCTTTTTCGGATTCAAGTCACTTCGTCGGCCTTATTCTTTGGGGCCTTATTCTTTGGGGCCTCATTCCGTGGCCGCCGTGGCGCATACCTGCACCTGCACTTTCTCGATGTAAGTGTCGATCACGAAGACCGACCGCTCCGGGAACCGGTAGCTGAGCCGGACGGTGACGGCCGCGGCCACCTCGAACGTGCCGGGCCTGGCCCAGACGACGCTGAAGACGGGGCCGGGGTCGATGCTCACGGTCTTGCCGTCGCTGAAGGGCGGGTCGTCGACCTCGGCGGAGACCCTGAACTCGGCAGGTTTTCCGGTGACCCACATCTTCGGGCCGTCGATGACGATCTTGACCCGGGGCTCGCGGATGGTCTCGGCCTTGAACTCGCGACGGAGCGCGTCGCCGCCCTCGGGGACGGTGACCTCCCACGTCAATTGGCGGATGACGGCGCCGGCCTCATTGATTGAGCGGGCCGTGGCCGTATACTTGCCGGGCGCGTAGGTGTGGCTCCGGGTCACGTCGGTATGGGCCGGGTCCAGGTCTTCGGCCCCGGTCCCATCGCCGAAGTCCCACTCCCACTTCTGGTGGACGGTCCGGCGGGCCACCCGGTGGGTCGTCTTCTTGCTGCGGCGGATGACCGCGATGGTCGGCGGAGGACCGGCCTTGCCGGTTCCGGGACCGTTGCCGCCTTCGCCCCCGGTGTCGCTGTCTCCGGGGGCACCATCCCCGGGATCGCCGCGGCCCCCGTCGGACGCCGGTCCGGCGGCGCTTTCGGGGACCCAGGTGATCCGGTAGACGACCTGGGCGGGCGCCTTGGTCCCGGGGTCGAGCACCCGTTCCAGCCCCGGCTCGGCCTTGAACCGCAGGCCGACCAAGACCCGGCGGCAAGCCCCGCCGAAACTCCCGAGGTCGGCCGATAACGGGCTGGCCGGGCCGGCGCCGTTCAACTCGATTCGTTCCGTGGTCCCGTCGTCGCTTTCCGCGTAGGCCCAGGCCGCCAGGACCAGACCCGGCTCGCGCCGCGATGGCGGGGACAGCTCGACGACGAGCCGCCCGGGACCCGACAACAGGTCGCTCTGGACTTCGAGGTAGGACGGCCGGTTGGCGACGGCCTCCAGCTTCCCCTCGGTCTTCCACGTCCCCGCCCCCGCGGGCACCTTGTCGCGCGGGCGGACGGGCTTCGGCCTTGCTCCCCCGCCCAACTCGCTCAGGATGAGGTCCTGCACATCTCGCCGTTCCAGGAGCGACGCGGGGTCGGCCGAGGGCGCCCCGCGGACGACGATGAACGAGTCATTCTCCCGGACCGGCAGGCTCATCGACCGAAGCTCGGTTCGCAGGTCGTTGGCCAACGGCTTGACGGCCCCGGTCAGGGCCGGCAGCGCGGCCCAGAGGTTCGGCCAGTTCGGGGCGATGGTGACGTAGCGCGGGTCGGGCGGGCCGGCGGCCGTCGCGAAGTCCCCGAGGTTCTCCAGAGTCAGGCGCCTGGCCGCTTCGCGCTCGTTCCAGAACTTCAGGAAGTAATTGGCCAGGATGACCTCGCCGCGGCCGGGCGCCGCTCCACCGGCCGGCGGCAGGACGTATTCCTCGGCGGTCAGGCGGGCGGCTGGGGCGGCCCAGGCGTCAAAGTCCAGGAGCTTGGTGGCCGCCAAGCCCTCGACCTGACTCAGCCGTTCCGCCAAGGCCCGCGCGCCCAGGCTCTCGGCCAGGCGGGTCAGGAGGTCGACGACCAGCCGCTTCAATCCGCCCGATTTGGCCTTCGTCAAGACCTCGGTGAGGCCGAGGTCCTTCAGGGTCAGGGGTCTCTTCTCCTGGAACAGGCGGGCGAAGTTATACTCGGCCGCCCGGGCCGCCTCGACCTCGAAGAAAGCGCGGGTCAAGGATTCGTCTATCTCTGGCGGGCGCCGGGCCAGCTCGGCCAGAGCCGGATAACGGTCGATGGCCGGCGGCGCCTGGGCCCCGGCGATGGCCTGGCCAAAGAGCTCCTTTTCCTTGTGGGCCAACCAACTCAGGAAGTCGGGGTAGTTGCCGCCCTCGGAGGAGAACTTGTCGTCGCGATAGTACCTGGCCACCAACGGCTCATAGACCGAGTAGGCCCGCGTGGCCAGGTAGGCCGCCTCATCGAGGGGCTCCGGGTCGGACGGCCTCTCCCCTGCGGGCAGCCTCCCGAGTGCCGTCCGGAAGGCCACCTGCCGCTCGAGCTGGGCCGCGAGCCGGAGGGCGGTCGCCGCGAAGGAGCCCCGATTGGGCGGGGCCACCATGATCAGCGTCCTCACGGGGATGGGAGCTTCCATGACCAGCATCGCCAACCTCGCCGCCAGGCTCGACGGCCCGACGGCGATCAGGTCGACCCGCGTGTCGTCGGCGGCCTGCGCCTGACGCACGGCGGCGGTTACGTCGGCGGCCTCCAGGACGTAGTCCCCCTCCCCGCCGACGACCACGAGGAGGTCACGACCGTCGGCGTACCCGCTCGACCGAAGGCACTCGAAGAGCCTGCCGCCAGAGCCCTCGGGGCCCACGTAGACCAGGGGGACGCGGCCGCCGCCCGGACCCGCCGAACCACCGGCCCGCTCCCCACCGGCCCGCTCCCCACCGGCCCGGCCTCCGCCGGTCCGCTCCCCGCCGGCGTCCTCCCGCGACCCGGCCAGAGCGGCCGCCCCGCCGTTCACAGCCAGGACTTCGAGAGCCACCATGACGGCACACGCCAGGGACACCAACCTTCGCCACCGGAACGCGCGCAACCAACCGGACACGCTCATTCCCCTCCGCTCGATGGACTTGCCATGAAACACGGCCGAACGGGAGACGCGGTATCGCCGACGACCATCTCGCCCTGCGTCCACCACCCGTGGTTGGCGACGATGAGACGAGAGACCGGGACCCGCCCGGCGAGGGCTTCCTCCATCACCCGGCGCCATTCGTCGCCGGGTTCGATGACCCGGACCGTCCCTCCGTCGTTCACCCATAGGCGGGCGTAGCTCTCGCCCGGGCGCAGCGTGAGCTGGTTTCCGAGGTGTTCGATGACGGCCGCCCCGGCGGCCTCGATCGACAGCAGGGCGAGCGGGCCGCTGACGAGCCGCTTGGACGGGTCGATGGACCCGAGGTCACCAAGCCGGCGGCTCAGGCCGAGCGACCGGCCCAGGTCGAAGCGCCAGGGCAGGCGGCGGACCGCCAGCAACCCCTCGCCGAGTGGCACGTCGAAGTCCTCGGCCAGGTAGCGGACGAGGGCCCGGTAACGCCCTCGCGGCACGAGTCCCCGGCGCGCCACGACCAGCCTTCGCCGGTCGGCGTCGATGGTCACTTCGGGGCCCGGCGCCAGACCCGGCACGATGGCCGCTTGCAAGACCCGGTTGTCCGTCTCGGTGATTGTGAGGAGCAGGAACCGCGCGGAGTCAGGCCGCCCCGCTCGGCACCCGGCACCTTCGGACAGAGCCGCGACCGCCCAGGCCGCGGCGAGGCAGACGGCGGCAACGATGACAACGGCAACGACGGCCAGCGTCCTCCGGACCGCGGCCGACCGCGGGTCTCCTTCCCCGTTCGGCCCGTAAGGGAACCAGAAAGACACGGCGATCCCCCTCTCGAAAAGACGGCCGGCAGCTTTCGGTGGGCCTCGCCGATTCCCTTCCGCCCCGAATCCCTGTCGAACGAAAAGGCCGTGGCCCGGGTTTCCACCCGGACCGGGGCCGAAAGCAAAGCCCCGCGCGCCATGGTTGGCAGCGGGGCCCATCTTCTCCCGAACCTTGGGTCATGGTATACTGGTCGTGGCTATCGCCGGAAAAGAGGCACCACTGTTGGCTTTGACGCAGCGTAAGATTCGCCAAGACATCTTCCGCATGGTCTGGCCGGCGACCATGGAGAGCGTCCTTCAGTTCACCGTGGGCATCGTCGCCACGGCCATGGTCGGCCGGCTCGGAGCCGTTTCCATCGGCGCCGTCGGGCTGAGCCAGCGCCTCTTGCAGACGGTCTGGGCGCTCTCGCAGGCGGTGACCGTCGGCGCGACGGTCCTCGTCGCCCAGGCCTACGGCGCCGGCAGGCGGGACGCCGCCGGCCGTTCGGCCAGGCAATCACTGCTCGTCGCCCTGTTCGGCAGCGCCGCCTTCACCCTGGCCGTCCTGGCCGGGCCAAGCCGGCTGCTCGGCCTGTTCCATCCGACCGCCGACGTCCTCGGCGTGGCCGTCGGCTACCTGCGCATCGTCGCCTGGGGCGTGCCCTTCACCATGCTCATGCTGGTCATCGGGAGCATCATGCGGGGCGCCGGCGATACCCGTACGCCGCTTTCCATCGCCATCCTCGTCAACGTGGTCAACGTCGCCGGCAACTACCTCTTGATTTTCGGCCATCTGGGCTTCCCGGCCCTGGGCGTGCGCGGTTCGGCCGTGGCCACCCTGGTGGCCCAGGCGACGGGCGTCCTCGTCGCCGGCTACCTGCTCTTCACGCCGGGACCGCGCTTCGGCCTCAGGTTCTGCGCCTCGTGGCGCCCGGACGTCGCCGAGTTCCGCCGCCTCCTCGGCATCGGCGTCCCGGCCGCCGCTGAGTCGCTGGCCTGGCAGTTCGCGGCCGTCCTCCTGACCATCCTGATCGTCAGTTTCGGCACCGTCGCCCTGGCCGCCCACACTCTGGGCATCCAGGCCGAAGGCCTGTCCTACATGCCCGCCGCGGGCTTCGCCATCGCCTCGACGACGCTGGTCGGCCAGAGCCTCGGGGCGCGCGACCCCGGCCTCGCCCGGCGCTACACGGCGGAGACCGCCCGCTGGGCCGGGTACATGACCCTCATGACCACGGCGGCCCTGGTCTTCTTCCCGGCCACGGTGATGGGCTTTCTGACCAACGATCAGGCGGTCGTCGGGCTGGGGGCCAAGTACCTGAGGTTGATGGGCCTGGCCCAACTGCCACAGCAGCTCGGCGGCGTCCTCAACGGGGCCCTGCGCGGCTCGGGCGACACGCGGAGCCCGATGCTCATTGCCTTCGCCGGGCTGTGGCTGATCCGCCTGCCCCTCGCCTTTCTCCTCGGCCGTCACTTCGGCCTGGGGATCATCGGCGTGTGGGTGGCCATGACCCTCGACCTCTTCGTCCGCTATGGCCTTATCCACCTGACCTACGTCCGGCGCCAGCGGGGCTTCGCCTCACGGGCCGCCGATCTCGGTCAGTAGGTCCTTGGCCGGCTGGTAGTCCGGGTTGACCGCCAAGGCCTGTTTGAGGGCGACCTTGGCTTGGTCGCGCCGGTCCGTCCGGACGTAGATGATGGCCAGGTTGTAGTAGGCCGCCGCGTTCTCCGGGTTGCCGGACACAGAGGCCTGATAGAGCCGCTCGGCCGTGCCGTAATCCCCGGCTTCGGCGGCCTTGTTGGCGCCCATGAAGTCGTAGAACCACTTGGAGCGCGGTGGGTGCAGCGAGAAGGCGACCGCCCCGGCGAAGACGGCGACGATGAGGACCGAGGCCAGGGCCTTGCGCCACGGGCGTTCGGCGGTCCGCGGCGCCACTATGTAACTGGTCCCGAGCCCACCGAGGAGCCCACCGACGTGGGCATAATTGTCGATGCCCGGGTTGACGAGTCCGAAGCCCAGGTTGATCAGGAGGGGCGGAAGGATGGATGACCACACGCCGCGTCCGATCCGTCGCCGGTTGGCGATGGCGAAGTAGACAAAGGCCCCGAAGAGCCCGAAGATGGCTCCCGAGGCCCCCACGGAAAGGCTCGGGCTGAAGATGAGGCTGGTCACCGTGGAGATGACCCCGGCGACCAGATAGATGGCGAGGAAACGGCCGCGGCCGAAGAGATACTCGACCCCGACCCCCAGGCTATAAAGGGCGTAGGTGTTGAGCAGCAGGTGGACCAGGCCGGCGTGGAGGAAGATCGGCGTCACCAGCCGCCAATACTGGCCGGACCAGATGAGCACGTCGTACTTTGCCCCGAAACGGATGAGGGCCTGCGGGTCGCCCCGGCCGGCGATGTCCGTCACCGCCCAGACGATGACGTTCACGGCCATCAGGGCGTAGGTCAGGAGCGGCCTGGGCGCGGGCCAGCGGGCGGGCGCGGGCGTGGGCTCGGGCGGCCGGCCGTCCTCCGGGTAGTCGCTCATCCTTCGCCGACTATCCGGATCTCCGGGGCCAGGTCCACGTCGAACCTGGCGCGGACCGCCGCCCGGATGCGTTCGATGAGTTCCATCACGTCGGCCGCGGTAGCCTCGCCGCGGTTGACGATGAAGCCGGCGTGCTTCTCGGAGACCTGGGCGCCGCCGACCCTCGCCCCGCGCATCCCGGCCTCGGTGATCAGCGGGCCGACGTGATGGCCCTGCGGGCGCCTGAAGACGCTCCCGGCGCTGGGCCACTCGAGGGGCTGCTTCTCGGCGCGGAGGCGGTCGAACTCGGCCATCCGGGCCTCGATGGCCGAACGCTCTCCAGGCCGCAAGGCCAGCTCCGCGCGCAGCGCGAGGAGGCCGCCGCCCTGCAGGGCGCTGTGCCGGTGGCTGAAGTCCAGGTCGCCCTTGGACAGCCAGGCACGGGTGCCGTCGGGCCGCATCACCTCGACCCGCTCGACGACGTCCTTCATCTCGCCGTCGTAAGCCCCGGCGTTCATCACCAGGGCGCCGCCCAAGGAACCCGGGATGCCGCAGGCGAAGGCCAGACCGTCCAGACCGCGCGAGGCGGCCAGCTTCGAGAGTTCGACCAGGGCCAGGCCGGCCCCGGCGCTGATGGTCCCGTCGTTGACGTCGGCCCGGTCGAGGCCCCGCCCGACGCGGACGACCAGCCCGCGGAGGCCCTGGTCGCGAACGAGCAGGTTGGTCCCGCGGCCGATGACCGTCAGCGGCACCGCAGCCTTGTCGGCCCAGAGGAGGAGCCGGCGGAGGGAGTCCTCGTCGCCGGGCGTGGCCAGGATGTCGGCCGGCCCGCCGATGTGGAACGAGGTGTGCTCGCTCATCGGGGCGTCGACGACGAGGTCGAGCCCGGGGAGCATCTCCCTGAGCTTCTCGGCCAGTTCCGCGCGGCGCCCGCGGTTGTACATCTGGGCCACTGTCCCTTCCCCTTTCGTCGATGCCGTCCCCACGTGCGCCCGGCGCCACATCCCAGACCGCATCCCGGAGGCGACCGTTCTTGCTGACCAGAGACCAGTTTCGCAAGGTCTACGAACGCCTCGACCAGGTGACCCCGCTCCGCGAGGACTGCGGCCTCCTGTGTAGCCGCCAGTGCTGCGCCGAGTGGGAGAAGGGGGCCGGCATGTACCTCCTGCCCGGGGAGGAGGTCATGTTCACCCGCGACGAGGACTGGCTGCGCTGGGAGGTCCACTCGACCGACGAGTACGAGTTCTGCCCGGCGTGGCACGGTGACTTCTTCTTCGTCGCCTGCACGAAGCCCTGCCCGCGCGACCGCCGGCCGTTCGCCTGCAGGACGTTCCCTCTCGCCCCATATCTTACTCCAGACGGCCGACTGACCATCCTCTTCGACGACAACGGCATCCTGATTTGCCCGCTGGTCCGGGAAGGCCGCCTGGAGCGGCTCGACCCCCGCTTCGTCAAGGCCGCCCGGCAGGCCTGGGAGATTCTCCTCACCGATGGCCTCATCCGGGCCGATGTCGAATGGCAATCGCGTCAACGTGACGTCACCGGCTCGGGCTGGACGCGCCTCTTTCGCGGGTTGTAGGCCCTTCGCAGCCCGAGATGACGATCAAGGGCAGCCACGGCGCCATGCCGGGCTGCCCCATTTTCATGCTCTCCCCCGCGCTCCTTCTCGAGGCGGGCTCGCCTCAGCGCGTGCCCCCCGCGGCCTTGGCCGTATCGCCCGCCTGGGTGACCGGCGTGGCTGCCGACCGGGGCGCCACGCCCGTCGACCGCCCGCCCGCCGGGGCCTGAGCCCGCCCGGCTCTGACCGTCTTGAACAGAGCCAGCATCTGCTCCTCGGTCTCGGCCTTGAGGAGCTTCGGTTCGACGTCGATGACCGAGTCGATGAGGGCCCGGATGATGGCCTGCGGGTCGAGACGTCGCTTGCCGACCCGGGTGGCCTGGGAGACCTTCTTCAGCCACTCGGTCTGATCGGCGTAGAGGGTGAGGACCGAGACGACCTTCGCCCTCAGCTTCGGGCCGGCCTGGGCCGGCGGGACGGGGAGCTGGGCGGGTTTGGTCGAGACGAAGGCGACGACCGGCTTGGCGGCGGCCTGCGCCGTCTCGCCTTGAGCTGCGGCCGCCTGGCCTTGGATGGCGGCCGCTCCGCCCGAGCGGGCCTGGGCCTGGGCCTGGGTCGGGGCCGGGGCCCCCGCCGCGCCGCCAGCCGCCGGTTGCGGCCGGGTCTTGGCCAGCTGCCGCGAGTCCTGCCACCCGTCGCGGGCCAGCTGCAGGATCTGCGGCTCCATCCGCGCCTTCGGGTTGGAGACCACCTGGCTGTACCACTGGACGGCCTTGGCCGGGTTGCCCGTGCGGCGATAGAGCTCGCCGATGAGGTAGGTCAGGGCGATCTCGCTCATCTTCCCGATGGGCATGGGCTCGCTGTTGAAGGCCTTGTCGTAGGCGTCGAGGGCCTTCTGGACGAACTCGACTTCCCGGGCGTCCTGCTCCGACCGGTAAAGCCAGGCTATCCTCAGATAGAGGCTGGCGAAGACGCTGTCCTTGGCCCCCCGCATCTCGGCGCACCTGACCGCCCGCTCGTAGGCGGCGATGCCCTTCTTCACGTCCCGCTCACCGCTGAAGTCGATGCCGGCGTAACCCAGCTCGGCCAGACCGTTGGCCAGCTTCTCCCGGTCTTCCGGACTGACCTCGGCGAAGGTCGTGTCGGCGGCGGCGTACCCGCAGTGCGGGCAGACGAAGATGCTATATAGGTTTGGGTTGACGTTCTGATAAATTACGCAAAAGTCGGTGTCACGTCGGCTGACTATGCACATCGACCGGCGGACCTTGCGGGCCGTGAACTTCTTCTGACAAACGGGACAGGTCTCTTCTTGATCATAGAATAGCTTGTCGTTGGCCAAAAGGTGCTTCCCCTCCCCCAAATGCCTGCTCCGATAGTATTATCGACAGAACGGGCGGCCGGCGTTAGACCGCCCCACCCCTCTTACGCTGGGGTTTGACATTTTGAAGAAGGGTGTTCAAAACCCGGACACTCGGCGGGCCGCGCGGCGGGACTTCGAACAAGAGCCCCCGGCGAGGTCCCGGAAAAAGCGCAGGGGCGAGGTCGGCTGGACCCCACCCCTGGGGTGAGAGGGGCGCTGGTGACTCATGGGAGCGGCGGGGGCTGATTGCGGTTATGTCACCCAGCAGGCGACCTTCTGGCCGGCGCCGCGGTCGACCAACTCGGGCTCCTTCTCCGAACAGACCGGCTGGGCCAGGCGGCAGCGGGTGCGGAAGTGGCAGCCGCTCGGCGGGTTAATGGGGCTCGGGACGTCGCCCTCGAGGATGATCCGGCGCCGCTCCTCCTCGACCCCGGGGTCGGGGATGGGGATGGCCGACAGGAGGGCCGTCGTGTACGGGTGCACCGGGTGGGCGTAGAGCTCGTAGCCGTCGGCCACCTCGACGATCTTGCCGAGGTACATCACGGCCACGCGGTTCGAGATGTGCTTGACCATGGCCAGGTCGTGGGCGATGAACAGGTAGGTCAGGCCCATCTTCTCCTGGAGGTCCTGGAGCATGTTGACCACCTGGGCCTGAATCGAGACGTCCAGGGCCGAGATGGGCTCGTCGCAGATGATGAAGCTCGGGTCGGCGGCCAGGGACCGGGCCAGCCCGATGCGTTGCCGCTGCCCGCCCGAGAACTCGTGGGGGAAGCGGCTGGCGTGCTCGCGGTTCAGGCCGACCGTCTCGAGCAGCTCGAAGATGCGGTTCTTGCGGGCCTCGCCGGTGGCCAGCCGGTTGATGTCGATGGGCTCGCCGACGATGTCGCCGACGGTCATCCGCGGGTTCAGCGAGGCGTAGGGATCCTGGAAGATCATCTGGATCTTCCGGCGGACCTGGCGCATCTCCTCGGCCGGCAGCTCGTAGATGGACTGCCCGTCGAAGACGACCTTGCCCGCGGTCGGCTCGTAGAGCCGGGCCACGGTCCGGCCGACGGTGGTCTTGCCGCAGCCGCTCTCGCCGACCAAGCCGAGGGTCTCCCCCTTGGCGATCTCGAAGCTGACGTCGTCGACCGCCTGGACCCACTCGCGCTTGGCCGCGAAAGACAGCCCGGCGGCGGCCACCGGGAACCACTTCTTGAGGTTCTCCACCCGCACCAAGATCTCGCCGTTGCCGCCGCCACCCACGCTCATGCCGGCACCCCCTTCTTGAAGCCGGCCACCGCGGGCGCGGCGGGGTGTTGCAGCCAGCAGGCCACGCGGTGCTCCCCGTTGCCGTTGACCGGGACGAATGGCGCTTCCTTCTCCCGGCAGACCTTCATGGCGTGGTCGCAGCGCGGGTGGAAGCGGCAACCGGCCGGGGGCTTCAGCAGGTCCGGCGGTTGCCCGTAGATGGGCACCAGCCGGCGCTTCTCGGCCGCGTCGAGGCGCGGCACCGACTTCAGCAGGCCCCAGGTGTACGGGTGTTGCGGAATCTGGTAAATCTCCTTGACCGGACCGTACTCGACGATCTTCCCGGCGTACATGACGATGACCCGGGTCGCCAGGCCGGCCACCACGCCCAGGTTGTGGGTGATGAGGATGATCGACATCCCGGTGGCCTTCTTGATCTCCTTGAGGAGTTCGATGATCTGGGCCTGGATGGTGACGTCGAGGGAGGTGGTGGGCTCGTCGGCGATGACCAGCCTAGGGTGGCACGAAAGGGCCATGGCCATCATCACCCGTTGCCGCATGCCCCCTGAGAGCTGGTGCGGGTACTGGGCGAGGCGCTTGTCCGGGCTCGGGATCTTGACCATCTCCAGGGTCTCGATGGCTCGCGCCCTGGCCTTGTCCTTCTCGACCTTCTGGTGCTGACGGATGGCTTCCGCCAGCTGGGTCCCGATGGTCAGGACGGGGTTCAGCGAGGTCATCGGGTCCTGGAAGACCATGCTAATATCGTTGCCCCGGACGTGCCGCATCTCGCGCTCCTTGAGCCTGAGGAGGTCGCGGCCGCCGAGTTCGACCGAGCCGGCGAGGACCTTGCCCGGCTCTGGGATGAGCCGGAGCAGGGACATCGCCGTGACGCTCTTGCCGCAGCCGGACTCGCCGACGATGGCCACGGCCTCGCCAACGGCCACTTCGAAGCTGACCCCGTCGACCGCCCTGACCTCACCGGCGTAGGTGAAGAACGAGGTCTTCAGGTCGCGGACTCTGAGCAGGTTCTCCAAGGCCATCACCGCCTAGCGCCGCAGGCGCGGGTCGAGAGCGTCCCGCAGCCCGTCGCCGAGGAAGTTGAAGGCCAGCATGGTCAGGCTGATGGCGGCCGCCGGGAAGAACGTCTGCCACGGGTACGAGCGAAGCCCGCCGACGCCCTCCGAGGCCAGCACGCCCCAGGAGGCCATGGGAGCGGCCACGCCGAGGCCGATGAAGGACAGCCAGGCCTCGGTGAAGATGGCCTGGGGGATGGACAGGGTCAGGGTGACGATGATCGGTCCCATCGTGTTCGGGATAAGGTGCCTGAGGAGCAGGCGCCGCTGATCGGCCCCGACCATCCGGGCCGCCAGGACGAACTCCTGCTCCTTGAGGGCCAGCACCTGGCCGCGGACGATGCGGGCCATCCCCAGCCAGTAAACCAGCCCCAGGGCGACGTAGATGTTGAGCAACCCCGAGCCCATGACCACCATCAGGAGGATGACCACGAGCTGGAGCGGGATGCCGTAGATGATGTCGACGATGCGCATCATGACGTTGTCGGTGCGCCCGCCGACGAGCCCGGAGATGCCTCCGTAGAGGGCTCCGACGGCCAGGTTGATGAC
The DNA here is from genome assembly GCA_021811325.1 of Bacillota bacterium. Lineage (GTDB taxonomy): Bacteria > Bacillota > Sulfobacillia > JAJYWN01 > JAJZPE01 > JAJZPE01. The sequence continues at coordinate 28,060 of JAJZPE010000014.1, forward strand.
ACTGGCGACGATCCCGATGGACAGCGAGATGCGGGCCCCATAAAAAATCCGGGTCAGCTCATCGCGGCCGAGGTGGTCGGTCCCGAACCAGTGGGCCAGGCTGGGCGCCTTGTTGGCGTCCTGGAGCACCTGACCGAAATAGGTGTAGCCGGTCAGCATCGGGCCGAAGATGGCCAGGGCGATAAAGAAGATGATGACGTACAGGCCGCACATGGCCAGAAAGTTCTTTTTCAGCCGGCGCCAGGCGTCTTGCCAGTAGGTCGTCGGCGGCCGGACGATCAGGTTCTGCTCTTCGGGGATGGGTCCGACGTGCTCGAAGGCGTTGTCCGGGAGGGACCCGAAGACCCCCGGGTTCACACCGTTGACTATGCTCATGGGCTCACTCCTTCCGCCCGGTGAGTTGGATCCTCGGATCGAGGAAGCCGTAGATGATGTCGACGATGAGGTTCATGATCAGGAGGAAGGCCCCATAGAAGACGGTCAGCCCGAGGATGGTCGTGTAGTCGCGGTTGTTGACGCTCCAGACGAACTGCCGGCCGAGGCCGGGGATGGCGAAGATCTGCTCGATGACGAAGGTCCCGGTAAGGATGGCGGCGATCAGCGGCCCCAGGTAGGTGACGATGGGCATGATCGCGTTCTTGACCGCGTGCCGCCAAGTCACCGCCAGCTCGGAGAGGCCCTTGGCCCGGGCCGTCTTGATGTAGTCCTGGCTGATGACGTCGAGCATCGACGAGCGCATCAGCCGGGAGAAGGTCGCCAGGGGTAGGAGGGCCAGGGCGACGGCGGGCATGATGACCTGCTTCCAGTCACCCCACATGGCCGCCGGCAGCCAGTGCAGCTTCAGGGCGAAGACGTACATGAGCACCGGGGCGATGATGAAGCTCGGCACCGACACCCCGACGATGGCCACCAGCATCGTCGTGTTGTCCTGCCACTTGTTCTGGCGCAGGGCCGAGATAATCCCGGCCGGGATGCCGACGGCCATGGACAGGATGATGGCGATGATGCCCAGCTCGGCGGAGACCGGGAAGCCGCGTCGGATGAAATCGTTGACCGTCTGGCCCGGGAACTTGAAGGACGGGCCCAGGTCGAACCGGGCGACGCCGCCGAGGTAATCAAGGTACTGCTTCCAGAGCGGGTCGTTGAGATGGTACTTCGCGTCGAGGTTTCTCATGATGGCCTCGGGCACGTTGCGTTCCCGGGTGAACGGTCCCCCCGGGATGGCGTGCATGAGGACGAAGGTGACCGTGGTGAGGATCCATAGAGCGACGAAGGCGGCGAACACTCGCTGCAGGATGTAACGGGCCAAGAGCTTCCCTCCCCCACCTGCATCAAGGGAGGCGGGCAGGCTCATGGCGAGCCCGCGCCGCCTCCCCGACGCGATGTCCTGGTTCTAGTGCTTCGCGATCCAGGCCTGCTTGAAGTCCACGCCACCGATGGTGTTGATGGCGAGACCCTTGACGTAGGGCTTGATCAGCCAGTTGTTGGTGTAGTAGTAGATGGGGGCGATGACCATGTCGTTCATGAGGATCTTCTCGGCCTCATGCATGGCCGGGACGCGAACCTTCGGGTCGCCGGACGACTTGGCCTTCTGGATCAGCTCGTCGTACTTCGGGTTGGAGTAGGCGGGGTCGTTGTTGCCGCCGTTGGTGACGAACATATCGAGGAAGGTCATCGGGTCGACGTAGTCACCGATCCAGCCGGCGCGGGCAACCTGGAAGTTGTGGGTGTTACGGCTCGGGAGGTAGACCTTCCACTCCTCCACGTGGAGCTTGACCTTCTCCTTGGGGATGCCGAGGTTCTTGGACCACATCTCCTGGATGGCCTCGGCGATGGTCTTATGGCTGGCGCTGGTGTTATAGAGGATCTCGAAGCTCGGGAACTTCTTCATGTCCTTGTAGCCGGCGTCGGCCAGGAGCTTCTTGGCCGCGTCGAGGTCTTCCTTGAAGAAGTCACCGCCGGCCTTGCGGAAGTCGCCCTTCGGGTCGACGTCCGGGATACCGGGGGGGACGAACGCGTAGGCGGGCACCTGACCAGCCTTCGTGATCTGCTGGGTGATGAGCTTGCGGTCGATGGCCATGGCGAAGGCCGTGCGGACCCGCGGGTCATCGAAGGGCTTCTTGGTGACGTTGAACGAGTAGTAGTACGTCCCAAGGTAGGGCAACGTGGTCAGCTTGCCCTCTTTCTTCAACCGGTCGATCTCCTGCACGGGCACGTTGTTGTTGAGGTCGGTCTGCCCGCTCTCCCACATGGTCAGGGAGGTGTTCTGGTCGTCGATCAGGTTGAAGATGATCTTCTTGAGGACGACGTTCTTGGCGTCCCAGTAGTTCTTGCTCTTCTCCATCTCGATAGCCTGGTTGTTGACCCATTTCGTCATCTTGAAGGGGCCGTTGGTGACAAACTGCTCAGGCTTGGTGGCCCACTTGTCGCCGAACTTCTCAACTTCCGCCCGGTGGACCGGGTAGAGGGTCGGGAACGAGGTCAGGCCGAGGAAGTACGGGGTCGGGGCTTCGAGGGTGACCTCGAGGGTGTAGTCATCCTTGGCCTTGACGCCGAGGGCGTCGGACAACTGCTTGATCTTCGCTTCGTCCTTTGGGTCGGTCTCGTTCAGGGCCTGGCCACCCTTGATGTAGTACAGTTGATACGAATAAGGCGACGCCGTCCGCGGATCGAGGGCCCTCTTCCAGGACCACTCGAAGTCCTTCGCGGTGACCGGGTCGCCATTGCTCCACTTGGAGTTCTTGCGGAGAGTGAACGTGTACTTCAGGCCGTCAGACGAGATGTCCCACTTCTCGGCCACGCCGGCGTACGGCTGGTTGTTGGCGTCCATCCTGGTCAGGCCCTCATACATCTGAGAGGCCACGTTGAACTCGGCCACGCCCTGCTGGAGGTGCGGGTCGAGGGTCTCCGGCTCGGCCACGCCGAGATCGTACCGGAGGGTCTGGTCGCCGGCCAGATCGCCCGTCACCTGGGCCGGCTTCTTGGCGCAGCCGGCCAGTCCGAGCGATAGGGCCACGGTTAACATCAACGCGACAGCGATAAGTCTTTTAAACAATGATTCCTTCGACCTCCTTCGGAAGACTTCTCCGAACGGAAGCCGTCGGTCTTGCACTTTTGGTGTAGCCTGGGAACCCAGGATTGCCTCTCGGGCTTGGATTGTTTTCTGACTATCCTATCAATGCTAAGCCTCCCGGCACTTCCGTCCCAGATAAAACGTCACTGGGAGCCCGGAAAAAGGAACGGCAGAAACCGCATCAGCCCCCTGTCTCACCCCCCACACAACCTTTGCCGGGCAAAGGCCGCAAGCCACCGTTTAAGGCATTGGTCTTGGCACAAGAGAAGTAATTCGCTCCCAAACCGCGAAATCCTGCGTCTTTTCCAATCCCTTGGAATAGCCCGAAAACGCCCCGTTAACTGGGGCGTCTTCGCCATTAATGGGACCTGTTCGCTGCCCTGTCAAAAAGAAGGCAGCCATTGGGAATTCAGTTCAAGCGCCGTCCCGGCCGGGTTCCGGCGGCTCAATCCGCCGGGGGCCGACCGGGCTGGCCGGGAGAGTGAACCAGAAGCTGGCCCCCCCACCCGCGGCGTTCCCGGCGCCGACCTCCCCGCCGTGGGCCTCGATGAAGCCCTTGACGATGGCCAGGCCGAGCCCGGTCCCGCCCTGCGTCCGGGCCCGGGCCTTGTCGGCCCGGTAGAAGCGATCGAACAGGTGCGGCAGGTCTTCGGGAGCGATCCCGGGGCCGGTGTCGGTCACCCTGACGGCGGCCGCCTCGGCCCCCGGGCCGGCCGGCGCTGGTCCCGGGCCGTCCGGGGGCGCCCCGGCGCCTTTCGGGGCCGGCCTCCGGGTCACGCTGATGGTCACCCGCCCACCCTCCCCGGCCTGGCGGAGGGCGTTCGTCAACAGGTTGAGCAGGACCTGCTTGATCCGATCGGGGTCGGCCTCGATGGGCGGCACGTCCGGCGCTGTCTCGACCCGGAGGTCGAGCCCAAGCCGCTCGGCCTCGGGTCCGACCACGCCGACCACCGCCCTGACGATGGCCGCCAGGTCCAGCTTCGCCCGCCTCAGGGTGAGTTGGCCGGCCTCGGCCAGGCTCAGTTCCTGCAAGTCGTTGACCAGGCGGGTCATCCGCAGGACCTCGTCCTGCAGCGATAGGAGGGCCTCCGGTCGCAGGGCGGCCGCGTCCTCCTGGGCCGCCTCGAGCTGCCCCCGGAGGATGGCCAGAGGCGTCCTGAGCTCGTGGGCGATGTCCCCGACCATGTTTCGTCGCTGCTGCTCGTTGCGCTGCAGGCTGCCGGCGAGGGTGTTGAAGGCCCGGGCCAGGTCGCCGAGCTCGTCCCCGCGGTCCTCGGGGACCCGGTGGGCCAGGTCGCCCTGGGCCAGGCGGTGCGCCCCGGCGGCCAGGGCGTCCAGCGGGCGGGTGACCCGGCGGGCCACCCACAGGGCGACCAGCCCGGCGACGATGGCCGAGAGCCCCCCGCCCAGGACCGACACGACGATGGCCGAGTGGGAGAAGCCAGCGTCGAGGGCGGTCAGGCCGGCTTCGGGTCCCAGTATGATGGTTCCCACCCGGCTGCCGTTGACCACGATGGGCAGGCCGGCGGCCAGCTGGTCGGGCTTCAGGATGGTCCCCGGCGCCCGGCCGCCCTTGCCCGCCGCGGGCAGGCTGGCAACCACGCGGCCGGCCTGGTCGGCCAAGACCATGGTCTCGCCGGCCAGGGGACCACCACTCGGGGGGGCGCCGCTCAGGGGGCCGCCGGGCCAGCCCCGGCCGCGCCCGTAACCCATCGGGCCCTGGCCGAACCCCCAGCCGGGCACGGACATCATCGTCTGGACGCCGTCCCAACTATCGTGGGCGGCGTAGTAGCCGGCCAGGGTGGCCTGGAATTGGGCCAGCCGCGCGGTCCTCTGCCCGGCCACGTACCCGGCGAACAGCCTCTGCGTGGCCAGGCTGGAGACGAGCCCGACGAGGGTGGCGCTGACCACGACCACCCCGATGAACGACAGGGTCAGCCGGCGGGCGAGGGTCAGGCGACGGGTCGGGCGGGAAAGGCCGGTCCGGCTGGTCATCGCGGCTCACCCCCGCCCGTCTGGGCCGCCTGGCGGCCCAGCGCCCCTTCGATGAACTTGTAACCGACCCCGAAGACGGTGATGATGTGGCGCGGTTCGGCCGGGTCGGGCTCGATTTTCCTACGGATGTTGCGAACGTGGGTGTCGACCGACCGCTCGTAGCCTTCGTAAGCGTAGCCGAAAGCCGCCTCCAGCACTTGCAGGCGCGAGAAGACCTTCCCGGGATGGCGGGCCAGGGCCCCGAGAATGGCGAACTCGGTCGGGGTCAGCTCGACCGGACGCCCGTCCACGGCTACGCTGTGGGCGTCGAAGTCGATGGCCACCGGACCCCGCTCGAGGCGGTCGGCCGCCGGCCCCACGCCGCCGCCGCCCGAGCGCCGCAGGACGGCCCTTATCCTGGCCGTCAGCTCGCGCAGGCTGAAAGGCTTGGTGACATAATCATCCGCCCCGAGCTCCAACCCGACCACCCGGTCGACCTCGCCGGCCCGGGCGGTGATGACGATGATCGGCACCGCCGACCCCGGCCGCAGCCGCTTGATGACCTCGGTCCCCGACAGCCGCGGCAGCATCAGGTCGAGCAGGACCAGGTCCGGGGCCTGCTCGCGGGCCAGGCGCAGACCGGTCTCGCCGTCCGCGGCGCTGAGGATGGTGAAGCCCTCGCGCCCGAGGAACTCGCCCACGGCTTCGCGCAGTTTGGTCTCGTCCTCAACGATGAGAATCCTCGGCCCGGCGGCCATGGCCCTCCCTCCCGCACTGGGGGGCGCGCCCGGCGCGCCCCCGTCCTC
>JAJZPE010000136.1 GCA_021811325.1 Bacillota bacterium
CTCCTGTTACCTTATGTGCAACGTCAATGACCCGGTCCTGAAGGACGTCAACATCCGCAAGGCCATCGCCTACGCCATCGACAGGCAGACCATCCTCGACACCATCCTCCTCGGTCAGGGCGTGTTGGCCAAGACGTTCGTCACCCCGGGCATCCCGGGCGTCGACGCCGGCGCCTACCCAGGCTACCCGTACGACCCGGCCAAGGCCAAGGAGTTCCTGGCCAAGTCGGGCAAGAAGAACCCGACCATCGAGATCTGGCAGATCGGCACCGGCTCGCCGACCGACACCGTCGTCGCCATCAAGGAACAGCTGAAGAAGGTCGGGATCAACCTCAAGGTCCGGATGATGGACCGCACGGCTTTCCGGCAGGCCCGCCGCAACGGCACCGTGCCGATGAACTACGGCAACTGGTGGGCCGACTATCCGGACAGCGACAACTACCTGTACACGTACTTCCACTCCAGCCAATCCAAAGGGATGTCCTCGAACCTGAACCTCCCCGACGTCGACAAGCTGCTCGACCAGGGCCGGTCGGAGCAGGACGCGGCCAAGCGCGCGGCGGCCTACAAGCAGGCCGAGCAGATCATCGTCTATGACCAGACCGCGGTTCTCCCGCTCTTCCACCTGAAGAGCAACAACGCCCTGCAGAAGAACGTCAAGGGCGTGGCCATCGCCCAGACCGGCGTCTACTCCTACAAGGAAGCCTACAAGACCAAGTAACGATAGTTGACGGACGCGGCGGTCGGGGCCACCTCCGGCCGCCGCTTCGATACCCGAAAGCGGTCCCCGCGAAGGTGGGTGAACCCTCAGTTGCTGCAGTTCATCGCCAGGCGGCTCCTGGCCGCCATCCCTGTCCTCATCGGCGTCAGCCTGATCACTTTCATCCTGATGAACGTGGTGCCCGGCGACCCGATCTCGGCCATGATGGAGAAGCGGGCCGATGAGGCGACCATCCAGAAACTGCGCCACGCCTACGGCCTCGACCGGCCGCTCTACCTCCAGTACCTGAGCTTCGTGGGCCACGCCGCGCGCGGCGACCTCGGCCGGTCCTTTCGCACCGACCAGCCGGTCACCGAAGCCCTCGCCCAGCACTTCCCGGCCACGGTCAAGCTGGCCCTGTCGTCGATGATCGTGGGCATGCTGCTCGGGCTGGCGGTGGGGATAATCTCGGCCGTCAAGCAGTACTCGGTCTTCGACCACGGCAGCATGGTCCTGGCCCTGAGCTTCATCTCCGCGCCCATCTTCTGGGTGGCCATCCTCCTCCAGATTCTCTTCGGCCTCTACTGGAAGGTCCTCCCCATCTCGGGCTACAGCGGCTGGACGTACATGGTCCTCCCGGCCTTCGTCCTGGGGTCGCGCTACGCGGCGTCCATCGCCAGGCTGACCCGCTCGAGCCTGCTCGAAACGGTCCGCCAGGACTACATCCGGACGGCCAGGGCCAAGGGCCTGACTGAGCGCGTGGTCATCTTCAAGCACGCCCTGAAGAACGCGATGATCCCGGTCATCACGGTCATCGGCCTGCAGATCGGCGGCCTCCTGACGGGCGCCATCCTGACCGAGTCGGTCTTCGCCATCCCCGGCCTCGGCCGGCTGGCCATCTCGGCCATCAACCACCGCGACTTCCCGCTCATCCAGGGCACGGTCCTCTTCACCGCCGTCGTCTACGTACTGGCCAATATCATCGTCGACATCTCATACGCCTACCTGGATCCGCGGATCCGGTTGCAGTGAGGAGGCCGGCCGTTGAGCACTGAATCGACCGCGGCACCCGAAGTCAAAGCGAACCGCGACGAGTCCGGGGGCAGCCTCTGGACGGACGCCTGGCGGCGGCTGAAGAAGAACAAACCGGCCATGGTCGGGCTGTTCTTCATCATCCTCCTCGTGTTCGTCGCCCTGACCGCCGACTTCATCGCTCCCGCCGGCCCGTACACCCAGGACCTCGGGGCGAGACTCTCCAAGCCCGGCGCCCACCGGGCCATCGGCGGAGGAGGTCTCTACCTCCTCGGCTCGGACCAGCTCGGCCGGGACATCCTGTCCCGGATCATCCACGGCTCGCGGGTCTCCCTGGCCGTCGGCCTGGTCTCGGAGTTCATCGTCAGCTTCCTTGGGATCAGCCTCGGGGCCATCGCCGGGTACTACGGTGGTAAGGCCGACGCCTGGATCATGCGCCTCTCGGACATCATGTTCGCCTTCCCCGACCTGCTCTTCGCAATCGGCATCATGTTCGCCCTCGGGCCGAACATCTTCAACGTCTTCATCGCCCTGGGGGTGGTCGGCTGGGCCGGCATGGCCCGCCTGGTCCGCAGCCAGATCTTGAGCCTCAAGGAGATGGAGTTCATCGAGTCGGCCCGGGCCCAGGGAATCTCCGACTTCCGGATCATCGTCCGCCACCTCTTGCCGAACTGCCTGGGGCCGATCATCGTCTCCATCACCCTCGGCATCCCCGGGGCCATCCTCGGTGAGGCCGGGTTATCCTTCCTGGGCCTGGGTGCCCAACCGCCCATGGCCAGCTGGGGAAGCATGATCTACGACGCGCGCCCGTATTTCTCCACCTTTCCGTATTTCTCGATCTTCCCCGGCGTCGCTATCATGATCGTGGTCTTTGCTTTCAACCTCTTCGGCGACGGCCTCCGGGACGCTTTGGACCCGCGGCTGAAGAATTAACGGAGGGCGCGCATGAGTCCACTTTCCCATAAAGCGAGACGACGTCTGATGGTCGTAGGAGCAATCATCGGGACAGTCTTCATCATCGGCATCATCATCGGGGCCTGGGCCGCCCTGCGGGGACCGAAGGTGCCCGACGACAAGCTGACGGCCGACGCCAAGAAGGCCGTCGAGACGGCCATCTCCGCCGCCGGTCTGGACTCGCGGCTCTACGTCATGGATGTCGAGCCGGCCGCCCGCCGCGGCGTGGTCACCCTTGACGGGGCGATCAGCGACGAGAAGGTCCGGACCGTCGTCACCCAACCCGTGGCCAAGGTCCGCGGGGTCCGCAAGGTCATCGACCACCTGGTCTTGTTGCCGGACCCGAAGCTGGGCGGCAAGAGGTACGGCGTGCTCGCCCAGGCGGTGGTCAACTTCGGCGACGCGCCGGGGGCCGATGAGGGCAAGCACCTGGTCACCCAGGGCCTCCTGGGGATGGTCGTCGACCTCCTCCAGGAGCAGAGCGGCTGGTACCGCGGGCGCATGGCCGACGGCTACCTCGGCTGGATCCAGGCCGGGCGCCTCGTCGTCACCGACAAGGCGGGCGCCGACGCCTGGCTGGCCGGACGGCGGGCCGTCGTGACGGCCAGGACGGCGCGGGTCTACGAGACCCCGTCCAAGGCGGCCACGGTCCTGGGCGAGGCGACCATCGGGACCGACCTGCCGGCCCCGTCCGAGCCGGCCAAGGCCGGCTTCACCAAGGTCCGGTTGCCCGGGAACAGGACGGGTTGGGTCGAGTCGGCCGCCGTCCGCTTCTCCCCCGCCGAGCAGGAGGTCTTCGCGGCAAAGCGCGGGGCCGACGGGGTCATCGCCACGGCCAGGCTGTTCATGGGCCTGCCCTACCTCTGGGGCGGGACGAGCGGGCGGGGCTTCGATTGCTCGGGCTTCACCCAGTTCGCCTTCAGGACCAACGGCTATCCTCTCCCCCGCGACGCCGACCAGCAATACGCCGTCGGCGAGCCGGTCCCCGACCGTTCTCAGCTCAAGCCGGGTGACCTGGTCTACTTCAGCACCTACAAGTCCGGCCCGTCCCATGTCGGCATCTACATCGGGAACGGCAAGTACATCAACGCAGCCGGCCCCGGCGTGGTCATCTACAGCTTCCAGCCCGGGGACAAGGACTATAGCGCGACCCTGGATCAACAATACCTTGGCGCCAGGCGCGTGATCAAATGAGCCTGGACGCGGCGGAGTGATTAAATGATGGACTCGATCAACCAATCCATGGGCCCGGCTGGTCAGGTGTCCCCCGTCGGCGGCGTGGCCGTCGACGCCGGCGCCCAACCGCTGGTCGACGTGCGCGACCTGACCACGGTCTTCAAGACCGATGAGGGCACGGTGACTGCGGTGGACGACGTTTCGTTCCACATCGGGCGCGGCGAAACCCTCGGGATGGTCGGCGAGAGCGGCTGCGGCAAGAGCGTGACCTCGCTCTCCATCCTCCGCCTCATCCCCACGCCGCCCGGGCGCATCGCCTCCGGTAAGGTCTTCTTCGAGGGCCAGGACCTCATGAAGATGAGCGAGGCCGAGATGCGCCACATCCGCGGCAACCGCATCTCGATGATCTTCCAGGAGCCGATGACCTCGCTGAACCCGGTCTTCACCGTCGGCGACCAGATCGCCGAGGCCATCGAGCTGCATCAGAAGGTCAGGCCGCGGGAGGCCCTCGAGCGGGCCATCGACCTGCTCAAGCTGGTCGGGATCCCGCTCCCCGAGCGGCGGGTCAGGGAATACCCGCACCAGCTCTCGGGCGGCATGCGGCAGCGGGTCATGATCGCCATGGCCCTGTCGTGCAAGCCCAGGCTGCTCATCGCCGATGAGCCGACGACGGCCCTCGACGTGACCATCCAGGCCCAGATCCTGGACCTGATGCGCCGCCTGCGCAAGGAGTTCGGGATGTCCATCCTGCTCATCACCCACGACCTCGGGGTCATCGCCGAGATGGCCGAGCGGGTCGTGGTCATGTACGCCGGGCAGGTCGTCGAGGAGGCCCCGGTGGACGACCTCTTCGAACGGCCCATGCACCCGTATACGCTGGGGCTCCTGAAGTCCATCCCGAGCCTCGACAGCGGGCGCGAGCGCCTCCACGTCATCGAGGGCATCGTCCCCAACCTCGTCGACCTGCCCCCCGGCTGCCGGTTCTGGCCGCGCTGCCCGGAGGCCTCCGACCGATGCAAGAACGAGACCCCGCGGCTCCTGACGGATGGACCGGGCCGCTACGTCCGGTGCTGGAAGCACGGCCGCGAGGAGGCCGGGTCATGAGCCTCGCCGTTCGCCCGCTGCCCGGCGAGGCCCACAAGCCCGACCCGGTCAACCTGGTCGAGGTGCGCCACCTGGTGAAGTGGTTCCCGATCATGGGCGGCATCATCAGCCGGCCGGTGGCCCACGTGAAGGCGGTCGACAACGTCAGCTTCTCCATCCGCCGCCGGGAGACGCTCGGCCTCGTCGGCGAGTCCGGCTGCGGCAAGACCACCGTCGCCCGGACCATGCTCCGGCTGATCGAGCCCGACTCCGGCCAGGTCTGGTTCGGCGACGTCGACCTGGTCACCCTGAAGAAGAACGAACTGCGCCGGCTGCGCCCGCAGATGCAGGTCATCTTCCAGGACCCCTATGCTTCGCTGAACCCGCGCCTGACGGTCATGGACATCGTCGGCGAGGCCATGTCCTTCCACGGCCTGGCCCGCGGCAAGGAACGCGACCGCCGGGTGATGGACCTTCTCGAGCGGGTCGGCCTGCAGGCCGCCCACGCCCGCCGCTTCCCCCACGAGTTCTCCGGCGGGCAGCGACAGCGGATCGGCATCGCCCGGGCCCTGGCCATGGACCCCAAGCTGATCGTGGCCGACGAGCCGGTCTCGGCCCTCGACGTCTCGATCCAGTCGCAGATCCTCAACCTCCTCTCCGACCTGCAGCAGGACCTCGGCGTGACCTACCTCTTCATCGCCCACGGCCTGCACGTGGTCAAGCACGTCAGCGACCGCATCGGCGTGATGTACCTCGGGAAGATGGTGGAGATGGCCCCCAGCGACGAGCTCTACCGGAGCCCGGCCCACCCCTATACGAAAGCCCTCGTCTCGGCCATCCCCGTCCCCGACCCGAAGCGGCACCGCGAGCGGATCATCCTCGAGGGCGACGTGCCCAGCCCGGTCAACCCACCGGCGGGTTGCCGCTTCCATACGCGGTGCTCCTACGCCGTGGACCGCTGCCGCCGGGAGGAGCCGGAGTTGCGCGCCGTCGCCGACGGGCATTCCGTCGCCTGCCATCTGGTGTAGGGAGCAAGCTGGACGATTATGGAATCCGGCCCTCAGACCGAGGGAAAGAACGAACGCCCGCCTCACGGCGGGCGTTTTTCGTTGATGGCCCAGCTACAGACGCAATAGAGGGGCTTCCCACGAATGACATTTGGCAAGGCTTA
>JAJZPE010000137.1 GCA_021811325.1 Bacillota bacterium
CACCAGTCCCAGCCTCGATAAGCTTCAGACGTTCCTCAGTCCGGCGCCGGGTGGCCGGGCTCGATATCTCCTCCAGGTGCCGGCGAATGGTCTCTTCGCCGGCCCTCTTCGTCTCCGGCGAGGCGTAGTCCATCAGGTACTCTTTGAAGGTCAGGATGGCGTTGGGCTGGCAGACGTTCTGGATCTTGCCGCTCTTGGCGAGGGCCATGAAGCGGTCGCCCGTCCGTCCCTTGCGGTAGCATGCGGTGCAATAGCTCGGGAGGTAGCCGCCGGCACAGAGGTTGCGGACGATCTCGTCCGGGCTGCGGTGGTCCTCCACGGCGAACTGCGGCGCCTCTTCGGCCGGCGCCGTCTGGTCGTGCTCCTGCTTATAGGCCCCGACCCCGGTGCACGAGCCGGCGCTGATCTGCGAGACCCCGAGGCCGATGACCTCGTCGCGATAGCCCGGTCGCTCGCGGGTCGAGAGGATCATCCCCGTGTACGGCACGGCCAGGCGGATGACGGCGACGATCTTCCGGAAGTCGTCGTCCGAGACGAGGTGCGGGAAGTCCTGGAGGGACATGCCGGCCGCCGGGCGGAGGCGCGGCATCGAGATGGTATGCGGGCCGACGCCGTGGACCCGGTCGAGGTGGCGGGCGTGGAGGAGGAGGGCCATCACCTCGAACCGGTAATCGGCCAGCCCGAAGAGGGCCCCGAGGCCGACGTCGTCGATGCCGGCCGTCAACGCCCGGTCCATGGCCGTCAGGTGATACGCGTAGTCGGCCTTGGGCCCCGAGGGGTGCATCCGCTCGTAGGTCGGGCGGTGGTAGGTCTCCTGGAAGAGGATGTACGTGCCGATCTTGGCCGCCTTGAGGCGCCGGTAGTCGTCGATGGTGGTCGCCGCGACGTTGACGTTGACCCGGCGGATGCTCCCGTGCTCAAACTTCACCGAGTAGATGGCCTGGATGGCCTCGAGGACGTAGTCCAGCGGGCAGTGGCGCGGGTCCTCCCCGGTCTCGAGGGCCAGGCGCTTGTGACCCATCGCCTCGAGCAGGGTGACCTCCTCGCGGATCTCGTCCTGGGTCAGCCGCCGGCGGGCGAACCGGTTGTCGTGGCGGTAGCCGCAATAGCGGCAGTTGTTGACGCAGTGGTTGCTGATGTACAGCGGCGCGAAGAGGACGATGCGCCGGCCGTAAATCCTTTCCTTGACCTCCCTGGCGGCGGCGAAGACCTCGCGCCAGAGGTCCGGGGCCTCGACCTGCAGGAGCCTGGCCACCTCCCCCGGCTCCAGCCCCCTGGCCTCGCGGGCCTTGGCGACGATGGCCCTGGCCTCGCCGCGGTCGGCGCGCGACGCCGCCCGCAACTCCTCCTCGATGTAATGGTGATCGATGAAGCCGGATGATTCGCTCACAAGACCATCTCCTCAGCGCTGGATGGACCCTCAGTCCTCTTTGATGGCCGGCGTGACGGCCGACCTGACGACGACGCCGGCGATGCCTCCGAGTCTGCCGGTCATCGCCCCGATCTCGTCGGTCGTGCCGTCGACGATGAGGGCCATTACCGCCAAACCCTTCTCGCGGTAAGGGATGCCCATCCGGCCGACGATGACCTCGCCATGGGCGCCTAGAATCTCGTTCACCTTCCGGGCCGCCTTCTCGCGGTCCGTGATGACGATGCCGACCACGCCGATGCGGCGTTCCATGAAAAGTCCTCCCCTCCCTGACCACAAAGAGGGCCTGTCGCTGAGCGCGACAGGCCGGCCACGTCGAACACGTCGGACGGCGCCGTCCCTCGCCCTCAGGCTGTCGCCCTCGACTCGGGTGCGGTCCAAGATTGTCGGCCCTCCGCCGGGCGAGTCCCATCAGGGTACCCGTCCGCCGTCAGGCCGCTCTCGTCAGGACCCGGTTGTGAAACCCGGCACGAGCACGCTTAATATTGTGCTGGCTTTCACTATCCTTGCCTCCATTATAAACCTCACCACGCCGGCTGTAAACCGTAATGAAAACGGCGCCCCTTTCGGGACGCCGCAGGAGGCCGGATTGACGTCTGGCGACGCTCGCGGGCCTCGGGCCCTCACCATGAGTCCTCGAAGTGGAAATCGTCGAGGTCGTAATCCTCGTCATCCTCCTCGAGGACGGCCGCCCCGCCCGGGCTCACCTTTCGCTGATGCTGCCCGCCGCCCTCGCCTTCCTGATCGCCCTCTTCCCCGCCGCCCGAGGTCTGCTCGCCCTGCCTCAGCTTCTTGGGAATCATCTTGTTCTGATTGATGAAGATGGCGGCCAGGAGCAGGACGACCGCGGTCAGCCCGGCGGCCGCGAGATAGGTGGGCAGCTTGCCAACCTTTATCCCCATGGCGAAGGCCGGGGGCCCGATGGCCACGCCGAAGAACCGTACCGTCCCGTAGATGGCCGTGACGATGCCCCGCTTCTCCAGGTTCGTGCTGCTGGTGACCATGGTGTTGACGGCCGGCAGGACGAGGCCACCACCGATGCCCAGGAGGGCCAGGACGGAGATGACCGGCACCGGCCTCGAGAGGAAGGCCACCAGGGCCATGGACACGCCGGTCAGGGTCAGCCCGACCACGACCACCGCCTTGAGCAGCTTGGTCAGGCGCTTCTGGAGGAAGGTGCCGCTGAGGTAGCTGGTGATAGCCAGGGCCAACACCGGGATGGCGATGACCAACCCCTTGACCAGACCCTTGATCTTGTAACGGTTCTCGAGGACGTCGGAGAAGTGGCTCAGCACGCCGAAGAGAAGGAAGAGGACGAGCATCCCGGCGAGGAAGCAGGCCGCCAGCGAGGCGCCCTTCTTGGCGAAGACATCGCCCAGGCCCTTGAAGTAGGCCGCCCCAGGCATCTGCTGGGCCTTCTTCTTACTCGGCTCGCGGACCACGAACCAGACGGCGAGGGCCGCCGGCACGGCGGCGACCGCGTAGACGAAGAACGGCATGAACCAGGTGATGAGGGCGACGGCCGCGCCGGCGATGGGGCTGATCACCTTGCCGAGGCCGTTGGAGGCCTCCAGGGCGCCGAGGGCCTTCGTCCGCTCCTTGCTCGTGAAGATGTCCCCGGTCAGGGCCATGGCCAGCTGGTACGTACCGCCGGCACCGATCCCCTGGACGATGCGGCCGGCGAGGATGGCGCCGTAGGCCGACTCCTTGAAAATGAGGGCGGCGACGCCGGCGATGAAGCCGCCGAGCGCGTAGACCAAGAGGGCCGGGACGATGATCTTCTTGCGGCCGATCCGGTCGGAGAGGAAGCCAGTGAACGGGATGACGATGCCGGCCGGGACCGAGAAGGCCGTGATCAGGATGCCCGCCTGGAAGGTGCTCACCTTGAGGGCCGACTTGAGGGCCGGAAGGACCGGGATGAGCATGGAGTTGCCGAGGACCATTATGAAGGGAACCGTGCAAAGGGCGAGAAGTTGGATGCGGGTCGAGGCCTTCACTGGACTACCTCCGAAGGGCTTGAGCGCCTTGCACGCCGGCCAAGCCGTCTTGGACACGAACAAGGCTAGCTTACCCTCCGCCGGAAATGCCGATGCGCCTGAATGAGCCATCGTAGCAGGACATCAGCGCCGGCACGGCGACGAGTACGCGATTATCGAGAACGGTTCGACTGGACCGGCACCCGGGGCTAGCCGGGCGCGGCCTCGTGCGGCGGGTAATCCGGGCAGCGGCTGCACTCGTCCTCGGGGGCCCGCGAAGGACCGGCGCCGTCGCCGGCCCGGCCGGTGTCGGCGCCCTCTTGGTCGACCCCATAGGCCTGTAGACTGCAGAAGGAGACCCACCCGTAAGCCGACCTGTACTCACACCTGTGCCGGCACATCAGGACCTCCCCTTTCCGGCGCGACGACCGCGCCCCCCGGGGCACGCCAAGCACCCGGGGAAATTGGCCCTGGTGTGTTATATTTTACACAACTGGGCGATGTTCCTCTCATGGTCAGAAAATTTCGTCGAGTTACAGAACGGGCGTCGGCCCTGGTTCTTCCCTCCCCTCCGCGAATACACTGGAGATTGGATGAAACATCAGGCCCCGCGTGGTGCGGGGCCGGAGGGAGAAGACAGAAAGAATGTCCACCGCCACCATCATCGCTCTGGCGGCCCTGGTAGCTTTCCTGGCTGGGATCATCTTCCGCCTGACAAGACCGCCCCAGTTGCCGCCGCCCGAGCCGCCGCCCGAGCCGCCCCCCGGGCCGCCCCCTGGGCCACCCCCCGGGCCCATCGTCGGTCCGACCCCCATCCCCGCGCCGACCGCCGCCCCTGCCCCCACGCCTGAACCGGTGACCTCACCCGTGCCTCCTACGACCAGCCCCCCGCCTTCCCCGTTCAAGGTCTACACCATCGACTCGGACCTGCGCCAGCCGAGCAACATAACCGCAGCCCAGCTCGACGCGTACTTCATGGGTACGCCCATGGCCGGCCTGGGCCAGGCCTTCGCGGCCGCCGAGGCCAAGTACGGGGTGAACGCCGTCTACCTGGCCGCCCACGCGGCCTGGGAGAGCGACTACGGGCGCAGCCAGATCGCCCAGCAGAAAAAGAACCTCTTCGGCTACGGCGCCTCGGGCGACGACCCGCTCCAGAACGCTAAATCCTTCCCGAGCTTCGAGGCCGGCATCGACTTTGTCGCCGGCTTCGTCGCCCGCCAGTACCTGAACCCGGCCGGCCAGTTCTACGGCGGCGCCCCGACCCTGCGCGGGATGAACGTCAACTACGCGGTCGACCAGAACTGGAAGAACGGCATCGCCAAGATCATGAACGAGATCGTCAAGAGCGCGACTCAGGCGTAGCCCGCTGGACGCGGACACCCAGGCCAAAATGGGCGCGGCGGCCCTCAGGTCACCAGCAGTTCAGCCTCGCCGGTGACAATCCTCTCGTCGCGCTGGTTGAAGCATTCGGTGCGGAGGACGAGCCGGCGGCGCTCTACATTGATCGCCGTGACCTCGACGACTACGGCCACCGTGTCCCCGGGGTTGACCGGCCTCAGAAACTTGGAGTCCTGCCTCAGGTAGACGCCACCCGGTCCGGGCAGCTTCATCCCGAGGGCCGCCGAGATGAGGGCGGCCGTCAGCATGCCGTGGCCGATACGCCCGCCGAAGCGAGTCTTCTCCGCGTAGGCCTGGTTGAAGTGGAGCGGGTTGTAGTCGCCGATGAGCCGGCCGAAGGTTTCGATGTCCTCGACGGTGATGGTCCGGCGGTAGACCGCCTTCTGGCCGATGGCGAAGTCGCTCATCGGGCGGGGCTCGGCGGGCGGTTCGGCCGCGCGATGGACCTCCTCGATGAACCCCAAGACCAGCCGGACGAACTCGTCCGGCTTCTCTATCTGTGGCGAATGGCCGCTGTCGGCGACGAACTCGACCTGGGCCTGCGGGATGGCCTCGGCCGTACGGACCATCGGGACCCTGGCGATGAGCTGGTCCTGCTCACCGATGACGACCAGGGTGCGGAGGCTCAGCTCGTGCAGGCGACCGAAGACGTCGAAGGCCTCCATCTCGGCCGTGTTGTCGACGAAGACGTGCTGGTCGGCGGCGGCCGCGTCGGCGACCAGCAGGCGGAAGAAGTCGTCGCGAGGGGCTGTCGTCATCGCCCGGCCGACCGCTACGGCCAAGGCCTCGGGGTTCTCCTTGAGGTGGGCGAAGGCCTCCTTGCCGACGCGCCCGAAGCTCAGGCCGTCGGCCGGCACCGGGTCGACCAGGACGAGAGCCTGCAGGTCGGCCTCCTGGCCGAGGGCATAGGTCATGGCCACGGCCCCGCCCAGGGAGTGGCCGACAAGGACGAAGGGGCCGGGCTTGACGGCGTCAAGGAGGGCCCGAAGATCGGCGGCGTATTGGTCGATGCGGTAGCCCGCGGCCGGCCGCGAGCTGCGACCGCAGCCCCGGAGGTCCGGGGCGATGACCCGCCAACCGGCCGGCAGCCGGCCCATGAACGGCCGCCACCAGGCCGCCGAGGCCAGGTCGCCATGGATGAGGACGAGGGTCGTGTCGGCCCGTCCGACCATGTCGGCCCGTCCGACCATGTCGGCCCGTCCCGGGCCGCCTGTGGTTTCGTCGATGTAGTGCAGGGTGAAGTCGTTCAAGGTCAGCTCCGGCACGACTCAGGCACCTCCGTGGAGGATGAGGTCGT
>JAJZPE010000015.1 GCA_021811325.1 Bacillota bacterium
GATCCTCAAATACAAGAGCCAGCTGACCCTCTTGCGGCGGTTCCTGACCAGCTTCGCCCGGGCCAACGAGATCTTCGGACAGCTCGGTGAGCTCCCGGCGCGTTCGGTGGCCGACGGACAGATCAAGATGACCGGCAGCCTGCTCGAGTGGAGCGGCATCGATCCGGAGGTCCTCGACCCGATCCGCGACACCGTCGCCCGGCGCCTTGAGGGGAGCGGAGACCTTCACGCCCTTTATGCCGCCACCGACTCGACCCACCTCTTCCTGCTCCTGCAGACACGGCGGCCGGTCTCGGCCGAGCTGACCTACACCGTGCGGGTCATCCCCTTCGACCACACGGCCGGGCCCTACCGGCACCAGATCATTGTGCGAGTGCGGCCGCCGTCCCGGGTGAGTCTGGTGAACCCGTTGGAGCAAGAGGTGTCCGGGGGCAGCCAGGTATTCGTCAAGTCAAACCGCAACACCATTGGGATCAGCCTGCCCCTGTGGGCCATCGGCTCGCCGGCGCGGGTCTATCTGAGCGCGGAGACCTCGCTGGCCAACCTGACCATCGACCGCCTCGCCTGGCAGATGATCGGCCTGAACGAGGCCCGCGCCTTGCCCACCTGGCCGGGCACGGAGTAGACGGGAGTTGTGACTGCGGGTTATGTCGTCTTTACCCGAGCGGTACGCAATGTTGCAGGTGGGAAAGTCTCCGGTCAGGTTTCATTATGTCACTGCCGGAGGCGCCGGGACGCCGGTCTTATTGCTCCATGGCTTCGGGGGTAACCTCGAGCACTGGAAAGCCCTCCTGCCCTCTCTGGGCAGGCGCTTCCGGGTCTATGCCATCGACCTGCCCGGCTTCGGCCGGTCCGGCGCGCTGAGCCCGGGATACCGGCTCGAGGACATGGTCCAGGCGGTGAACGCCTTCATCAAGACCTTCGAGTTGGCTTCCCTGACCGTCATCGGCCACTCCTTCGGCGGGCTGGTCGCCGTGGAAGTGGCCAGGCTCAACCAGAGCCGGGTCGACCATCTTGTGCTCGTCGACAGCGCCGGGGTCGAGCCGCCGGCCCACCTGGATAGGCCACTGATGCGAGCCCTCTGGCGCTTCCCGGCCTTGGGGCGGGTGGCCGTCCGGCTGATGACGACCCGCCCTCTCTTCTCGCGCCTCGTCAGGGGCATGGTCGCCGACGAGGGGCGCCTGAACGAAAAGCAACTGGCCGCCCTGCGCGAGGGCGTCCGCCAGATGCGGCTGCCCCCGACCGGCCGGGCGGCCTGGTTCGCCGACCGCTTCCTGGACCGGGTGGCCCAGGTGCCCTGCCTGACCCTGGTCCTGTGGGGGGCGGAGGACCGGGTCATCCCGGTCGAGCACGGGGTGGCCATCTTCAAGCAACTTCAGCACGGGCAGATGCGGGTCATCGACCAGTGCGGGCACGTCATGCCGATGGAATGCCCCGAGGAGATGCTCGGGGCGCTGTTTCAGTTCCTGCAGGAGTGAGAGCGGGACCCGCCCGTAGTTCACCAGCGGCGGGTGACGGCTTGATAGCACATGGTCAATATGGCCAGGGCGATGGCCGCCCACCAGACCCGCATGAGCACACTGAGGATGAACGTGACGGCGTGACCGAGGTAGTGGAGCGCGGCGAAGACCCAGTCCGTAGGCCACACCTCCTTTCCATCCGTGGCGGCACTTCCAGCCCATAGCTTTTCCGGCTGGTCACCAATTCTAGCAAGCAGGGGGAGAGAGAGATGTACTGGCCATCACCGGGCCCCGCCAACACCCGGCCCACCCTGGAACTCGCCCTGGCCAGGGCCAAGGAGCTCGGCATCAAGCACATCGTCGTGGCCTCGAACACCGGCGAGACCGTCGAACCGCTGCTGGAGATGGGCGCCCTCGAGGACGGCATCAACCTGGCCTGCGTCACCCATCACGTTGGCTACGCCGCGCCCGGGGCGGATCAGATGGCCCGGGAGAACAGACAGCGCCTGGCCGCCAGGGGTGTCCAGCTGCTGACGACGACGCACCTCTTTGCCAACGTCGAGCGGGCCATCACCAACAAGTTCGGCGGCCTCTACCCCGGCGGCATCATCTCCCACACCCTGCGGACGATGGGCCAGGGGGTCAAGGTGGCCTACGAGATCGCCGTCATGGCCCTCGACGCGGGGCTCATCCCGTTCGGCGAAGAGGTCGTGGTCGTCGCCGGGACCGGGCGCGGGGCCGACACGGCCGTCGTCATGCTGCCGTCCCACGCCAAGACCTTCTTTGATACGATCTGCCTGGAGATCATCTGCAAGCCGCGGGCGCGCCGATAGCCCGGCTGCGTAGGTGGCCCGGCCGCACCGACAACCAGCAGCGCTTCGACAAGGCGGGCGACATTTCGCGGGAAATGACCCGACTCGACCCGCCGCCGAGCGAGGGGGGATTGATGCCATGGGCGATCTGACCGAGGCCGCGGGGCTCCCGCTGACCATCCAAGACAGCGGCCGGCTGTCCATCCCGCCGGCGGTGGGCGCCGCTCGCCCGGCGGTACGGACCCTCGAAGACATGCGGCCGTACCTGGCCGACCCGAACGCCGACGGCCGCGGCCCGGCCGAACTCTACTACATGTACCGTGACCTCGGCCCGGCTGCCGACCGCGCCGCTTACGCCCCCTTCGGTCTGCGCTTCGACATCACCGTCCTGGTCCCCGGGGACGTCGCGGGCGAACTGGTCAAGACCGCCGGGCACTACCACCCCGCTCCCGAAGGCCCCGGCGAGGTCTCATTCCCGGAGGTCTATGGCGTCATCCGCGGCCGAGCGCACTACCTGTTGCAGGACGGCCGGGTCGACGGTCCGGCCCAGGCCTTCCTGGTCGAAGCCGGGGAAGGCGAGGTCGTCGTCGTCCCCCCGGACTTCGGGCACGTGACCATCAACCCCGGGCCAGGCCCGCTGGTCATGGCCAACTGGGTTGAGGCCACCTTCGCTTCGGTCTACGGGCCCTATGCGGAGCGCCGCGGGGCCTGTCACTACGAGTTCGCCGGGCCGGGCGGCCGGGGGCGGCTGGAACCGAACCCGCGCTACCCGAGGCTGGTGCCCCTCAGGCGCCTGACCGCGGCCGAGTTCGCCGCTCTCTGTCCGCAAGGGAGGGCCCTCTGGCGGGCGTCGCGGCTCCCTGACCCGTCGTCTGGGGACGCGCCACCACCACCACCTCAGCCGCCCCGACCGCTCTACCGCCTCGGGGTCGAAGACCCGGAGCGCCTGGCGTTCCTGGTTCGGCCGGCGAGTTACGACTGGTCCGGCCTCATCGGGCGGAGGTGAACCCCCATTCCCGACAGCCTTCCTCCGACTGAACAGCGCCACCCGGGCACGACCGACCTCGACCTTCTGCCCACCGAAGAGATGCTGCGGCGGATCAACGCCGAGGACGCGCAAGTGGCCGCGGCCGTGGGCGCCGCCATCCCGGCCATCGCCCGGGCCGTCCACGCCGCCACCGCGGCCCTGGCCGAAGGCGGTCGCCTGGTCTATGTCGGCGCGGGGACCAGCGGCCGGTTGGCCGTGCTCGACGCGGCCGAGTGTCCGCCGACCTTCGGCGTCGACCGCGGCGCCGTCACCGCGGTCATCGCCGGCGGACGTGAGGCCGCCTGGCGCTCGGCGGAGGGGGCCGAGGACGACGAGGCCGCGGGCATCCGCGACCTGGAGGCCGCCGGGGTGAGGGCGGTCGACGTCGTCGTCGGGCTGGCGGCCAGCGGTCGAACGCCATACACCGTGGCCGCCCTCAGGCGCGCCCGCGAGCTGGGTTGCCGCACCGTGGCCGTGACCGGCAACCCGGGCACGCCCCTGGCGGCGACCGCCGACATCCCGATCGAGGTCCTGACCGGCCCCGAGGTCATCGCCGGCTCGACCCGCCTGAAGGCCGGCACGGCCCAGAAGATGGTCCTCAACCTCATCAGCACGGGAGCCATGGTCCGGTTGGGCCGGACCTACTCGAACCTGATGGTCGGCGTCCAGGCGACCAATGCGAAGCTCGTCCGCAGGCTGGCTCTGATCGTCGCCGAGGCCGCCGGGGGTCCATCGATCGGCCCGGCGGAAGCGGCCGAGCTTGTCGCGAAGGCCGGGGGCGACGCGAACGTGGCCATCCTCATGGCCAGGAAGGGCCTGACGGCCGAGGACGCCCGGGAGGTGCTGGGGGCGGCGGGGGGTTCGCTCCGGCGGGCCCTCGGTGAGAGGCCATGAACGGCCAGGCCTTGCGGGCGGCCGAGCCCGCGGAGGAGCCATCAATGACCACCATCGCCCGGACCACCGGCCTCCTCGACCGTCTGACCATCGAAGAGAAGGTCGGGCAGATGTTCATGTTCGGTTTCCCGGGGACCGCGCCGAGCCCTGAGATTGAGGAGTTCATCGGGCGCCGCGGCCTCGGGGGCGTCATCTACTTCGCCCGCAACGTGGCCGACGTGGCCCAGGTGGCCGCGCTCTCCGAAGAGCTTCAGGAGGCGACCGGGCGCGGGCGCCAGAACCTCCCGCTGTTCATCGCCGCCGATCAGGAGGGGGGCATCGTCGCCCGCTTCACGGGCGCTTCGGGCATGGCCCGGATGCCAGGCAACATGGCCCTCGGCGCCACCCGCGACGCGGTCCTGACCGAGGCCGTCGCCGCGGCCGTCGGCGAGCAGCTCTCGGCTTGCGGTATCAACGTCAACTTGGCCCCCGTCCTCGACGTCAACGTCAACCCGGCCAACCCGGTCATCGGTGTACGCTCCTTCGGCGAAGCCCCGGCCCTCGTCGCCGACCTCGGGGCGGCCGCCGTCCGCGGTTACCAGAAAGCGGGCGTGCTGGCCACCGGCAAGCACTTCCCGGGTCACGGCGACACCGACGTCGACTCGCACCGGGCCCTGCCCCTCGTCCCCCACGGGCGGGACCGCCTGGAGGCCGTCGAGCTGCTGCCCTTTAGGGAGGCCATCAAGGCGGGACTCGCCGCCATCATGACCTCACACGTCTTCTTCCCGGCCATCGAGCCCGAACCCGGGTTGCCGGCGACCCTTTCGCCGCGGGTGCTCACCGGTCTCCTCCGCGGGGAGCTCGGCTTCGACGGCCTGATCATGACCGACTGCCTGGAGATGAAGGCCGTCACCGACAACTTCCCGGCCGGCGAGGCGGCGGTCCGGGCGGTCAAGGCCGGGGCCGACCTCGTCCTCGTCTCGCACACGCCGGAGCGGCAGGCCGAGTCACTGGAAGCGGTCCTCGCCGCCGTTCGCCGGGGGGACCTCGGGGAGCGGCGCATCGACGAGTCGGTGGCCCGCATCCTGGCCTACAAGGCCAGGTATGGCGCGGGTCGTCGGTCGGCGCCGGACCTCGCCCGCCGGGCCTGCGGGACGATTGCCCAGCGTGGGCTGGCCCTCCAGGCCGCCCTCCGGGCGGTGACCATCGTCCGCGATCGGGATGGTCTCGTCCCTCTGCCCGGCATGCCGAGCTCAAGACCCGTGAGCGTCGGCGTGGTCGGCGTCTCGCCGGAACCCCTCAGTGGCGTTGAAGAAGGAGCCGGGGCCGGCGGGGCCGAGCCGCCACTGGCCGTGGCCCTCAGCCGGGCAGGCGTCAAAGCCCGCGGGACGCGAGTCAACCTGCGACCAACGGAGGCCGAGGTCGAACGGGCCGTGTCCCTGGCGGCGCGGGCCGATGTGGCCGTCGTGGCCACGGTCGCCGCCCACCGTTTCTCCGAACAGGTCGCGCTGGTCAAGAGGCTCCTCGCCGCAGGGCGTCCGGTCATCGTCGTCGCTTTACGGGAACCTTACGACCTGACGCGTTTCCCAGAAGCCGGGACGTTCATCGCCGCCTACGATGACAGCGAGCCGGTCATCGAGGCGGTGGCCCGCGTCCTCGCCGGACAAGACAAAGCGGCGGGGCGTCTCCCGGTGACCATCCCCGGGATCGACCCCACCGCCTGACTGTCCGAAGCCGCGGTCGCAGTCGCGGCGTCGCTTCAATACCCCAACAGGTGCCAGGTCTGCTGGTCCACCTCACCGGTGGCCGGCAGGCTGTTGGTCTTCTGCAGTTCACGGATGGCCTTCTGGGTGTCGCTGTTGTAACGGCCGTTGATGGGACCCTTGTAGAGGCCCAACTCCGTTAGGGCCTCCTGGACCCGGATGACGTCCGTGCCGCAGACGCCGGCGCCGATGACCCTCGGCACTTCGCCCCAGTAGCGGAGCGGTTTGCCGACGATCTTTACGGGCGTGCCCACCTGGACCCAGTTATAGAGTTCAATGACGTGGCGGTTGTACATCCGGACGCAGCCATGCGAGGCCCGCGTGCCGATGGACCCGGGGTTGTTGGTCCCGTGGAGCCCATAGACGCCCCAGGGGACGCTCAGCCGCATCCAGCGGGCCCCGAAGCCGCCGCCCCAGATGGCTTTCTCCTTGATGTAGAAGTCACCGTGCGGAGTGGGCAACGACGGCCGCCCTACGGCCACCGGGTACTGCTGGTACGGCTCGCCGTCCACCATCACCGTCAGAGTCCGGGAGTCAGTGTCGATGACCAGGCGGATGTCGTCGCTCTCCGGCTTTGGTTTCGGCGTCCAGGTAGCCCTGGTCTTGGCCGCCGTCTCGATGGAGCCCGCGAAAGTCAGCAGTTCGTCCACGGTACCCGGGTCCAGCGCCCCCGTCGACAGCAGGCCGTGGGTCGTCTGGAAGAGAACGAGGGCCTTGGCGGTCATCGGGCCGAAGATGCCGTCGATCCGGCCTTCGTAGAACTCACCGTTTTGGAGTAAGGCCTGCAACCCGCGGACATCGACCCCGCTCATCCGCGGCTGAGCCAGGGCCAGGCGGCGCGGGAAGTCCGCCGTCGTCAGGCCGCTCTGGGGTTGCGCCCCTTGGGCCAGGACTGTCCCATCGCCGACGGCCCTGGTCGCCGGCCCGCCGGCCAGCGCGAGCCCGCTTGCCAGCGCGAGCCCGCTTGCCAGCGCGAGCCCGCCGGCCAGCGCGAGCCCGCCGGCCCA
The DNA here is from genome assembly GCA_021811325.1 of Bacillota bacterium. Taxonomy (GTDB): domain Bacteria; phylum Bacillota; class Sulfobacillia; order JAJYWN01; family JAJZPE01; genus JAJZPE01. The sequence continues at coordinate 6,943 of JAJZPE010000015.1, forward strand.
TGCGAGGGCCGGGAACGCCCGCGTAATCAAGACCGCCGGATAGGCCGGCGGCCGTCCCACCAACCCCTTCCGCCTTGGAACGGACCGCACTCACTCATTCCTCCGCCACGATTGGTGTCGCGAGGCCGCCCGCCGGGCCTGCTGCCACTGTCTGAAGTTGTCTTGAAGGGCCATCGACCCGACCCAGAGGGCCGTCACCGCCACGGCTGTCTTCCACAGGCTGCCCGAGGTGATGCTGACCACGGCTGAGTAGAGGCCGAGGCAGACGATGGCGACACCGGCCGCGACCATGTATAGGAGATGACGTCTTTGCCGCTGGACTGGGTCTTCGGGCAGCTGATTCATGTGAATCACCGAGAACCATTGTCCCCCGCGACCGCTCGCCGTATGTGAACGGGCGGCCGTGACGGTTCAACCGGAGGGCTGATGAATGCGCGTCCTGGTCTATCGCCGCCAGAGTGGCTCACGGTACCTGCCGCTGGTCCGCGAGGGCCTGGCCCGGCGCGGCGTCGAGGCGACGGTGGTCGCCTGTGATACGCCCGAAGAGGCCGAGGCCGCCCTGCCCGAGGCGGACGTCCTTCTGAGCTGGGGCCTGCCGGCCGGGCTCTACGGGAAAGCGCCCGGGCTGCGTTGGGTCCAGTCGATCGGGGCCGGCATCGATGATCTGCTGGCCGACCCGTCGCTGCCGGCCGGCGTCTCGGTCACTCGGGTGACGGGCTTCTTCGGCCCGCAGATCGCCGAGTACGTGATGGCCCACCTGCTGGCGGTGTCCCAGGATCTGCGGCGGGCATACGCCACGCAGGCCCGCCGGGCCTGGGAGCAGTGGGAGCCCTCGCACCTCCGCGGTAAGTGCCTCGGGGTGGCCGGGGTCGGCGAGATCGGGCGGGTCGTCGCCGCCCGGGCCAGGGCTTTCGGCCTGACCGTGCTCGGCCTCAGGCGCGGCCCTTCACCGTGCCCGGAGGTCGACCGGGCCTACAGCCTGGAGCAGATGGGCGAGTTCCTGCCCCTCCTCGACTACCTCGTCGTCACCCTCCCCCTGACGCCGGAGACGCGCCACCTCTTCGGCCGGCGGCAGTTCAGCCAACTGAAGCGCGGGTCTTGGCTGGTCAACGTGGGGCGGGGGCCGGTCGTCGACCCCGCCGCCCTCATCGAGGCGCTGCGAGACGGTCACCTGGGCGGGGCCGTCCTGGATGCCCACGAGGTCGAGCCGCTCCCGGCCGACAACCCGCTGTGGGCCATGCCCAATGTGACCATCACCCCGCACATCTCCGGTCTCAGCGACCCGGTCTATGTGGCCGACTACTTCGGCGACAACGCCCGCCGCTTTGTCGACGGCCTGCCGCTCAAGGGCCTCGTCGACCGCCGGCGGGGTTACTGATGGCGGGCTCGGTGCGCAGCCCGGCGGCGAGAGGAGGGCGCTTCAATTGACTGAAGCAAAGCGGCGACGCCTCCGGTCACTGGGCCAGGCCCTCGACCGCCTGGCAAGGAAACCGCGCCGGCTGGCCATCGGCCTGATGTCGGGAACCTCGGTCGACGCGGTGACCGCCGCCGCCGTTGAGATTTCCGGCCGTTACACGTTGGAACGCGGCCGGCCGCGCCTACGTCTTCTGGGGCTGGCCCACGTGCCCTACCCGTCCGAGTTGCGCCGGAGCGTCTTTGAAGCGTTCGAGCCCGGCCGGGCCGGGGCCGACAAGCTCTCGCCGCTCAACGCGGCCATCGGCGAGGCCTTCGCGACGGCCGCGCGGGCCGCGGCGGCGGAGGCCGGCCTGCCCATCGGGGGCTTCGACTTCATCGGCTCCCACGGCCAGACGGTCTGGCACCAGCCCGACCCGGTGGAAGTGGACTTGCCCGGCGGGGCCCGGCCCATCGTCTCCACCCTGCAACTCGGCGAACCGGCGGTCATCGCCGAGCGGACCGGACTGACCGTCGTCGCCGGCTTTCGCGGGCGTGACATGGCCCTTGGGGGGCAGGGGGCGCCCCTCGTGCCGCTCTTCGACTTCCTCGTTTATGGGGACGGCCGCCGCTCCCTGGCCTTGCAGAACCTGGGCGGCATCGCCAACGTCACCATCCTGCCGGCCGGGCGCCGGCTGGCCGACGTCTTCGCCTTCGATTCGGGTCCGGGGAACATGCTCATCGACGCCTTCATCGAGGAGGCCACCGGGGGGGCCGAAGGCTTCGACCGCGACGGGCTGCGGGCCGCCCGGGGCCGCGTCTCCCAGGAACTGCTGGCCGAACTGCTGGCCCATCCCTACTTTTCCCGGACGCCCCCGAAGTCAACCGGTCGCGAGGAATTCGGCCGGCCGTTCGCCCGGCGGGTGAGGGCCAGGGCCCTGGCCTTGGGCCTTTCGGACGACGACCTCGTCGCCACGGCCACCGAGTTCACCGCGGCTTCCATCGCCGACGCCTATGGCCGCTTCGTCCGGCCGCGCTGCCGCTTGTCACGGGTGGTCCTGGCGGGCGGCGGTAGCCGCAACCCGGTTCTGGTGGCGGCGATCAAACGGCGACTGGGCGGCCCCGGCGGAATCGGCCTGAAGCCGGGTCAAATCGTCTTCCAAGACGAACTCGGCCTCCCGGCCGAAGCCAAGGAGGCCGTCGCTTTCGCTCTTCTCGCCGATGTAACCCTACGCGGCCTGCCCGGCAACGTGCCGGGGGCCACCGGCGCGTCCCGCCCGGCCATCCTTGGAGTGATCGCGCCGGCACCCTCGGCAAGTTGACCGATTGAGCCCTCGTTCGAGCGCCTTTCGTCTGTCTTTACTGGCAGCTGAACACCTGCTACAATGGAGTGTCTTAGCTGAGCACCAGATCTGTTTTTGGGTGCATCGGGAGAGGATCACTCATGAATGTCCCGCTTCAGCCGGTCGCCGGCGGACGGCTGTTAATCCGTCCGCGACGCCGGGCTAATAGAGTGTTGCGCACCGCCCTCATGAGCCTCGTCGCCCTGGCCGTCGTTGCGGCCGCCGTCGTCGGCTATCTTTCTCATGTCGACGCCAGGCCGGTCGCCGGCGCGGCTGTGCTCACGGCCGTCGCTCAAGGACCGGCTTTGACCTCGGCGCGCCCGCTGAAGGTCATGACCTTCAACATCCGCCACGCCGAGGGCCTCGACGGCCGCGTCTCCACCGAACGCATCGCCGAAGTCATCCGGGCCTCCGGCGCCGACGTGGTCGGCCTCCAGGAGGTCGACCGGCGCCTGCCGCGCAGCGGCTGGCAAGACCAGGTCCGGCAGATCGCCACGCGGCTCGGCTACGACTACGCCTTCGGCCGGAACCTGGGGGCCGGGCCGGTCGGCTTCGGGAACGCTATCCTCAGCCGCTACCCGATCGCCGGCCGCGAGAACCTCGCCCTGCCCGGCCGGCTCGAGCCGCGTGGGGCGCTGGTCGTGACCATCGACGTCGGGCCCAAGTCGCCGGTGACTTTCATTGACACCCACCTCGGCCTGTCCACGGCCGACCGCCAGACCCAGCTCGGCGCCATCGTCGAAGACCTCAGGAAGCTCATCGGCCCGGTCATCCTGGTCGGCGACTTCAACGACCCGCCCGGGGCCCCGGAGCAGGCGAAGCTCACCGGGCTCCTGCACGACAGCTACGCCGGCAGTGAGAAGGTCTCCGGCGAGGGCACCTTCGGCGTCGAGGCGGGCAAGCCGGGCGAGCGCATCGACTTCGTCTGGTTGTCCCCCGACCTCAAGTCGCTCTCCTGGAGCGCCGTCCCGTCTCAGGCCTCGGACCACCTGCCCGTCGTCGTCGAGGTCGCGCCGGCCTCACGCTGAATGGCCGCCCCAACGGCCGACCGGTGCGGCTCCATTCCCGTGGCTCACTCACGCGGCTCTGGGGGTGACCCGTTGAAGCTCGTCGTGGCCCCGGACTATGAGACCCTCACCGAACTCGCGGCCGACTTCATCGCCGAGACGGTGGCCGACAAACCCGATGCGGTGCTGGCCCTCCCGACGGGGAGCACGCCGCTCGGCGCCTACCGGCGTCTCATCCTCAAGGCCCGTCACGGGCACCTGGACCTCAGCCGGGTGACCACTTTCAACCTCGACGAGTACGTCGGGGTGGGTCTTCGCGACCCGCTCAGTTACCACGCCTACATGACCGAGCACCTCTTCAGCCAGGTGAACGTCGACCCGGCGCGGATTCACCTACCGGACGGGCTGGCCCCCGACCCCGAGGCCGAAGGTCGCCGTTACGAGGCCGAGATCACCCGGGCCGGCGGGATTGACCTGGCCGTCCTGGGCATCGGGGCCAACGGGCACATCGGCTTCAACGAGCCGGGCGGTCCGTTCGAGTCGCGGACCCGGCCCGTCCGCCTATCGGCCGAGACCATCGTCGCCATGCAGGCCGAGGCGCCCAGCGAAGGCCGCCTCCCCGTGACCGCCCTGACCCTGGGCATAGCCACCATCATGGAGGCCCGCCAGGTGCTCCTGCTGGCGGCCGGCCCGGAGAAGGCCGAAGCCGTCGCCCGCGCCCTCCAGGGGCCCGTCGACGTGGCCGTTCCGGCCTCCGTATTGCAACGCCACCCCCGGGCCACGTTCCTCGTCGACCGGGAGGCGGCCTCGCGGCTGAAGTGACACCGCATCCAAGCAGCCCCGCGCCGCCCGCCCGAGGCGGGCATAATAGGCTGGAACGCCAGGCGCACGAAAGGGGCTGAACTATAGGGCCATGACCGACGACAACGGGTTCTCCTGGAACCAGCCGCGACCGCTCGACCCGAGCCTGCGCGCCCGGGACTTCGAGATCTTCGCCGACTACCACACCCACACCGTTTACAGCCACGGCAAGGGGACGATTGAGGACAACCTCCTCGCCGCCAGGGAGAAGGGTCTCAGCGAGGTGGCCATCACCGACCACGGCCCGTCCGCCCTTGGCATCGGGATCCGCGAGGTCAAGACCCTCGAGGTCATCAAGGCCCGGACGACGCACTACAACCGGCTCTTCGCCGACATCCGCGTCCTGGCCGGCGTCGAGGCCAACGTCATCACCACCGACGGCCGCCTCGACCTGCCCAAGGAGGCTCTCAAGGACCTCGACCTCCGCGTGGCCGGCCTGCACTGGCAGATCATCCCGGCGTCGGCGGCCGACGGCTTCGACCTCGTCCTCAACAACCTCGTCCTGGCCAAGCTCAGCCGGCGGATGCGGCGCCGGGCCCGCCGGGTCAACACCAAGGCCATCGTCGAGGCCATCAACCGCTACGACCTCGACATCATCAGCCATCCCGGGCTGAAGATGGACGTCGACACCCACGAGCTGGCCCGGGCCGCCGCCCGCCGGGGCACGGCCCTGGAGATAAGCGCCGGCCACCCGTACATGACCGTCGACTTCATCCGCATCGGCCTGAAAGAAGGGGTCAAGTTCTCCATCGACAGCGACGCCCATCGGCCGGCCAACGTCGGCCGCCTGGAATCGGGGGTGCGCCTGGCCGAGCGGGCGGGCGTGACCGCCGCCGACCTGATCAACGCCCGCCCTGTCCGCGCCCGCCAGGCCGCCGCCGCCCGCCGCGCCGAGGCCCGCGTCGCGCTGGCCGAGGAGCTCGCCCCGCCGCCGCCCCCTTCGCCTGCGCCGGGACGCTCGACCGCGCCAAAACGCGATAATTACAGGAAAATCCCCCGGGTCCGCCGAACTTGAGCAGTCAAGAAGGGCGTCCCCGGGAGGCCAGGCCATGAAGAACGTCCGCTTCGTCATCATCTCCGGGCTATCCGGCGCAGGCAAGACCCGCGTCCTCCAGTCATTGGAGGACCTCGGCTATTTCTGTGTCGACAATCTGCCGCCCGGGCTGATCCCGAAGTTCGCCGAGCTGTGCTCGCAGCCCGAGAACAAGCTGACGCGGGTGGCCCTGGTGACCGACATCCGCGGTGGGGAGTTCTTCGACAGCCTCTTCGAGTCCCTCGAATACCTCGAAGAGAGCGGCTTCCCCTACCAGATCCTCTTCCTCGAGGCCGACGACGAGACCCTGATCCGGCGATACAAAGAGACCCGGCGCCGCCACCCCCTGGCGCAGCAAGGGAGCGTCCTCGAGGGCATCCGCGAGGAACGCCTGCGCCTGCAGGAGTTGCGCGGCCGGGCCACCTGGATCATCGACACCACCGACCTGACCCCCCAGAAGCTGCGGGAGCAGATCGTCGAGATCTTCTCCCGGGACGAGGGCCTGCAGCGGCTGATCATCACCCTCGTCTCCTACGGGTTCAAGCACGGCCTGCCGCTCGACGCCGACCTCATCTTCGACGTCCGCTTCCTGCCCAACCCGCACTACGTGGACAACCTGCGGCCCTTGGACGGCAACGACGAGCGGGTCCGCGAATACGTTATGAAGTGGCCGGCGGCCCAGAAGTTCCTGCGCCGCGTGCAGAGCCTGGTCGAGTTCCTCTTGCCCCACTATGAGAACGAGGGCAAGTCGCAGCTCACCGTGGGCATCGGCTGCACCGGCGGGCGTCACCGCTCGGTGGTCATCGCCGAGCGCCTGGCCGAGTGGCTCCGTGGGAAGGGGTACACCGTGCTGGTCGAACACCGTGACATCTCCCGCGAACCGGTGGGGGCGGGGGAACGATGAGGTTTTTCCGCTGGCTCTATCCCGGTCTGGGGGTCAAGCGCTGGCTCGCCCTCTTCACCCTGGGGGTCTTCCTGATCGCCGCGGGCCTCGCCGTGGCCGTCGACGTCCACGTCCTCGGTCAACTGGAGGAGGGCATGCGCAACCTCACCACGGCCGCCACCGGGCGCTTCGTGGCCAGGGGCATCCGCGGGGCGGTCCTCATCGTCCTCGGCGCGTTCCTGGCCTTCGTAGCCATGCAGCGGATCGTCCGCACAATCGTCCTCGGCGTGCTCCCGGCGGGCATCCAGGGCATCGCCAACACCATCTATCAGCGCCGCCAGCTGGCCCGCGGACCGCGGGTCGTGGCCATCGGCGGCGGGACCGGGCTGTCCGTCCTCCTCCGCGGCCTCAAGCAGTACACCAGCAACATCACGGCTATCGTCACCGTCGCCGACGACGGCGGCAGCTCGGGGCGGCTCCGCCAGGAGATGGGCGTCCTGCCCCCCGGCGACATCCGCAACTGCCTCGTCGCCCTGGCCGACGCCGAGCCGATGATGCAGTCGCTCTTCCAGTACCGCTTCAAAGGCGGGCGGCTCGAGGGGCACAGCTTCGGCAACCTCTTCATCGCCGCCATGTCCGAGCTCACCGGTGATTTCGAAGAGGCCGTCCGGGCGTCCAGCAAGGTCCTGGCCATCCGCGGGCGGGTCCTCCCTTCGACCCTCGCCAAGGTCACCCTCAACGCCGAGTTCGAAGACGGCACGGTCATCCGCGGTGAGACGAACATCTCGAAAAGCTTCAAGCGGATCAAGCGTGTTTTCCTCAAACCCGAGGACCACGAGGGGGAAGTCATCGAGGCCGTCCCCGAGGCCGTCGAAGCCATCGGCTCGGCCGACCTGGTCATCCTCGGGCCCGGTAGCCTCTACACCAGCGTCGTGCCCAACCTGGCGGTGTCCGGACTGGCCGAGGCCGTCCGGAACACGCCGGCCCGGGTGGTCTACATCGTCAACGTCATGACCCAGCCGGGGGAGACCGACGGCCTTGACGCCGCCGACCACGTCCGGGCCGTGCTCAGCCAGCTTGGACCCGGGGCGGTGGACTCCGTCGTGGTCGCCGGTGACTCCATCCCTCAGGCCCGCCTGAGGGCCTACGCCGAGTTGGGGGCCCACCCGGTCACGGCCGCCCCCAAGAGTCTCGAGGAACTGCCTGTGAAGACGGTCAGGGCCCAGGTCATCGCAGCTACCGGTCTGATCCGGCACGACCCCGACCGGCTGGCCAAAGCGGTCCTGCGGCTGGCGGAGGTGAACCGGCCTGTCGTTCGCCGAGACGACCAAGGATGAACTGGCCCGCCTGCCCATCGACCGCGACTGCTGCCGCCTCGCCGAACTGGCGGGGCTGGCCCGTTCCGTGGGGAGCCTGGAGATATCCGGGCCCGAGGGCGCCGGCGGCACCGGCCACCTCCACCTGAAGCTGGCCTCGGAGAACGCGGCCGTCGCCCGCAAGGCCTTCTCGCTGGTCAAGGGCCTGCTCCACACGAGCAGCGAGGTCACTGTCGAGCGACAGCAGAGGCTTCGCCGGGCCAACCGCTATGTGGTCCGGGCCATCGTCCCCGGGGGTTCGGCCCACCCGATGCTCCACCACCTGGGGCTGCTGGACCGGCGCGGCGCGGTCACCGGGTCGAGCCCCAGCGCGCTCATCGGTCGGGCCTGCTGCCGCCGGGCCTTCCTGCGCGGGGCCTTCATGGGTTCAGGCTTCGTCAGCGAACCCAAGCACCCGTACCACCTGGAGCTGGTCTTCAGCCGCCGCGAACTGGCCGACCAGGTCATCGAACTGATGGCCTCTTTCGGCCTCCGGGCCCGCGTCGCCGCCCGCAAGGACTCGTTCCTCGTCTACCTGAAAGATGGCGAGCAGATCGGCCAGTTCCTGAACGTCATCGGGGCCCACCGGGCTCTCCTCAACTACGAGAACGTCCGTATCACCAAGGGCATGCGCAACCGGGTCAACCGGCTCGTCAACATGGAGACGGCCAACCTGGCCAAGGTCGCCCAGGCCGCGGTCAGGCAGCGGGAGGCGATCGAGAAGATTACCCGGACCACCGGGCTGAGATCCCTGTCGCCGGGCCTGGTCGAAGCGGCCAAACTGCGTCTCGATCACCCGGAAGCGACCCTCGAGGAACTGAGCCAGCTGTCCAGCCCGCACGTCAGCAAATCGGGCATCAACCACCGCCTCCGCCGGCTCGTCCGCCTGGCCGACGAACTGGCCGAAGACCCAAAGGAACTCGCCGACCATCCCACCTGAGGTCGGCCGTCGCCATCGCTGTCGTCCCCAGCCAGAACCACTAAACATTACCGGCGCAAGCCCCCGCACTGGCGGGGGCCATTTTGCTTCTAGCTGAAGGAGAAAACTCGGGTGTCGTGGAAACAAAAGAAAGTTATGCTGCGTGCAACACAGCACAGTCCGGTTTCGGGGGGTGGTTCCATCCCGGGGCCCCGCCAATGGCCGTAGATTCCGCCGCCGGAACCCGCCGTTCGCTCTCTCAACCGCATGAAGACTCTATCGGTGGCCTTATCTTGCAGTAAGCGTTGTGCTTGTTTTCTCTGTCACAACCGGCCGTCGCCTCGGGACAAGCGCTTGGAACCCTTCTGCCGGCCCCGTGAGATCTGACATCCGCGAGGAAGAAAGGGATGGAGATGGAGGTCTTAAACTTAACCGCGGTCGGCCCCGCCGGACCCGCCTTCGCCGCCCAGGTGGGCGCGGAGGCCGGCACGAACGCCTTCAGCTGCTATCAATGCGGCAAGTGCTCGGCCGGCTGCCCACTCTCGTACGCCATGGACTACCAGCCGCGCCAGATCATGCGGTTGGTGCAACTCGGGCTGAAGGACGAGGCCCTCAAAAGCTCCACCATCTGGCTTTGCGCTTCCTGCGCGACCTGCACCACCCGCTGCCCGCGGGAGGTCCAGATCGCCGCGGTGATGGACACCCTCAGGGCCATGGCCCGCCGCGAGGGATACCCGTACAAGGAGCGGAGCGTAGCCGCGTTCCACCGGGCCTTCCTCAACGGCGTCGCGTCCGGCGGCCGGGCTTATGAACTCGGGATGATCCTCGGGTACAAGCTATCCACGTTCGAAATGTTCAAGGACATCGACCTCGGCCTGACCTGGCTGCGCCAGGGTAAGCTCAAGCTCCTCCCCGAGCGGATCAAGGGTTCGGCGAGCGTCCGGGACATCTTCGAGAAAGTCCGGAAGCTCGAGCAGGAAGAGGTTGCCAGGCAGCGCGAGGGCCGTCCGGCCGCCCACGAGGGAATGGAGGGACATTCATGAAGTACGCCTACTACCCCGGGTGCAGCCTCCACTCGACGGCGACCGAGTATGACGCGACGACGCGGACGGTCTGCCAGACCCTCGGCGTCGAGCTTGAAGAGATACCCGATTGGAACTGCTGCGGGGCGACCTCGGCCCACGCCACCAACCACCTGCTCTCGCTGGCCCTCCCGGCCCGCGACCTGGCCAAGGCGGAACAGATGGGCCTCGACGTCGTCGCTCCTTGCGCCGCCTGCTACAACCGGATGGCCCAGACCATCCACGAGACCAAGGACAACGAGGTCCTCCGCGGCCGGGTGTCCGCGGTTATCGGCGCCGACTACGAGGGCACGGCGAAAGCCAAGTCGCTCCTCGAGGTCCTGGCCGCCGACGTCGGGCCGAAGGTCGTTGAGGCCAAGGTGCAAAAGCCCCTCAAGGGCCTCAGGGTCGCCGCTTACTACGGCTGCCTGCTGGTCCGGCCGCCGGCCGTGACCGGTTGGGACGACGCCGAGAACCCGCAGAGCATGGATAAGCTGATGACCGCCCTCGGCGCCGAGACCGTCGACTGGTCGCACAAGACCGAGTGCTGCGGGGCCAGCCTGACCGTCAGCCGTACCGACATCGTCCTCAAGCTCACCCGCGACATCCTTGACGCCGCCAAGGCCGCCGGCGCCGACGCCCTCGTCTGCGCCTGCCCGATGTGCCAGGCCAACCTCGATGGCCGGCAGGGCGCGGTCGAGAAGACATATAAGACCAACTACCACTTACCGGTGTTCTACTTCACCCAGTTGATGAGTTTGGCCTTTGGTATCGAGCCGTACAAGCTGGGATTCGCCCGGCATTCGATCGACCCGCGCGAGCTTCTCCACACGAAGGAAATCGCCTAATCCACTGGCAGGAGCGATGTGAACATGCGAAGAGTAGGGGTTTTCGTTTGCTGGTGCGGCTCGAACATCGCCGGCACGGTCGACATCGAGCAGGTCAAAGCCGCCGCGGCGAAGATGCCCAACGTCGCGTACGTTGAAGACAACAAGTACACTTGCTCAGAGCCCGGTCAGGCCGCCATCCAGAAAGCCATCAAGGAACAGAAGCTCGACCGGGTGGTTGTCGCGGCCTGCTCCCCGCGGATGCACGAGAACACCTTCCGGCGCACCGTCGGGGGGGCCGGGCTGAACCCGTACCTGCTCGAGATCGCCAACATCCGCGAGCACTGCTCGTGGGTCCACCCCGACAAGGTTGCCGGCACCAGGAAGGCCGTCGACCTCGTCCGGAGGGCCGTCTACAAGGTCGCCAAGAACGTCCCCCTGCAGCGGGCGTCGATTGACGTCACCAAGCGGGCCCTGATCATCGGCGGCGGCATCGCCGGCATCCAGGCCGCCCTGGACATCGCCGACGCCGGGCAGCCGGTCGTCGTGGTCGAGAAGACCCCGAGCATCGGCGGGCATATGGCCCAGCTCGACAAGACCTTCCCGACTCTCGACTGCTCGGCCTGCATCCTGACGCCGAAGATGGTCGACGCCGCCCAGAACCAGAACATCACCCTGATGACCTGGTCCGAGGTGGAGAAGGTCGACGGCTACATCGGCAACTTCACCGTGACCATCCGCAAGAAGGCCCGCCACGTGGACACGACCAAGTGCACGGGCTGCGGCATCTGCTGGTCCAAGTGCCCGGCCAAGGTCTCCAGCGAGTTCGACCTGGGCATCGGCAAGCGCAAGGCCATCTATGTGCCGTTCCCGCAGGCCATCCCGAACAAGCCGGTCATCGACGAGAAGAACTGCATCTTCTTCAAGACCGGCAAGTGCAAGGCCTGCCAGATGTTCTGCCCGACCGGATCGATCAGCTTCGACCAGAAGGACGAACTGGTCGAGGAGAAGTTCGGGGCGATCATCGTCGCCACGGGTTACGAGCAGTGGGATCCCTCACCATACGGGGAATACGGCTACGGCCGTTACAAAGACGTCATCACCGGGCTCGAGTTCGAGCGGCTGGTGAACGCCTCCGGCCCGACCGAGGGCAAGATCAAGCGGCCGTCCGACGGGAAGCTCCCCAAGGATGTCGTCATCATCCAGTGCGTCGGCTCGCGGGACGAGGCCAAGGGCATCCCGTACTGCTCCAAGACCTGCTGCATGTACTCGGCCAAGCACGCCATCCTCCTCGAAGAGAAGATCCACGCCCATTCGTACGTCTTCTACATGGACGTCCGGACCCCGGGCAAGGGCTACGAGGAGTTCTACAAGCGGGCCACCGAGGAGCACCACGCCACCTACATCCGCGGGCGCGTCTCGCGGGTCTACCAGAAGGGTGACAAGCTAGTCTGCCTGGGTGAGGACACCCTCCTCGGGAAGAAGGTCGAGGTCGAGGCGGACCTGGTCATCCTGGCCTCGGCCATGGTCCACCAGAACGGAGCCTCCAAGCTGGCCCAGACCCTGGGCATCTCCTACGACCAGAACGAGTTCTACACCGAGGCCCACGCCAAGCTGCGCCCGGTCGAGACGAACACGGCCGGTATCTTCCTCGCCGGCGCCTGCCAGGGCCCGAAGGACATCCCCGAGACCGTCGCCCAGGCCGGCGCGGCCGCGTCGAAGGTCATCAGCCTCCTCTCCAAGCCCAAGCTGGAGACGGAGCCCTTGGTGGCCCAGGTCAATGAGGCCATCTGCTCCGGTTGCCTGTGGTGCAAGCCGATCTGCCCGTACAAGGCGATCGACGGCAAGGTCGTCAAGGAGCGCATCGCCGGCGGCAAGACCATCGAGCGCCCCGTGGCCGCCGTCAACGCCAGCCTCTGCCAGGGCTGCGGGGCCTGCACGGTGGCCTGCCGGACGGGGGCCATGAACGTCCTCGGCTTCACCAATGAACACATCCTGGCGGAGGTGGACGCGCTGTGTCTGTAAACGAGAAAGCGGCCCCGGCCGCCGGCCCAGCGACCAACCCGACCACGGCGACCCCGGCCCCGGAGGGGTGGGAGCCCAAGATCATCGGCTTCGCCTGCAACTGGTGCACCTACGCCGGAGCCGATCTGGCCGGGACGAGCCGCATCCAGTACCCCCCGAACATCCGGGTCATCCGCGTCCCGTGCTCGGGCCGGATCAACCCGCAGTTCGTCGTCCGCGCCTTCCAGCGCGGGGCCGACGGGGTCCTGGTGGCCGGCTGCCACCCCGGTGACTGCCATTACTCGACCGGCAACTACTTCGCCCGCCGGCGCTACCTCCTGGCCAAGCGGTTCATCGAGTACCTCGGGGTCGAGCCGGAACGCCTGCAGGTCCGCTGGATCTCGGGCTCCGAGGGCCAGAAGTTCGCCGACACCGTCCGCGAGCTGACCGAGAAGCTCAGGGCCCTCGGCCCCCAGAGGAGGCTCAGGGAGACGTTATGAGCGCCACCTTCACGGACCACCAGGCGGCCCTGCGGGATGAGGTCAAGAAGCTCCTGACCGACGGGTCGATCAAGGGCTTCATCGGTTACGCCCGCGGCCGCGACTCCTACCACCCCGTGCCGGCCATCGTCACCCGGCCCGATCAGGTCGACGGGCTGATCCTCGACCAGTTCTCCATCTTCGGCCTGACCAAGTACCTCCTCGATTACATCTTCGAAGACGGCAAGATGGGCATCGTCGTCAAAGGCTGCGACGCCCTGGGCCTGGGGCGGCTCATCAACGACCACCGGGTCGACCGCAACAAGGTCCACGTCGTCGGGTTGCCCTGCGCCGGCGTCCTGAACGGCGAGAAAGTCGCCAAGCTGGGCCTGGGCAAGGTCCAGAGGGTCACCGACAAGGGTTCGGCCTTCCTCGTCGAGGGCGACAAGGGCTCGAAGGAGCTCCCCAAGACCGAGTACCTCTGGGACAAATGCCTCTGGTGCGAGAACCACAACCCGGCCGGCGCCGACACCCTCCTCGGCTCCGAGGTCGAAAACGTGGCCATGAAGCCGCGCGACTTCTCGGACATCACCGCCCTGGAGAAGATGCCGTCGGCCGAGCGGGCCGCCTTCTGGACGCGCCAGTTCTCGCGCTGTATCCGCTGTTATGCCTGCCGGAACGTCTGCCCCGCCTGCAACTGCCGCGAGTGCGTCTTTGACATCGCCGACCCGCGCTGGGTCGGGAACACGGTCAAGCTCTCCGAGCAGCAGATGTTCCACTTCACACGGGCCTTCCACGTCGCCGGTCGCTGCGTCGATTGTGGCGAGTGCGAGCGGGTTTGCCCGATGGAGATCCCCCTCATGAAGCTGCAGCGGAAGCTACAGAAGGACGTCATCGAGCTGTTCGGGAATCCCAAGCCGTTCGTGCCCTCCGAGGTCGAAGTGCTCGGCCAGTTCCGAGTGACCGAAGACCCGGAGGAGTTCATGTGAGGAGGTGACGCCGGATGCTCCTGACCATCACCGCCGATAACCTCAAGAGCCTGCTGGATAAACTAGCCCGGGACAGCCTCTTGGTCGCGCCGGTACTCGAAGACGGCGTCACCCGCTTGAAGCCGGTCAAGGCGGCCTCCGAGATCGCCTTGGACTACAGCAACACAGCCACGTCGATCAAGGACTTCCTCTTCCCGCAGAGCGAGGACCTGCTGCGGTTCGTGACCGACGGGACCCTCAGCATCGAGGAGATCAAGCCGGAGCGGGCCCAGGTCGCCTTCGGCATCCGCCCGTGTGACCTGGCCAGCGTGGCCCTGATGGACAAGGTCCTGACCACCGGGGAGTACGCCGACACCCACTACCAGGCGCGCCGTAAGAACACCGTTCTGATCGGCCTGGCCTGCGAGAGCCCCGCCGACACCTGCTTCTGTACCAGCTACGGGTATAACCCGGGGCACAGCGCCGGGGCCGATGTGATGCTCTACAAGGACGGCGACCAGTACCTGGCCGAAGCCCTCAGCGACAAGGGCCGGGAGGTCGTCGGCGGGCCCGGCGAGGGCCTCTTCAAGCCGGCCGACGAGGCCGCCGGTCAGGCCGTCAAGAAGGCCTACGCCGAGAAAGAGGTGCCCTTCGGCAAGGAAGTCGACGTCGAGGGCATCGACCAGCTCCTTGACAACTTCTTCGACGACCAGTACTGGGACGATGTCTCCAAGAAGTGCCTTGGGTGCGGCACCTGCACCTACGTCTGCCCGACCTGCCACTGCTTCCTCCTCACCGACGAGGCCCGTGGCGGCGAGGGGCTGCGCTTCCGGTGCTGGGACTCGTGCATGTTCGCCAACTACACAAAGATGGCCGGCGGCCATAACCCGCGCCCGTCCAAGAAGGAGCGGGTCCGCCAGCGCTTCATGCACAAGCTGAACTACTACCCGCATCGTTACCACAGCTACCTGTGCACGGGGTGCGGCCGGTGCGTGGCCATGTGCCCGGTGGGCCTGCACATCGCCGGCGTCATCAAGGACGTCAAGGGGGTGAAGGCCCATGCCTGAGAATCCACTCGTGCCCAGCGTGGCGACGATTGACCGGATCACGCCGGAGACGGCCGCCTCGGACGTCAAGACCTTCCAGGTGACCTTCGACGACCCGGCCGTCATGGAGCGCTTCAACTACATGTCCGGCCAGTGCGCGATGCTCTCCATGTTCGGGGTGGGCGAGTCGATGATCTCCATCACCTCTTCGCCGACCCGCCGGGGGTTCCTGGAGTTCTCCGTCAAGCGGACCGGCCGGGTCACCGACGTCCTCCACGAGGCCGTCGAGGGGCAGAAGATCGGCGTCCGCGGGCCTTACGGCAACCACTTCCCGCTGGAGATGCTAAAGGGTAAGAACCTGGTCTTCATCGGCGGAGGCATCGGTCTGGCCCCGCTTCGTTCGCTTATCAACAACGTGTTGGACAATCGAAAAGAATATGGTAGAATTGATGTCGTATATGGAGCCCGGTCCCCCGGGGACCTGTGCTTCAAGTACGAGGTCCTGGAGAACTGGACCAAGTACGAGAACGCCCAGGTCCATGTGACTGTCGACCGGGGCGACGAAACCTGGACCGGACCGGTCGGGTTCGTGCCGGCCTTTCTGGAACAGGTCAATCCGTCGCCCAGGGACGCGGTGGCCGTCACCTGCGGGCCCCCGATCATGATCAAGCTCGTCCTGCAGTCCCTGGCCAAGCTCGGCTTCACCGACGACCAGATCGTCACCACCCTCGAGATGAAGATGCAGTGCGGGGTGGGGAAGTGCGGGCGGTGCAACGTCGGTGACAAGTACGTCTGCATCGACGGCCCGGTGTTCACCTTGTCGCAGCTCAAGCAGCTTCCGCCGGAGTTCTGACGGTCACCGGAGGCGTAAAAGTCAGAAAAGGTCCCGGCCCGGACAGCCGGGCCGGGACCGTCATGTTGGGCTTCCGGCTCGTCCTAGCGCCGTGGCCGATGCAGCCTTAAGTTGGGGGTCAGGATGAAGACCACAGAGCTGTTGGGGGAAGTCGCCCCGGATCTAGCCCGTCTCGAACAATACATGGCCGACTACCTGGAGAACCCGGAGCCGGTCCTCAAGGACGCCTCCCTCCATCCTCTGCAGGCCGGGGGTAAGCGGCTCCGGCCGGCCCTTGTCTTCCTGGCGGCCAAGTTCCACCACTACGACTTGGAGAAGCTGATGCCGGTGGCGGCCGGGGTGGAGTTCATGCACATGGCCACCCTCGTCCACGACGACGTTATCGACCAGGCCGCGACCCGCCGGGGCCGGCCGACGGTCAATTCACGCTGGGGCAACAAGCTGTCGGTGCTGGTCGGAGACCACCTCTTCGCCACCGCCGTCGACCTCATCGCCAAGAGCAGCAGCAACGACACCATCCGGCTGCTGGCCAGGACGATCAACGAAGTCGTCCGCGGGGAGATCCAGCAGACCAACGCGGCCTGGCGGCTCGACCTGACCCAGGGCGAGTACATCGAACGCATCGGCCTGAAGACGGCCTCGTTCTTCGGCGCCTGCTGCCACGTGGGTGCCCGCATCAGCGGGGCGCCCGAAGAGGCCGGGCGCCGGCTCGAGCGGTTCGGTTTCGAAGTCGGCGTGGCCTTCCAGATGATGGACGACATCCTCGACATCAACGGGGACGTCCGAGACACCGGCAAGCCGGTCGGCAGCGACCTCCTCGGCGGCGTCCTCACCCTGCCGGTCATCTACGCTCTGGAGCACTCGGCCGAGCGCGACCGCCTGCGGGCCCTGATCACCGCCGGGAGCTTCAACAACGGGCAGCTGCAGGACGTCCTCGGGGTCGTCAGGAAGAGCGGCGGCCTGGAGTACACCCTCAACCTCGCCGCGCGCTACGTCGATCAGGCCAAGGCGCGCCTGCGCGACCTGCCCGACCACCCGGCCAAGGAGACCCTTTACGGCGTGGCCGACTTCATGGCCAACCGGCCGGTGTAGGGCGAAGCCAAGAGCGGTCAAATTCAGACGGTCAAATTCAAGCACCGGCGCTGTAGGCACCGGTGCTTTCCCGCGCTCGCCGCCGATTGGATGCCCGGCCACGGGGGAGAATAAGGCCGCCGGGCGGTCTGTCATCCGTCGGTCTGGCGCGTGTTGGCCGGCCGACCGCCGCCCGGCACAACGCAGGAGGTGATTGGGCCGTGGTGACCACGCCTGACGAGGAGAACATCAAGGCCAGAAAGGCCGTCCGGCCGAAATTCGAGTTCAACCTCGACCTCGACCGGTTGCAGATGGAGATGGCCTCTGAGCTTGGTCCGGAGAAGGGGCCGCGGAGCGAAGGCAAGGGTGTCGCCGGGCGGACCGAGGCCGAGGGGCGGGCCTGGAAGGAAGGCGGGCTCGAGGAGGAGAGCCGCCGCCAGCAGACGCTGAGCCGCGAGGCGGCTGAGGAGTTCGCCAAGCGCGAACCGCGCGGGCGGACCAAGGAGCAGTAGGGGAGACAGCCGAGGTTGCTGGGGCCCGGGACGACCGGGCCTTTTCGTGCTTCCTAACAGGAAACACCCTGACTACGGCGAATTGCTCCGGAGCGGCCGGCGACCGGGCGGTCAGCCCCGGCCAGGCCTGGGCACGAGCCCGGGGACACCGGCCGCACGAAGGAGGGCGCTGCCTTGCGAGTCAGCTTTCACGGCGCGGCGGAGACCGTCACCGGCTCTTCCCACCTTCTCGAGAGCGGGGGCCTGAGAGTCCTCGTCGATTGCGGGATGCACCAGGGCGGCCGGGAGGCCGACGAGTTGAACCGGGGCCCTTGGCCCTACGAGCCCGCGTCCATCGACTACCTCGTCCTCACCCACGCCCACATCGACCACAGCGGCCTCGTGCCGCGGCTGGTCAAGGAAGGCTTCCGCGGGCGCATCCTGGCCACGCCGGCGACCATCGACCTCCTGGCGGTGATGCTCGCCGACAGCGCCCACATCCAGGAGATGGAGGCCGAGTGGCAGAGCCGCAAACGCCAGCGGGCCGGTCTGCCCCCGGTCGAGCCGCTCTACACCGTGGCCGACGCCGAGCGGTGCCTCGTCTACATCCGGCCGCTGCCCTACGGGACGCCGGCCGACCTCGGGCACGGGGTGACCGTGACCCTTCATGACGCCGGGCACATCCTCGGCTCGGCCATCGCCGAGTTCGAGGCCGAAGGCAAGCGGGCCGTCTTCTCGGGCGACCTCGGCAACCGCGGTACGCCCATCATCCGTGACCCCGAGCGGCTGGCCGCGGCCGACGTGGTGGTCATGGAGTCGACCTACGGCGACCGGCTCCACCCCGGTAAGGAAGACAAGCTCAAGGAGTTGGCCGAGGCCATCCGGCAGACGAAGGCCCGCGGGGGCAACCTGATCATCCCGGCCTTCGCCGTCGGGCGGACCCAGGAGTTGCTCTACGACCTGGGCCAACTGGTCGAGAAGGGCGCGGTACCGCCCGTTCAGCTGTTCATCGACAGCCCTCTGGCCATCTCGGCGACAGAGATCTTCGAGCGGCACCACGAGTGCTTTGACGAGGAAGCCCGCGGACTCTTCACCTCGGGCGAAGACCCCTTCGCCTTCTCCGGGGTCCACTACGTCCGGACCAGCGATGAGTCGAAGGCCCTGAACAGCCTGACCGGCGGGGTCATCATCATGTCGGCCAGCGGGATGTGCGATGCCGGGCGCATCCTGCACCACCTGAAGCACAACCTCTGGCGTCCCGAGGCGACCATCCTCTTCGTGGGCTTTCAGGCCCAGGGGACCCTCGGCCGCCGCCTCCTCGAGGGCGAGAAGCACATTCACATCTTGGGCGAAGAGATCGCCGTCAAGGCCAAGGTGAAGTCGATCGAGGCCTTTTCGGCCCACGCCGACCAGGCCGGGCTGCTCGACTGGCTGACCGCCTTCGGCCAGAACGGGCGGCGCCCGGGCCGGGTCTTCCTGGTCCACGGCGAGCCCAGGGCCATCGATACGCTGGCCGGCCTGGTCCGCGACCGCCTGGGCTACCCGGTGACCGCCCCCCAGCCGCACGAAAGCTTCGAACTATAGACACAAGACCTTCATCGGAGGTGAGACTGGACAACCATGAGCGCTGATAGACCGAACGCCAACAGCGGGCCACCGGCCGACGCCGGCCGCGGCACTCAGAGGAGCGAGGAGCTCTTCGCCCGGGCCAAGGAACTGATGCCGGGCGGGGTGAACAGCCCCGTTCGGTCCTTCCGTGGGGTGGGCGGCAGCCCGCTCTTCATCGCCCGAGGCGCGGGCTCGCACCTGTGGGATGTCGACGGCCACGAGTACATCGACTATATCGGCTCCTGGGGCCCGCTCATCCTGGGGCACAGTCACCCCGAAGTCATCGCCGCCATCAAGCGCACGGCGGAGGACGGGACCAGCTTCGGCGCCCCCAGCCCCCTCGAGGTGGAGCTGGCCGAATTGGTCATCGACCTCGTGCCCGGGGTCGAGATGGTCCGCATGGTCAATTCCGGCACCGAGGCCACCATGAGTGCCCTGCGCCTGGCCCGGGCCTGCACCGGCCGGAACAAGATCGTCAAGTTCATCGGCTGCTACCACGGGCACGCCGACAGCCTGCTGATCAAAGCCGGCTCGGGCGCGGCCACGTTGGGCATCCCGGACAGCCCGGGGGTCCCGGCGACCGTCGCCGCCACGACCATCGCCGTGCCCTTCAACGACGTCGCCGCCCTGGAGGCCGCCTTCAAGGCCAACGGCGGGGACATCGCCGGCGTCATCCTCGAGCCGGTGGTCGGGAACATGGGCGTTGTCCCGCCGCGGCCGGGCTACCTCGAGGCCGTCCGAGAGATCACCCGCGACTACGGCGCCCTGCTCATCTTCGACGAGGTCATGACCGGTTTCCGAGTCGCCCTCCACTGCGCCCAGTCGCTCTACGGCATCGATCCCGACCTGACCTGCCTCGGCAAGGTCATCGGCGGCGGCCTACCGGTGGGTGCCTACGGCGGTAAGCGCAAGTTCATGGAGATGGTGGCCCCGGCCGGGCCGATGTACCAGGCCGGGACACTCTCCGGCAATCCGCTGGCGATGGCCGCCGGCCTCGTCACCCTGAGGAAGCTGAAGGAACCCGGGGTCTTCGAAGGCCTGGCCGCGCGGACCGACGAGCTGGTCGACCTGCTCCGCCAGACCCTGCGACGCCTGAACCTGAAGTATCAGGTCAATCAGGTCGGGGCGATGTTCACCCTTTTCTTCACCGATAGGCCCGTCTGGAATTGGGACGACGCCGCCACCTGCGACGCCAAGCGGTACGCCGCCTTCTTCCACGCCATGCTCAAGCGCGGGGTCCACCTCGTCCCCTCGCAGTTCGAGGCGTGCTTCATGAGCGCGGCCCACACCGCCGCCGACGTCGAGGCCACGGCCCGGGCGGCTCAGGAAGCCCTCAAGGAGGTCTGTGGTTGACATGACCGGCCCAACGGACCTCGACCGCCTCCCCCGCGAACGCCTTCTCCAGTTGCTCACCGACCTGGCCAAGCGCTGGCTGGCCCACGACGGTCTCTGGTTCCAGGCCGTCGAGGGGGCCCACGGGATGGACGAGGCCATCGCCCTAGACGCTCAGGCCTGGGAGAAGTTCACGGTCGTCGAGGCCGAGCGGATCAAGCGCTTCCTCGGGCTGCCCGAGCGGGGCGGCCTGGACGCCCTCGAGCAAGCCCTGCGCTTCAGGCTCTACGCCTTCATCAACGAGCAGGAGGTCGAGCGGCCGGACGACCGGACCTTGCTTTTCACGATGAAGGCCTGCCGCGTCCAGGAGGCCAGGAAGCGGAAGGGCCTGCCGGACTTCCCGTGCAAGGCCGTGGGCCTGGTCGAGTACGCCGGGTTCGCCCGGACCATCGACCCGCGCATCGAGACCGCCGTCGTCGCCTGCCCGCCGGACGAGCACCCCGCCACCCACTGGTGCGCCTGGCGCTTCACCCTCGCCGAGTGAGCCGCTCGCTGGGTGAGCCGCTCGCTGGGTGAGCCCGCCGGCTGAGCAAGCCGCGCCCACCGTGCCCACCGTGCACCCTGAAAGTCACCCAACCCACTTGTTGCACAGGAGAGAGAGACAATGCCCATCGTCGGCGCTTGCATCACCCCACACGCCGGAGAAGTCCTGCCCGAGCTGGCGGGCGAGAGGCTCGAGGCCTTCGCCCCCACCCGCCAAGCCATGGAGGAACTGGGACGGCGGATGAAAGGACGCCGTCCCGAGATCATCGTCCTGGCCACCCCGCACGGCCTCCGCATGGAAGGCTTCATCTCTGTCGTCACGTCCGAGCATAGCCGCGGGACGATGGCCGGTCCGGGCGGCGAGGTCCGCCAGGAATTCCGGGTCGACCGCGAGATGGCCCGGGCCATCGTCCGGCGCGGCCGCGGGGCCGGCCTGCCCATCGTCGGCTGCAACTACGGGGCCCTCGAGGGCCCGAGCTCCAACGTCGAGCTCGACTGGGGGGCCATCATCCCGCTCTACTACTTCGGGGCCGACCTGCCCGAGACCGAGCGGCCCAAGGTCGTCCTGGTCGGGCCGGCCAGGGAAATCCCCCTGCCCAACCTGATCCAGGTCGGCCGGGTCATCGCCGAGCTGGCCGAGGAGAGCGACCGCCGGGTGGTCTTCGTGGCCAGTGCCGACCAGGCCCACGCGCATAAGAAAGACGGCCCATACGGGTTTGACCCCGCGGCCGCCGAGTATGATTCCCAGGTGCAGGAGCTGGTCAAGGGGAACCGGTTGCACAAATTGCTCGAGATGAGCCCCAAGTTCGTCGAGGACGCCAAGCCGGACAGCCTCTGGCAGATGCTCATCCTCTACGGGGTGAGCCAGATCGTCCCGCTGCACTCGGAGTTCCTGTCGTATCAGGCCCCGACCTACTTCGGGATGCTCGTCGCCGATTATCCGGTGGATGGTCGCTGACTCACGCCCTTCCAGTAGATGGATGACCCGGAGGTGGCCGTGTTCCTCGGCTCCGTCCAGGCCGGCGGCGAGCTCCGGGTAGACCTCGATGGCCATCTCCGGGCCGGCCCCGCTGCTAGACGTGCAGCTCGATGACGTCGCCGTCGCTGAGGACGCAGTCGCGTTGGACCATCTGGCCGTCATAGGCGTTGCGCCCCCAGAGGCGGGCGTACTTCAGGTTCTTGGCGAAGTCCTTGTGGACGGCGGCGGCTGCCTCGATGACCGTCGTCCCCCGCTTTAGAACGAAGGGCGCGTTGTGGTCGGCTTTCTTGCCCGGGGCCTTGGTGTAGACGCGGATCAACCCGAGGACCTCGAAGAAGCCGCGCCGCAGGGAGTCCAGGCCGGCCCCGGTCCGACCGGAAACGACGAAGGGGGCCGGATATTCCTCCGAGCCGCCGAGTTCTCCGACGGAGGCCCGCCACTCTGCGGGCATCCCCGAGCGTAACAGGTCGCGGAGCATGAGAAGACGGTCGACGGCGCCGCCCGAGTCGGCCTTGTTGGCGACGACCATGGCCCGCCCGATGCGCTTCGGGATGGACGTCCCGTCCAGGTAGCCGAGGACCTCGTCGGCCCGCGACAGGAGGTCGTCGTCACCGAGGTCGAAGACCAAGGCCACCGCGTCCGTCCGGTGCAACAGGCTGGGGAGCCAGGACGGGGACATCTCCGGCGCCACCGGCGGCAGGTCGACCACCTGGACCTGCACGTTCTGAAAGATAACAATGCCCGGGATGGGCACCCGGGTGGTGAAAGGGTAATCGGCGACCTCCGGCTCAGCGTTGCTCATCGACGCCAGGAGCTGAGACTTCCCGGCGTTCGGTGGCCCCACCAGGGAGACCTGCCCGGCTCCGGCCCGCTCCAGCAGCCAGTAGGGGCGTTGGGCGGCCGTTGACGGGCGCCGCTGCATCTCCTCCCGGAGGCGGGCGATCCTTCGCTTGATGTCGGCCTGCATCTTCTCGGTCCCCTTGTGCTTGGGGATCGTCGAGAGCATCTCCTGCAGGGCATCGAGCTGTTCCTGCGGGTCGACCGCCTCCCGGAAACGGCGCTCGGCGGCCATGTAGTCAGGCGTCAGGTTGGCCGGCACGATGGTCACCCCCGTCGTGTCTGGATTGCGTCCATCCATAGGATGGGCTGAACTGGCGAGGGGATACTGGTTTCCACGGGCCACCGGTCTTTTTCGAGCCCGCCTCCTCGGGTGGGCTGATTTCATGGTTCGGCGGGATTCTCCCCGTCACCTTCAAGGGGGCGTCGGTATGGCAAGCCCGGTCTTCACGGGCCGGCGGCGCTGGCCTCGCGTCATCGCCGTGGGTCAGGAGCTGCGCGGGGACGCAGTCCAGGACCTCGAGGGCGCCGTCCGCCGCGAGCTGGCGGCCATCGGTCTCGAGCGGCGGGTCCGGCCTGGGACCAGCGTGGCCATCACGGCCGGCTCTCGCGGTTTCCCGTATAACGTCCGCCTCCTCCGGGCGATGGCGGCCGAGGTCCGGCGGCTGGGCGGCGAGCCCTTCATCGTCCCGGCCATGGGCAGCCACGGCGGAGCCACGGCCGAGGGCCAGGTCGAGGTGCTGCGCGGCCTGGGCGTGGCCGAGGACAGCGTGGGTTGCCCCGTCCGCTCGTCGATGGAGACGGTGCTGCTGGGACACACGCCCGACGGCATCCCCGTGCACGCCGACAAGAACGCCATGTCCGCCGGGGCCATCCTCCTCTTCAACCGGGTCAAGCTGCACACGGACTTCCGCGGCCGGGTCGAGAGCGGGCTGACCAAGATCATGGTCGTCGGCCTGGGGAAGCAGGTCGGCGCCGAGACGACGCACAAGGCCGGCCTGGGCGAGGCCATCGTCCGGATGGCCGAGGTGTTCCTGCGGAGCGCGCCGGTCGTCGGGGGCATCGCCACCGTCGAGAACTACAAAGAGGAGCCGGCCATCATCAAGGGGCTCCCGGCTGAAGGCCTCGTCGACGCCGAAGCCGAGCTCTTGCAGCGGTCCCTGGACTACTTCCCGCGCCTGCCCTTCGACGACATGGACATCCTCGTCGTCGACCGGATGGGCAAGGACATCAGCGGCAACGGGATGGACACCAACGTCATCGGGATGCACCGGCGCATCGGGGGCGTCTCCAAGCCGGACATCAAGACCATCGTCTGCCTCGACCTGACCGAAGGCGGCCACGGCAACGCCCTGGGCATCGGCCTCGCCGACCTGATCCCGCAGGCTATGGTCGACAAGGTTGACTGGGAGAAGACCTACGCCAATTCGATAACCACCGGCTTCTACGGCACGGCCAAGCGCCCCATCGTCCTGCCGACTACGGAGGACTGCGTCGACGTGGCCATGCGGCCCTTCGAGCCCGAGACCGTGAGGCTGGTAAGAATCAGGGACACCAAGCACCTGGAGACGTTCTGGGTCTCCGAGGCCCTCCTGCCCGAGGTGCGGACCGACACGCGGCTGACGGTTCTCGGGGAGCCGAAACCGCTAAGCTTGAGGGGATGATGGCTGTTTCCGACCGTCGACCCGTCATTCGTCGCGCCGAGGAGCGCGACTTCCCGGCTCTGGTCCGGCTCTACCGCGAGTTCCACCGGTTCCACGTGGCCGGGGTGCCCACCCGCCTATGCGATCCGGAGCGGGTGGACGAGGACGAGGTCGTCGGGATGCTGAGGAAAATCGCCGGCAACGAGCGGGCGGCCCTCTTGGTGGCCGAAGCCGAGGACCGGGTGGTCGGCCTGGCCGAAACCTACCTGAAGGAGACCGAGCCCAGCCCGTACGTCGTCCAACGCCGGTACGCCCTACTGCAAAGCCTGGTGGTGACAGAGGCCGAGCGGGGGATGGGCGTCGGGGCGAGGTTGGTCGCCGCCGTGCACCAGTGGGCCCGCGACCGAGGGGCTTCCGAGGTCGAGGTGGAGACCTGGGAGTTCCCTGCCGGACCACTTCGGTTCTACGAGTCGCTCGGCTACCGAACGGTCAAGCGCAGGCTGGCCAGAGACTTGTGATTCCGGAAAGATGCAAGCCCCACGCGACGAACTCGCATGGGACTTGTGTTTTCGACCGTCCGACCGCGTCTGACAGGACTTCGCCCTCGACCGGTCGAATGGACAACACCTATGCGCGTCGACACCCTCATTCCACCCCTCGGCCGGCGAGCCTGGTGGCTGTTGTTCGGCTACACCCTGGCCAACCTCGGGCTCGGCCTGACTGGGCCATTCCTGCTTATCTACCTGCACTCGGTCAGGGGCCTCGACCTGGGGCCGGCGGGTCTTGTCATCGCCTCCGCCGGCCTGGCCGGAGTGCTGTCCGTGCCGGCCTCCGGCTGGCTGGTCGACCGGGCCGGCGCCGGCTCAGCGGTGGTCGTCGGGCTTCTCGCAAGCGCCGGCGGAGCCCTGGCCTACCTGGCCGCTCGGGGACCGGCCGCGACCTTGCTTGCGGCCCTTCTGGCCGGGGCCGGGGCGGCCGGGTACTGGAACGGCCTGACCTCGCTCCTCGCCGTCGCCGTCCCGCCCGAGGGCCGGACGGGCATCTTCGCCGTGGCCTTTGCCCTCCAAAACCTGGGCTACGGGGTCGGGGCGGCGGCCGGCGGGCTCATCGTGGACGTCCAATCCCCAGCCTCTTTCGCGGTAGCTTTCATGGTCCAGGCCGCTCTGATGCTCTCGTTCGCCGCCGTGGTCGTCTACCGCCGCGAGGCGAGGCGCGAGCCCGATGGCGCCGGCGAGCGGCCGACCGGTCCGGCCGCGCCGCTTGTCGGCTACGCGGTCGTCCTGCGTGACCGCGCCCTGCTGGTCCTCGCTGTCATCGAGGTCCTCGTCGGCGCGGTGACCATGGCCCTGCTGGCGACGGCCTTCCCGGCCTGGGTCACGGGACCGGTGGGGGCCTCTTCGCGTCTGCTCGGCCTGGCTTTCACCGTCAACACCTTCACCATCGTCGTCGTCCAGATTGTCGTCCTCGGCCTCACCTGCGGCCGCCGGAGGACAGGTTCCCTGGCTGCGTCGGCCTATGTCTTCGGCCTAGCCGTGCTCCTGGTTCTGGGCGCGGGGATGGCCGGCGGGCCGCTCGGTGCGGTCGGCCTGCTGGCCGCCCTCGGCCTCTACGGTGTCGGCGAGACGTTGTTCCAGCCAAGCATCATGGCTCTCGTCAACGACCTCGCCCCGGACGCCGAGCGCGGCCGGTACAACTCGGTCATCAACCTGTCCTTTCAAGCTGGGGCTATCGCCGGGCCTTCCGTGGCCGGCGCTGTCCTGGCTCGTGGCTGGTATGTGGGGCTCTTTGTCGGGCTCGCGGCGGTCTGTGGTCTCATCGCCCTGACCGCACTCTGGTCGCGCCGAGTCATTTCAGCCGCGGCCGACCTGGGCCGCCACACCTCACGGGGTT
>JAJZPE010000138.1 GCA_021811325.1 Bacillota bacterium
TCCCTGTCCAATGTGGTCTATGGCTAACCGGCGGCTTCAGGCGCTCCGCCGGACCAACCCGGGTTCACTGAGGATAATCGTCGTCCGTTCCGGGACGCGCGGCGATGGCCGGAAATAGGCCGAGGCCCACAGGACGGCCAGGGCGAGCAGGGCCAGGACGATGAAAATGGCCACCAAGCGTGGCCTCCTTGGCGCGGTTGCGATCGTCATCGATTCCACCCCTCCGGGCCTGACGTGGGCTTATTATGTACTGGCAGGAAAGGCTTTATGCCGTTGGGACTGCTTACCAGGGTTTGGCGCCCGCACCGGCGGCGATGGCCGACAAAGGCTGAGAAGCGCAAACACGAAAGCAGCCGGGCCTTGTCCGGCTGCTTTCGTTTCCAGCGTTCGGGGTTCAGCCCCGGGTGGACCCGGCGCGGGTGTGGACGCGCTCAGGCTTCCAATCGTTGGCGCATGGCCCGGAAGGCCTCCCGCTCGAGCCGCGACACCTGGGCCTGCGACAGCCCGACGAGCGCGGCCACCTGGGTCTGACTCCGGTCGCGAAAGAAGCGCCAGTAAATGATCTCGCGCTGCCTGGCCGGCAGGCGAGCCAGGGCCTCGCGGACAGACAACCGGTCGAGGAAGACTTCCTCCTGGTCGCCGCCGCCGGACGGCAGGCGCTCGCCGAGGGAACGGCCGTCGTCGGCCCCCGACCCGACCACCGCGTCGAGCGAGGCCACCGGGTTCAGGCTTTCCAGCGCGGTCACGACGTCTTCCGGGCTCTCCCCGATGACCTGTCCGATCTCGGCCGCGATCGGCTCCCGGCCGTACCGCTGCCGGAGGTCCTCGGCCGCCCGCCTGACCTTGGTGCCGACGTCGCGGATGGAGCGCGACACCTTTAGCGGGCCGCTCTCCCGGAAGTACCGCCGGACCTCGCCGAGGATGGTCGGGACGGCGTAGGTCGAGAACTGCGTGCCGTAGCCGGGCTCGAAGCCGTCGATGGCCTTCAGCAGGCCGACGCAACCGGCCTGGAAGAGGTCCTCGGTCTCGGTCGCCGAGGCCCGCGGGGCGAAACGCCGGACGACGCTGCGGACCAGCCCGAGGTTCTCGCGGACGAAGGTCTCGCGGGCTGAACGGTCGCCGGCCTGGGCCCTGGCAAGAAGCTCGGGATCAGACGGGCCGGTCATCCCCGGCCGCCCCCTCAGCCCTGGGCGCTTTCGCGGCCCGCGGCCGCTTGACCATCTTCACCGTCGTCCCGCGGCCGACCTCCGAGACGACGTCGAGTTCGTCGCAGAAAGATTCCATGATGGCGAAGCCGAGGCCCATCCGCTCCGGGTCGGTGGTGTAGGCCGGCTGGCGGGCCAGGGCCACGTCGACGATGCCCCGTCCCTGGTCGGCGACGGCGATGGTGAGGGCCTCCCGGTCATGGGCGGCCTCGAGGGTGACGGTCCCGGACGGGCCCCCGGGCGCCCGGTCGCTGTAAGCGTGGACGACGGCGTTGGTGACGGCCTCGGAGACGGCCACCCGGATGTCCTCGATTTCATCGAGGGTGAAGTCGAGCTGCGAGGCGAAGGCCGCGACGGTCACCCGGGCCAGGGCGACGTTGTCGGGGACGGCCGCCATCTCTAGGCGGATGTGGTTCTTGAGCGGCGCCGGTGACGACACGGTCCGCACCTACCCTTCCAGGGCCCGCTCTTCCGAGCGGAACACGGGCATGATCTTGAAGAGCCCGGAGAGTTCCATCACCCGGCGCACGTTGGGGGCCGGGGCGACGAGAGTCATCCTCCCCCCGCCCTGCTGCAGCCGGCGGTAGCGGCCAAGGATGGCGCCCAGCCCGGAACTGTCCACGAAGGAGACGTTGTCCAGGTTCAAGATGAGGTGGTTCGAGGAGTGACGGTCCAGGGCGGCCTCGGTGGTCTCGCGGAACTCCGGGGCGCTCTTCACGTCGAGCTCCCCGCCGAGCCGGATGACCAGGGTCCGTCCGCGGACTTCCTGTTCGATCTTCACTGCTTGTCCCCCCGCCGCGGCCGGTGGGCCGCCACTCGTCTTCTTCAACCGGTTGAGGTCCGGAAAGGCGGACCGGCTTGGAGACTTCGCCGGAC
Source organism: Bacillota bacterium (assembly GCA_021811325.1). Lineage (GTDB taxonomy): Bacteria > Bacillota > Sulfobacillia > JAJYWN01 > JAJZPE01 > JAJZPE01. The sequence goes on from JAJZPE010000138.1 coordinate 2,082, forward strand.
CGCCTCCCTAACCCTTCCAGAAACGGCCGGTCGATTACGCCCTTTTCAGTCCCCGCGAATGACCCGGCCCATCAGGCGGCCGATAAGGCGGAAGTAGCTTATCCGCTTGACCGCCGTGGCGGCCACGAGGTTGACCCGGCCGACCTCCTGGCCGTCCCGGGTGACGACCAGCACGCCCAGGCGGGCCCCGCGGAGGACCGGGGCCACGACCCTCTTCGATAGCTGGACCTCTCGCTTCAGGGCGCCCTCCTTGCCCTTGGGGACGGTCAGCGAGAGGTCGGTTTCGGCGACGGCCTCGACGGTGTCGGTCAGACCCCGCTGGACCTCCACCAGCCCGACCTTATCGGCGGCCCTGACCACCGGAACCCCGGCGTAGTTGGCGAAGCCGAAGTTGAGCAGCTTCCCCGCTTCCTCGAAGCGCTTCTGGCCTTCGGGCAGCCCCATGACCACGGCGATGAGCCGGAGGTTGTCGCGCTTCATCGTCGCCGTCAGGCAGTACTGGGACTGGTCGGTGAAGCCGGTCTTCAGGCCGTCGACCCCGGGCATCGAGACGAGCAGGCGGTTGGTGTTGACGAGCCAGGTCTTGCCCTTGCCGGTGACCGGGTCGGGCCGGATGTGGTACTGCCACGTCTTCGTGAACTCGAGCAGCTTCGGATACCTGACCGCCTGGCGGCCGAGGATGGCCATGTCGTAGGCTGAGCTGTAGTGGTCTGGTTCGTCCAGCCCGTGCGGGTTCTGGTAGTGGGTGTCGACCATGCCCAGTTCCATGGCCCGCTGGTTCATCAGGGCGACGAAGTTCTCGACGCTCCCGGCGATGTGTTCGGCCACGGCCACCGAGGCGTCGTTGGCCGACTGCATGGCGATCGCCCGGAGCATGTCTTCGAACGGCATCACCTCTCCGGGGGCCAGCCAGATCTGGGCACCGCCCAGCCTGTAAGCGTTCATGCTGGCCGTGACCTTGTCCTGCAGGGAGACCTTGCCCGCTTCAATGGCCTCGAAGGCCAGGAAGAGCGTCATCAGCTTGGTCATGCTGGCGATGGCCCGCCGCTCGTGGCTGTCCTTGTCAAACAGCACCTGCCCGCTCGCGGCGTCGACAAGGACCGCCGATGCGGCCTTCACCTCGAGATTGGCCGCCACCGTGGCCATTGCGGCCGTCGGTTGGACCAAGGGGGGCGTCTCGGGCGCCGCCACAGCCGTCCCCGGCCATAACAGCAAGGCGGCCAGGAAGGCGGCGACCCAGCGAGTCAAGGCGCGAAACGGCATGCGCCCACCTCCATCCGGAGTCACGCAGCAGTCGTTAATTCCTATTTGCCTGTGGGGCGGGACATACCGGGGCCGCCCGGCGGGCGCCGACAAAAAAAGCCGCCTGGACAGGCGGCCATGGGGACGGTGGACGGTCTTGCGGGCCCGAAGCCCTCGGGTCAGTCTCGAATGACGCCGGCTATCAACGGGCGCGGCGCGGGGGGCACGGACGCAAGCCGGTAGGCGGCCCTGACCCGCTCGACGGCCGCCGGGAGTAGTTCGGCCTTGTCGGCCAGGGCCACGGCCAGGGGTTCCCCGGCCCGCACGCGGTCGCCGACCTTCTTCCGCAGGACGACGCCGACGGCCAGGTCGACCGGGTCGCCCTTGCGGGCTCGGCCGGCCCCCAGCTGCATCGCCGCCAGGCCGACCTGGCGGGCCTCGATGGACTGCACGAAGCCATCGGCCGGGGCTTCCACGGGCGCCTCAAGCGCCGCCTTCGGCAGCCGCCCCGGGTCATCGACGTAGGTCACGTCGCCACCCTGGGCCTCGACCATGGCCCGAAAGCGCCGGAGGCCTTCCCCGGAGGCGAGGGCCCCTTCGAGCATTTTCCCGGCGGCCACCGGGTCGGCCGCCCGGCCTGCCAGGATGAGCATTTCCGCGCCGAGGGCCAGGCACAGCCGGCGCAGGTCGGCGGGCCCGCGGCCGGACAGGGTCTCGATGGCCTCGCGGACCTCGACGGCGTTGCCGACAGCCAGGCCGAGCGGTTCGTCCATGTCGGAGATGACGGCGACGGTCCGGCGCCCGACCGACCGGCCGATGCCGACCATCGTCCGAGCCAAGGCCTCCGCGCGCTCCTGGGTGTCCATGAAGGCCCCGCTGCCGACCTTGACGTCGAGGACGATGCCCCGGGCTCCGCCGGCGATCTTCTTGCTCATGATGCTCGAGGCGATCAACGGGATGCAGTCGACAGTCGCGGTCACGTCGCGGAGGGCATAGAGCTTGGCGTCGGCCGGCGCCAATTCGCCGGTCTGCCCGTTGATGGCCAGGCCGGCGCGGGTCACGCAGTCGAGGAACTGCCGCCGCGTGAGGGCCGTGTTGAAGCCGGGGAACGACTCGAGCTTGTCGATGGTCCCGCCGGTGTGGCCGAGGCCGCGCCCGGACATCTTGGCCACCCGCACCCCGCAGGCGGCCACCAGCGGGACGAGGACCAGCGAGGTCTTGTCGCCCACGCCGCCGGTGCTGTGCTTGTCGACCGCCTCCGGGGCGATCTCGCTGAGGTCCAGGACCTGGCCGGACTCGGCCATGGCCATGGTCAGGGCGGCGGTCTCGGCCTCGTCCATGCCGCGGAAGTACACCGCCATCAGGAAGGCGGACATCTGGTAGTCGGGGATCTCGCCGGCGACGAAGCCGGCGACGAGGTACCCAATCTCGTCCGCGTTGAGGCTACTTCCGTTGCGCTTCTTGAGGATGAGGTCGTACGGTCTGTGGGCACCTGGTCTGTATCTGGTCAAGCTCTCCCCTCCCAGTCGGACCGGAGCACCCCCCGCAAGAGGCGGCTGAGGTCTGAGCCGGCCCTGTTGGCGACGTCAATGACTTCCTGGTGACTGACTTCTTTCCGGCCTGGATGCCCTGAGGGCAGGTGGACGTTGGTCACGCAGGAGACCCCGAACACGCGCAGCCCGGCGTGCCTGGCGACGATGGCCTCGGGCACGGTCGACATGCCGACGGCGTCGCCCCCGGCGGTCCGCAGGAAGGCCACTTCGGCCGGAGTCTCGTAGGTCGGCCCGCTGAGGGCCACGTAGACCCCCTCGCGGACGGGGATGCCCAGGCGCTCCGCCACCCGGCGGGCGACCGCCCGCAAAGCCGGGTCCCAGGCCTCGAACAGGTCCGGGAAACGCGGGCCGAGGTCCGGGTCGTTCGGGCCACGCAGTGGGTTGTCGCCGATGAGGTTGATGTGGTCGCGGATGAGCATCAGGTCGCCCGGGATGAAGTCCGGGTTGACGCCCCCCGAGGCGTTGGTGAGGATGAGGGCCTTGATCCCCAGGGCCTTCAGGACCCGCACCGGGAAGGTCACCTCGGCCAGCGAGTACCCCTCGTAGTAGTGGAAGCGCCCTTGCATCACGGCCACCTGCCGGCCCTCCAGCCGTCCCAGGACGAGCCGCCCGGCGTGGCCGGCCACGGTCGACACCGGGAAGTGCGGAATCTCCCCGTACGGGATGGCCAGCGGGTTCTCGACCTCTTCGGCCAGCGGCCCGAGGCCCGAGCCGAGGACCAGCCCGACCTCCGGCTCGACGGACCTGGCCGGCGATTCGCCGCGGGCCCGCCCCTTGATGAACCCGGCGGCCTCGTTCATCCGTTCCCTCAGTTGCGTCGTGTCCACGCGGTCGCTCAACTCCCCCGGTGTGTCTGGTGGCCCGCGCGCCGAATTAACCCCGGTCGCCGGCGATGAGCCGGGCCGCGAAGCTCTCCCCGATATCCAGCGGCTTCGCCCCGAGCAGTTCGGCGATGGTCGCCCCGAGGTCGGCCATGGTCGACCGGGTCCCGAGGTCCGTCCCCGCTTTGACCGGCCGGCCCCAGGCCAGGAGGGGCACGTACTCGCGGGAGTGGTCGGTGCTCGGGGTGGTCGGGTCGCAGCCGTGGTCGGCGACGATGAAGAGGACGTCGTCCGGTCCCGTCGC
>JAJZPE010000139.1 GCA_021811325.1 Bacillota bacterium
GGTCTCCACGGAGGTGGCGAAAGACCCGGATAGCCCGTCCACCCCGCCGAGGAGGCGCCGGGCGAAGTCGGCGCTGAGGGGAGCATGCCTGGCGGTCCGGAGGTCCTCGGGCCGGATGTCGTACTTGGCCACGTCGTGGAAAATGCCGGCCGTGGCCAGGGCCCCGACGTCGATGGCCGCGCCCCGGCCGAAGGGCAGGTCGGCCGGCCCGATTGGCTGGCTCATCAGGTCGGTCAGGAGCCGGTGGGCGCGGTCCAGAGAGGCCTGCGGGTGGGGCGCCACGTTGGGCGCCGCGCCGCCGGCCTCGCCGGCCTCGGCGGCCACCTCCACCGCCAGCCGCAGGGCCCAGGTCGTGACCCTCAGGGTGTGACCCCATCGGGCCCGGCCGGTCCGCGGGAACTCGAACTGGTACGGCGCGTCGATCAGATGGCTCCGGACAACGCGGGCGACGTCTCGCAGAAGCACTCGCCGATCCCTCCCGGCGGGCCGAAATGCGGGCAACCGTGGGCGTATGCGCGGGCACACGGGGGTCCCTCTCCCCTTTTTGTCACAGTTTGACACGGCCTGCGCCAAGCCCTGCAGGACCCGAGCGGTCCTGTCAAGTCGGCCTCGGCTCGTTCGCCTTTGTCGAAACCGGTCGGGCGGGACACATTGTTTTTCCGACCGGTTCGATCGTCGTAGAACTCGGAAATACAGTTGTGTCAACGATTAGCGCCATGGCCAGAGAGCTGGGCTTGGACTTGTGTGGGGTCTCCGCCCCGAGCCCTGGGGTCTCCGCCCCGGGCTCTTGAGCGGTCTTGTCATAGGGGCAGAAAAAGGGAGCGGGTGCGCGCTGGTGCGACCCCGCTCCTTTGGTTATCATCAGCTTGGATGGCCAATTGACTCGTTATCGCTATGGAGGCAAGGGTCGGCAGCCTGCGGCGCGCCCCGCGCCTACTTCGAGGTCTTCAGCTCGCCGGCCTTGGCCCGGGCGAGCTGGCGGCGGTGCTTCAACAGATGGACGATGGAGTGCTCCATGAGGAACTCGGCCGTGGTCGGCTTCTGCCAGGTGACCAGGATGAAGCCGAGGTCCTGGTCGTTCAGGCCGGCCAGGCACTCTTCGTTGTACTTCTTGATGTCCTCGAGGGCGTCCCACAGTTCGGCCAGGTTGGTGCTGGTCCGGATGTCGGGGTACCTGGCCGGCGGCACGGGCTTGTTCATCGCCCGAAGGATCGCCTGCGGCAGGCTGTAGGCGGCCCCGGCCACGTGGCCCATTATCCCCTTGACCGAACCCTGCCGGCCCTCGACGTTGAGGTCGAAGAACTCCGGCGGCTGGGCCTTGAGGAAGTCCACTAACTCCCGGCGGGCCCGGTCCCACTCATCGAGCAGGGCCTGGATGACGTTTCTGGTCGGCGGCGTCGACATGGTCGTCACTCTCCTGGTTGGTTGTTGCCAGATTGTTTCAACGGCGACGGCGGGACACCTTCCGGCGACGGCGCAGATTTGGACGTCTCAGATGAACGGCACCTGCCCCAGGCCAGGGCCACCTCTGACGGCCGCCACGAACCCCTCACCCGTCCCGGGAATACTGTAAACAAGGGCGCACGCGGTCTGGGACTTTCGTCCTTGACGAGGCGGGACGGGAGCCCACCCGGGCGCGCACGATAGACATACACATCGCGGGGAGGAATCGCTATGAAGATGACCAGGGGGCCGGCCGCGCTGGTGGTCGCCGCCCTCATGGTCGGTCTTGTTTTTGGGGGGTCCGGCTGCGCCAAGTCGACCGCCCAGAACAAGATCCGGATGGCCGACCAATTCGGGCTGGGGTACGCGCCGGTCACCATCATGCTGGAGAAGAAGTTCATCGAGAAGCGTCTCCCCGGGGTGACCATCGAACGCCTGCAGTTCGGCTCGGGCGGCGCGGTCCGTGAGGCCATGGTCGCCGGCCAGCTGGACGTCGGGTTCGTGGGCATCCCGCCGTTCCTCATCGGCTGGGATAAGGGCGTCGACTGGAAGATCGCCGGGGCCCTGGACCAGATGACCCTGCTCCTGATGGCCCCGAAAGACAAGATAACGTCGCTCAAGGACTTCAAGGCCAAGGACAAGATCGCCCTCCCCGGCCCGGGCTCCAACCAGCACATCATCCTGGCCATGGCCGCCGAGAAGGAGCTGGGGAAGGCCACCGCCCTCGATAACAACATCGTCGCCATGCCGCACCCGGACGCCACGGCCGCGTTGATGGCCGGGAAGGGCGACATCAGCGCCTACTTCGGGGCGCCGCCCTATCAGAACAAGCTCCAGAAGCAGGCCAACCTGGGTGTGGTCGTGGACGGCTTCGACGCCTTCGGCGGGCCGTTCTCCTACATCGTCGCCGTCGCCGGTGGCCGGTTCTACAAGGAGCAGCCCAAGGCCTACAAGGCCTTCGTCGGCGCCCTCGAGGACGCGCTGGCCTTCATGCGCGAGAACCCCAAGGAGGCCGCGGCCATCCTCGCCGCCATCGACAAGAGGACCAGCGCCGACGACTACCAATCCTACCTGACCGCCCCGCGGACGGCCTGGGACATCACCCCGCGCGGGGTCATGCGCTACGCGACGGCCATGCAGCAGTATGGCTACATCAAGAAGGTCCCGGCCTCCTGGACCGACGTCTGCTTCCCGAACCTGCACAAGCTCAAGGGCGACTGACACTGGGGCCGGGGGGAAACGGCCGCCACATGGGAGGGAACCGCCACGCCGCAACCCACGTCACAGCCCACGCCGCAACCCGCGCCGCAACCCGCGCCGCAACCGATCGCCGGCGCCGACTCCAACACCGCCTCCAGGCCTCGCCGCCTGGAGGTCGACCGGGTGACGGTTGTCTATTCCGTTGAAGGGCGCAGGCACACGGCCATCGAAGAGGCCTCGTTCCATGCCGGCGATGGCGAAAAGCTCGTTCTGCTGGGGCCGTCCGGCTGCGGAAAGTCGACCCTTCTGAAGACCGTGGCCGGTTTCATCCCCCCGGACCAGGGGACGGTGCTCGTCGACGGCCGCCCGGTCAAGGGCCCGGGCCCCGACCGGATGGTCGTCTTCCAGGAATTCGACCAGCTCCTCCCGTGGAAGACGGTCCATGACAACGTGGCCTTCGCGGTCCGGGCGGCCAGGAAGGTGCCCGCCCGCGAGGCCGCCGAGCAAGCCCGGCGGTACCTGGACCTGGTCGGTCTCACCCGGTTCGGCGGCTTCTACCCGCACGCCCTGTCGGGCGGGATGAAGCAGCGCGCGGCCATCGCCCGCGCCCTGGCCGTCGAGCCGGAGATCCTGTTGATGGATGAACCGTTCGGGAGCCTCGACGCCCAGACCCGAACCCTGATGCAGGGGGAGTTGCTCAGCATCTGGGCCCGGACGCGCAAGACCATCCTCTTCGTCACCCACAGCATCGATGAGGCGGTCCTCCTCGGCGACCGCATCGTCATCCTGACCGAGGGACCCGGCCGAGTCAAGACGGTCGTCAGCCCCGGGGAGGAAGCACGGTCGCCTTCGTCGGCCCGTTTCGTGGAGGTCTGCCGCGAGGTCCGGTCGCACCTCCAGGTGGCTTTCGGGGGTGGGGCGGGATGATGCCCCGCGTCCCGCGCCTGGCGGTCCTCGTCCCCCGCCAGCTCATCATCGCCCTCGGCCTGCTGGCCGTCTGGGAGGTCGGGTGCCGCCTGGCCAAGGTCAACCCCCTCCTGCTCCCGCCGCCCTCGGCCGTCTTCATCTCCTTCGGGCAATTGCTCCAGGCCGGAGACCTGCTCCCCTACGTCTGGACCACCTTCGCCCTCCTCGGCGGCGGCATGCTGGCCGGGCTCGTCCTCTCGCTCATCCTGACCACCCTGGCCATCATCAGCCGCCCGGCCCGGGAGTTGCTCCTGACCCTGACGGCCATGCTCAACCCGCTGCCGGCCATCGCCCTTTTGCCCCTGGCCCTGCTGTGGTTCGGGCTCGGCTGGAAGTCCTTGCTATTCGTGCTCTTGCACTCCATCGTCTGGTCGATGTCGTTGAACCTGTACACCGGCTTTGCCGCCGTGCCGGAGACCCTCATCCGCGTGGGGCGTAACCTGGGGCTGGCCGGGTGGCGGCTGGTCATGGGGATTTATTTCCCGGCCGCCCTCCCCTACTTCGTCGCCGGCATCAAGCTGGCCTGGGCCTATTCGTGGCGGACGATCATCGCCGCCGAGCTGGTCTTCGGGGCCACCGGCGGCCACGGCGGCCTGGGCTGGTTCATCTACAAGCAACGCTACGCGATGGAGACGGCGGCCGTCTTCGTCGGGCTGGTCCTGATCATCCTCATCGGGCTCGTCGTCGACGCCGGTTTCCGCGAGGTCGAGCGGCGGACCATCCGGCGCTGGGGGATGAGCCTGTAGAGCGGATTGGAGAGTCGAGTCACCGTCCATCATCCCCCCGCCTGTTTCCCACGTCGGCTTCCAGGATAAGGTTCCGCAGGCCCACCGGAAGAACCCTGCTCGCCCCCGAAAGGTGGGCCGGCCCGGGCGGCGAATTCAGTAAGAATGACTTCCGTCGGGGGTGATCCGCACGCTGTCGGCCACGCTTTCGGCCGTACTCCAGGTGCTTGTCTTTGCCGCACCGCCTTTCCTCGTCTATGTGTTCACACGCCGGACGGCCAGAGGCTTCCTGGCCTACGTGGGGCTCGTCAAGCCGGAGAAGCGTAGCCGCAGGCCGGCCGCGGTCTTAGTAGTGGCCGTTGTCCCTTTGCTCCTGCTGGTGTCGTACCTGCCGGGATTGCGTGAGGCCGCGATTGGTCCGGGCACGGTGACCGGCCGCCTGCGGACCATGGGCCCGTCGTTAGACACCATCTACATTCTTCTCGTCGGGGCGTGGGTCCAGACCTCGCTATCGGAAGAGCTTCTCTTCCGCGGCTTCATCGGGCGGCGGCTGGTCGTCTGGTGGGGCTTCGCCTGGGGCAACGTCCTGCAGGCCATGTTGTTCGGGTTGGTCCATGTCGTCCTGCTCACGCCGGCTGGAAGCGCGGCCCTGAGGCCGGCCCTGGTCTTGCCGGCGTTCGCCATCTCGGCGGCTTACGGGTGGGCGCTGGGCTACCTCAAGGAGCGGGCGGGCAACGGGTCCGTCCTCCCCTGTTGGTGGGTCCATGGGCTGGCCAACACCATTTCCTGGACGGTCATTGCCCTTGTCGGGGGATGATCCCGCCGTCGCAGAGGAATTGCCGGGCCTGGTGTCGAACCTTTGACACCAGGTCTTAACATTTATCGCCAAAAGGGGACCCGTCGAATGGCTTTGATGACCGGTAAGAAATGCCTGATCATGGGCGTCGCGAACAAGCGCTCCATCGCCTGGGGCGTGGCCCAGGCTCTCCATCGCGAGGGTGCCGAACTGGCCTTTACCTACGCGGGCGAGCGCCTGAAGGATAACGTCGAGGAACTGGTAGCCACGCTGCCCGACCACGACCGCGTCCCGGTCTACCCGTGCGACGTGACACAGAGCGAAGAGATCAAGGCCCTGTTCGAGGGGATCGCCGCGGATTGGGGGCGCTTGGACGTCCACGTCCACTCGGTCGCCTACGCCCGGCAGGAGGACCTCGTCGGGGCTTTCACCGACATCCCGTGGGACGGCTACGCCCTGGCCCACCACATCTCGTCCTATTCGCTCATCGAGACGTCCCGGCACGCCCGGCCGCTCTTGGAGGCGGCCGGCGGCGGGGCCATCCTGACCATGACCTACATGGCCTCGGAGAAGGTCGTCGAACGCTACAACGTGATGGCCACGGCCAAGGCGGCCCTCGAGTGCAACGTGCGCTACTTGGCGGATGAACTCGGGCCGTCGAACATCCGGGTCAACGCCCTGTCGGCGGGGCCTTTGAAGACCCTCGCCGCCAGCGCCGTCAAGGGCCTGAGCCTGCTGCGCGACCTGGTCGAGGAGCGCTCCCCGATGCGCCGCAACGTGACCCTGGAGGAAGTCGGCGACGTCGGGCTGTTCCTGGTCTCGCCGCTGTCGCGGTGCGTCACGGGCGAGGTC
>JAJZPE010000140.1 GCA_021811325.1 Bacillota bacterium
CGGCAACGGGTAGATGATCGTCCGGGTCCCGCCGTAGCTGACTCCCAGCGTGAACGGGCGGATATAGAGCGACGGGGCCAGGACCACGCGCTGCAACCGCTGTTCGGCGTCGAGTCGCTCACCCGTGTAGCGCTCGACGACCTCGGCTGGGTCGCCCGTCTCGGCGGCCAGCCGTTTGCGCTCGACGTCAACCGCGAGGAAGGGGACCAGCTTCTCCTCCTCGGCGCGGTACAGGCGGACGTAGAGGTCCTGAAGCAATTGGAGGACGCGCCGCTTGCTCTCGGCCGGGAAACGCAGGAAGACCTTGGCCTTCTCGCGCTCCTCGACCCTCAGGAACCAGCGCAGGACGTACTGGAGCTTCGGGTCATCCCCCCGGACCCCCTCGTAACGCTCGAGGAGGTCGTCGAGGAGGGGGTGAAAGCTCTCCGGCATCCGGCCGGCCAGGACGACCTTGGCCACCTCGGCCGGTGGCGTGCTCTCCAGATACTGAAGGAAGCCCTCGACCCGCTCGGCCCGGTCCGAGCGCGTCGCCAGGGCCATGAGGTCCAGGGCCGACGGGTTCTGGCCAAAGTAATACCGCAGTTCGCGTAGGGCCTCGGCGCCGATGGCCCGCCTGGCGGCGACCAGCCACCCCTCAGGGAAGTCGAAGGTGTATCCCTCGGCCGTCTTGAGGATGGCGTAGATGGTGGCGAAAAAGTCGAAGACCGGGGACGAACTGAAGACCAGTTCCGGTTGGTCCCTGAGAACTCCCCGCCCATCACGGATGCCCATTTAGCTGTACCTCCGGCGTTTAACTACGGTAGATTGCCTTCTACGTAGTTAAGCCAATACGACGTTGATAGGGAAATTCCTCCTTCTTTCTACAAAGAAACCCAGAAGACCCGGCGTCCCCGCCGAGCCTTCCGATCCGTCTCCGCTCAGCCCTGACCATCTTCGGAGGAGTCGTCGCCGGCGCCGGCGCCCGGGCCCGTGCCGGCCGGCGCCTCCACCCGCTCGACCAGTGCTCCGAGGCCGTGCAGCTTGTCATCAAGGCCTTCGTAGCCGCGGTCGGTATGGTCGATGCCCCGGACCTCCGTCCGGCCCTCGGCCATCAGCCCGGCGACGACCAGGGCGGCGCCCGCGCGCAGGTCCCCGGCGGTCACGCGGGCCCCGCCGAGTCCGGCCACGCCCTTGAGAATCGCCGCCTGGTTGGTCACCTGCGCGTGCGCGCCCATCGCCCGCAGTTCGTCGAGGTACTTGAGGCGGCCGGGCCAGACCGTCTCCACGATCACGCTGGTCCCTTCGGCGGTCGTCAGGAGAGAGGTCAGGGGCGGCTGAAAATCGGTGAAGAACCCCGGATATGGCTGGGTCTTCACCTGGATGCCCTTCAGCCGGCCCGGGCTCCGGACCCTCAGAGAGTCCCCGGTCTCCTCGACCGTCGCGCCGGCCTCCCTGAGCTTGAGGGTCATCGCCTCGACGTGGCCGGGGATGACCCCGTCGATGTGCACGTCGCCGTGGGTTGCCGCGGCCATCACCATGAAGGTGGCCGTCTCGCTCTGATCGGGAATGAGGGCGTGCCGGCAACCGGAGAGCTTCCCCCTCGGCCCCACGCCGGTGACCCGGATGGTGTCCGTGCCGGCCCCCTGGATCCTCGCCCCCATGCTGTTCAGGAAGTCGGCCACGTTGACCACGTACGGACCGCGGTCACAGTTGATGATGGCCGTCATGCCGCCCGCGGCGACGGCCGCCAGCATCAGGTTGATGGTCGCCCCGACGCTGACCACGTCGAGGTAGATGGAAGCCCCGCGGAGGCCGCCGGGGTCGGCGCGCCCGTGGATGGACCCGTGCTCCACGCTGATCTCCATCCCCATCTGCTTGAAGCCCTTGAGGTGCAGGTCGATGGGGCGAGGGCCGATGTCGTCTCCGCCCGGGAAGGACACCTCCGCCTCCCCCGCCCGGGCGATCAGGACCGGTAGGAGGTAATACGAGGCCCGCATGGCCCGAGCCAGTTCATACGGAACGGTGCTCGTGCTGAGACCCCGCGGGTCGACCCGGACGACTCCCGGCTCGGGCTGGTCGATATCCACCCCCAGGCCCCTGAGGATGTCAAGGTAGGCCCGGACGTCGGCGATGTCCGGCACGTTCTCTATCAAGCATGGGGAGTCGGCCAGCAGGGCGGCCGGCAGCGTGGCCAGGGCGGCATACTTCGACCCTGAGACGCGGACCCTCCCGGTCAGCCGGTGTCCGCCTTCGATGATCAGGTTGTGCATCGTTCCACCTTCGTTGGCCGACGTCGGACGGCCCTCGGGCAATTGGACGTCTGTTGTTGGCGCGGTGTTCCCCGATGAGTTCGCTGTCCCCACGGCCTTGAACGTCGGCAATGACAGCTCCTTTCCTCGTTTTGAACCGGCGGCCCAGGCGCGGCGAAGCGACAAGGCTCCGATGTCTTTACTCGACGATAGGAAATTCGTTGCCGCCGGCCTTTTTGCCTGGGTCGTCTCCTGCTTTTAGAATATGCTGTTGTCCTGACGCAAGCTAGTCGACCGCTGCCCGGCGCGGCTCCCGGGCCCGTCGCCCAGGTGGCGACGGCCCAGAGCCACGGTTACGGGCCGCCCGCTCCCCAAACGAAGAGGGCGCCTCATCTCGAGGCACCCTCGCTGTTCTTTCGCGCCTATGTTCGACGGGCCGGTCGTGGGCCGTCATCATTGTTCGCAGCCATCACGCCGGCCGCGGTCTCATGGCTCGTCCAGGGAGACGGGGCGAACGTTCGGCGATTTGGCCAGATCGATCTTCCTGCCTTCCTCGACCGGATGACCGTCCGGCGTGGTGATGACCCGAACGACGGGGCTGGCCGGGTGACGCTTGGTGACCTCGATGACCCGGGCCTTCTCGCCCGTGTTCAGGACGAGCACGGTGCCGACCGGGTAGATGGCGACGTTGCTAAGGAAAGCCGGGGCGATGTCCGGGTCGAACTGAGTGCGGACGCCGTCGCGGATGATCAGGATGGCCTGGTGCGGAAGCTTCCGCGGGCGGTACGGGCGGTCCGTGGTCACCCCGTCGTAGACGTTGGCCAGGGCGACGATGCGGGCGTATTCGTGGATCTCCTGCCCTCTGATGCCGCGTGGATAGCCGGTCCCGTCGAGTTTCTCATGGTGCTGGAAGGCGACATGGGCGGAGACGATGTTGAAGTCGCCGCGCTCCCTGAGGAGTTCGAAGCCAATCGCCGAGTGCCGCTTCATCTCCTCCCACTCGAGGGGCGACAGCGGGCCGGGTTTGTACAGGATGGAGTCAGGGATTTTTATCTTCCCGAGGTCGTGGAAGAGGGCGCCCATGCCCAGCTTCTTCAGGTCGAACTGGTTGTAGCCCATGGTGATGGCGGTCATCAGGGAGAGGACGGCCACACCGACGCAGTGCCCGAAGGTATAGTCGTTCATCGCCCGGATGTCGACGAGGTTCAGCATCAGGTTCGGGTTGGCCATCAGCTCGTCCATGATGTCGTTCATGACTTTGTTTATCTCATCGACGCCGACCTTGGCTCCGGCGCCCATGCGGGTCATGGTGTCCCGGGTCAACTTGAGGGCCTCGACCCGGGTGCGCTCGCTGACGACGTCCTCCACCTCGACCTCGCGCACGCCGTCGTCGATGTAGACCGAGTAGACGCCGAGTTCCTTGAGGCGCTTGATGTAGGCTTCCTTGACCTCGAACCCGGCCGCGATGAGCAGGGTGCCGTCAGAGGAGTAGATGTTTCGAGCGGCTTTCAGCCCCAGGATGGATTCGTTGACCGCCATCAGCTTCAAGTGAGTTTCCCCCAGACAGCGCGGACCCAGTCGCGCATGGACGGCACCGGGCTCAGGGAATGATAATGGGGCCCACGGTGGTCGGGCTAAGGCGAGCGTCCGTCCAGCCAACGGTTCCTCGCCGAGCGAAGGGTCAGGGTACCCTGGCTTCAGCGAAGGTCGCCTCGGCGCCGAAATCGGGTCCGGTCTCACTGACTGGTGACGAACCGTCACTGGGGTCCTCGCCCGCGGGGCTCGGCCGGCCCGAAAGGTCGTCCCCGTCCCGTCAGGTGCCGTCAACGGCCGAGCGCAGACCTCCCGTGGCGTCGCAGTTGTCCGTCCCGGCCGCAAGGTCGGTCCGGGCGACGAGGGCGTCCCCTGGACGTCGAGCAAAGACGGGTGTTCGGGCTCTCAAGGGCGGGGCCGCGGCCGCAAGGTCGCTCCCCCGGCCGACGGGTCCGCGCCATGTCGGCGCGCAGACCCCGTGGGCAGGCTGGAAACGTAAGGCCGGCATTCCTATGTTCGGATGCCGGCCTCTTTTTTGTGAGCCAACTGGCCCCTCGGACGACCCGTTTCCCCTGCATTTCCCCCGTTTGCTTCGACGAATCTCCGGCTAGGACCTGGTTCGAAAGCCGAGCAGCCGCATCCCGTTGAGGGTGACCACCAGGGCCGCCCCCGTGTCGCTGAGGACCGCCAGCCACAGGGTCAGCCACCCAGGGAAGATGAGGATCAGGGCGACCAGCTTGACGGCGAGCGAGAAGATCACGTTGGCGCGGACGATTTCAACCGTCCGCCGGCCCAGGCGCACCGCGTAGGCGACCCTGCTGAGGTCGTCGGACATCAGGGCGACGTCGGCCGTCTCGAGGGCGGCATCGCTGCCGGCCACCCCCATGGCCACCCCGACGCTGGCCGCGGCCAGCGCGGGGGCGTCGTTTATCCCGTCACCGACCATGGCCACCTGGCCATACCGCGCCCGCAGCCCGCGGACGGCGGCCACCTTGTCCTCGGGTAGGAGCCCGGCCCTGACCTCGTCGAGCTTCAGCCAACGGCCGATCCGCTCGGCGGTGCCCTGGTTATCCCCAGTCAGAAGGACGACCGGCGAGACCCCCGCGGCCCTCAGGTCGGCCACCGCCCGGGCCGCCTCAGGCCTCGGGCTGTCGGTAAAGGAGATCAGGCCGAGCAGGCCACCCTTGCCGCCGATCAGGACGGCGGTCCGCCCATCACGGGCGGCCGCGTCCAGCTCGGCCGCGAAGGCGCCGGGGTCGAGGTCCAGTTCCTGCTGGAAGAAGGCCGGCCTGGCCACATAGACGTTGGCCCCGTCAACCTTGGCCTTGGCCCCCCGACCGGGCAGGGCGACGAAGTTCTCGCCGGCCGTGACCGGCAGGTTGTCCCTTGCCGCCCGCTCGACGATGGCCCGCCCGAGGGCGTGCTCAGAGCGGAGCTCCACGGCGGCCGCCGCCGCCAGGACCTCGCCGGCCGTCCGGCCCTCGGCCGGGACGACCTCGGCGACCACCGGCTTCCCGGTGGTCAGCGTGCCGGTCTTGTCGAAGGCGATGCCCCGGATGCGGCCGATGGCCTCGAGGTGCGCCCCGCCTTTGATGAGCACGCCGTTGCGGGCGGCGTTGCCGATGGCCGAGACGATCGAGACCGGCGTCGAGACCACCAGGGCGCACGGGCAGGAGACGACGAGGAGAGCCAGCGAGCGGTAGAACCAGGGCAGGAACGGCGCCCTGAGGACGAGCGGCGGCAGGGCCGCGACGCCCACGGCCAGGGCGATGACAACGGGCGTGTAGTAGCGGGCGAACCGCTCGACGAACTGCTGCGACGGGGCCCGCTGGGCCTGGGCCTCCTCGACCAGGTGGACGACCCGGGCGAGGGCGCTGTCCTCAACCGTCCCGGTGACCCGGACCTCGAGGTAGCCATCTTCGTTGACGGTCCCGGCGTAGACCGGCGCCCCTTGCTCCTTCGGCACCGGGACGTACTCGCCGGTTATCGGAGCCTGGTTGACGCTGGACGCGCCGGACAAGACGACGCCGTCGGCGGCGATACGCTCGCCGGGCCGGACGATGAGGGTCTCCCCCTCCCGGACCGCGTCGGCGGCCACCGTGACCTCGGCCCCGTCGCGCCTGACGACGGCCGTCTTCGGGGCCGCCGCCATCAGGTTAG
>JAJZPE010000141.1 GCA_021811325.1 Bacillota bacterium
CGAAAATAGGCGAAGCCGATCAGGCCGAGCAGGAGGACGTAGGCACTGAGGGTCGCCGGCGCCCGCCAGGTGCGCATCCGCGAACGGAACTCCTTGGCCAGGATGGGGTTGATGATCATCCTTCGTCCCCCCTTGTGACCTGCAAGAACAGGTCTTCCAGGCGGTGGTTGGCTTCAGCCAGCGAGACCACGCGGACCCCGGCTCCGACCAGCGCGGCCAGGAAGGCCGCGACCTCCTCGTCGCCCCCGTCGAAGACGACCCTCAGCTCGCCGGCGGCGGCCGTGACCGTCTTCACCCCCGGGGACTGGGCCGCCACCGTCGTTGCCCATCCCGGGTCATCCAGGACCTTGACCGTGAAGACCCGGCCACCCTGAGTCCGGCCCATGACCTCGTCGACGGGCCCGCTGACGACGACCCGCCCGGCGTCGATGATCGCCAGGTGGGTGCACATCTCGGCCAGTTCGGTCAGGATGTGCGAGCTGATGAGGATGGTCTTGCCCATCGCCTGCAGCTCTCTGATCAGCTCGCGCATCTCCACCCGCGCCCGCGGGTCGAGCCCGGAGGCCGGCTCATCGAGGAGGAGCACGGCCGGGTCGTGGATGAGCGCCTGGGCCAGACATAAGCGCTGTTTCATGCCGCGCGAGAGGGTGTCCACGTACTCGCCCTTCTTGGCGCCGAGGTCGACCAGCTCCAAGAGGTCGTCGGCCATCTTCCGGCGCCGGACCGGCGCGAGGCCGTGGCTCGCCCCGTAGAAATCGAGGTACTCATCGATCCGAAGGTCGTCATAGACCCCGAAGAAGTCAGGCATGTACCCGATGAGCTGCCGGACCTTGCCCGGGTTGCGGGTGACGGCGATGCCGCCGATGTACGCCTCGCCGCCCGTCGGCGCCAGCAGGGTGGCCAGGATCTTGATGGTCGTCGTCTTCCCGGCTCCGTTCGGGCCGACGAAGCCGAAGACGCTCCCCTCGGGGACGTTCAGCTCGACCCCGTCGAGGGCCCGGGTGCGCCGGTATTGCTTGATCAGCCGCTCGGTCCGGATCATGTCTACTTCACGCTCCCGCCGACGGAGATCCTCGGCTCGCCAAGGTTGAACCACGTCCCGCCGGGGTTCGTCACCCGGAAGCGGACCGCCCCCTCCGGCGAGATGAAGGCCTTGTTGTCGCCGAGTTCCATCGTCCCGAGGTCGATCTGGACCTCGACCCACTTCTTCGCCGCCCAATCATACACCTCGCCCTTGAGGCTGACCCCACTTGGGCCGCCCTGGATGTTGGGCATCCAGAGGTACAGGCCGGATAAGCGCCTCGGGACGACCTGGAGCCTGAACTCGAAGGTCATCGTCCCGTCGGCGAAGGCGTAGCCGTCGGGATTGCGGCTGATCGTGTTGCCTTTGGCCTCGATCAGCGTCGCGTCGAGGAGCCCGTATGGAATGGACAGGTCATTGCCGTTGACGTAGGAAACCGCCGCCGGCCCGCCGATCAGGGCGAGGTAGTAGTCCTGGCCCTGCTGGCCGCCGACGATGGCCCGGTCGATGGGCGCGTCGACCCAGCCGGCCACGACCACCTTGTCGCCGTCCCAGCGCCCGTCGCGCTCCCAGCCAAAGGCGCCCTCCAGGACCGCGCGGCGCCGGTTCAGCTCGCGGTCGGCCTGGCCCTTGGCGTTGAACTGGGTCATGATCTGGTTGAGCATGGCGTTCCCGTAATTGGTGTTGGTGACGGTCAGCCCGAAGTCGACCTTGACTATCTGTCCCGGCTGGACGTCACCCAGCTCCTGATAGCCGAAGCCGGTCAGGACGAAAGCGTCCTTGAGGGTCAGTTTGGTGTGGTTGGTCACCGTGCCGACGACGTGGTCGCCCTCGGTGTGCAAAGCCGAATCGATCGTGCCCGGGCTGGTCACCCCACGGTCGACCATGAAGCTCTGCATCGACCACATCCGCATGTCGACGAAGTCGATCGTGGTGGCCCGGCCCCCGGTTTTGATCCGGCAGGCCAGGGGCGCTTTGGCCCCGGTCGTCGTCGTGGGGGCCGGCATCCCGCCATCATAGGCGGCCAGCGGGCTGACGAGGGCCGTGCCCTCCAGGGTCACCCGGTAGGACCGCCGGCTGGGGGCGAAGACCCCCACGTAGGTCTGAGCCCTGGCGGTCCCCGCGGTCGGGTCCAGCCGGACGATGGCCATCGAGTTGGTGATGACGTCGCGGCCCTTGCCCTTGAAGGCGAAGACATAGGCGCTGCCGGCGAAGAGGACGACGATCAGGGGGACGGTCACCCAGGCCAGTTCGCGGCGGTCGAAGCGCCGCAGGATGAAGTAGTTGAGGGGCCCGATGAGGACCACATAGATGAGGAGCAAGACGCCGAGAAGCTTGAGCGATGGCAGGTCCAGCATCGGCAGGTTGCGCAAGCCATAGGCCAGGCTGGAGGATAGCCGCAGGCCGCCCTGCGGGACCGGCCCGCCCTTCGACGTCACGACGGAGCGCTTGGCGGCCATCGCCGACGGGGTCGCCAGTTTCTGATTGACCAGTCTGGTCCAGAGGGCGATGTTCCCGCCCCAGTCGGCCAGGGGGTCCAGGGTCAGGTCGGCGGCGAAGAACAGGACCCGCCCGGTCCCCAGCTCCTTCTCGACCACGAGGGGCAGGCCGTCCTGGGCGACCTCGACCGTGGCCCCAGCTTTCGCCCGGACGCGCGACACGGTGGCCGTCCCGTCCGGGCCGCCTTTCCCGGCGTAGGTCCCGAGGGCCGACAGGGCCGCGGGCGTGGTCCCATCGACTTCCACCGGCAGCAACGAGGGGGGGACCCCGCTCAGGGTCTTCCGGGCGTTGGGCCCGCCGGCCAGGACGAGGGCCCCGCCGGAGCTGACCCAGCCTTCGATGGCCCGCCATTGGCCTTCGCTGATCTCCGCTGAATTGACGTTGTCCAGGATGAGGAGGTCGAAGTTGTCGAGGACGGCCACGTGCTCGGGGAGCTGCCGCGGCTGGAGGTGGACCGGGGTCACCCGGCGTTTCTGCGCGTCGAGGTAGACCGCGCCCAGTTGGACCAGGGCGGTCGGGTCATCGGAGAGAACGCCGGCGGTCACGTCGGTGGCCGAGATCACCTCGAGCTGGCCACGCCCGGTGGCGACCTCCTCCTTGCCGCTGACCAACCCGACCTCGATCGTATGGAGCAGGTCGGTGAACGGCACATAGATGAGGAAGGACTTCTTCGACCCTTTCGGGATGACCGCGTCGGTGGCGTACTCGGTGCGATAGCCGTTGTTCTCAGTGCGGTCGAAGACGAGCTCGCCGGCGATGTCGGGGCCGGCGTTCTCGACCACGACCTCCACCGGGATCCACCGCCACAGCTTGGCCTGGCCGCCAAAGCCCGGGACGACCGTCATCTTCACGGTTCCGCCGGCCTGCCCGCCGGCCGGCTGACCGCTCTGGCCGGCCGCCAGAGCCGGGGCGTTCACCGCCAGGACGATGAGCAGGACCAGCCAAGCGAGGCTACGTTGGTACGCGCAAGGGCGGCGACGAGACAAAGAAAATCCCTCCGGAAGGGCGTTGTAAGTCACTAGCTATGACGCGGGACCTGCAGAAAAGGTTCCCGGCCGGCCCCGCCGACACCTTCCGAAAAAAACCAAAACCCCTGCTTTGAGCAGGGGTTTTATCCGGCCGGTGCTTGGCCTCGGGTTGGACTGGTGCGCCTTATTTCCCGTGGAGCTTGACTTTCTTCTGCATCAGTTCGTCGTTGCTTTCGGGGTGCTCCGGATCCTTCACGCAGGCGTCGACCGGGCACACCAGGGCGCACTGCTGCTCATCGAAGAACCCCACGCACTCAGTGCAACGCTCAGCGTTGATGACGTAGACCTCGTCCCCCGGGCTGATGGCGTTGTTCGGGCATTCCGGTTCGCAGGCTCCGCAGGCGATGCAATCGGTGGTGATCTTAAAGGCCAAGACTTTCTCCTCCCTTCTCAAATCGAGCCCATAACTAGCTATATCTTTTTCTGTTTCGATGGGATAATTCCTTTTGTCCGCGGGACAAAATTGAGCCCATCGCGGGCTCGTTCCCAAATGACCCGCCGGCGAGAAACCAAGCTGGGCGGGCTTCGCCCGGAAGGGGACCGGCTTTCGACGCGGAATTATCCCAATCGGCAAGGGTTTGCTTGGCCCCAACGGCGTCCTGCACGGGAGTGGTTAAGGTGTTCTACTTCGGGATCCTCCTCGGACTGGCGGCCGGGCTGCTCGCCGGCGTCGCCCTGGGGCGGGGCTTGGCGGCCGCAAAGGCCGCCGGCACGGCCAATCCGGGGCCACAGCAGCTCTCGACGATGGTCGGCGGAGCCCGGCCCGAAACGCCCGGAGCCGGCACGGCGGGTCGAGCCGCGGCCGAAGCGGCGACCCGGGAAGGCACGGTGGGAGAACCCCGCCTGGCCTCGACCGCCGGCGACTTGACCGCCGGCTTGCGACGGCTGCGAGAGCAACTGACCCGGGTTGGGGAGAACGCGGGTCAGCTCAGAGAGCAAGTGGCGACGGTCGTCCGTCTGGTCGGCGAGGTCAACACGGCCCTCGAGCAGGTCGGCGCGGCGGCCAAGGAGCAGTCGGCCAGGTACCAAGCGACTTCGGCGCTGGCCAACCAGATGTCTGAACGGATGAACCAGGTCGAAGCCACCGCCCGGGCCCTCGGCGAGGCCGCCGCCGAGACGTTGACCGCGGCGGGCCAGGGCGGCGGGGCCATCAAGGCCACCGGCGAGGGCATGGGACAGCTCAAGACCACCGTCTTCGCGGGCGCCGAGAAGCTGGCCCAACTGGCCCAGGACTCGCGTCGCATCGGCGAGATCATCGAGGTCATCGGGGACATCGCCGGCCAGACCAACCTGCTGGCCCTCAACGCCGCCATCGAGGCCGCCCGGGCCGGCGAGCACGGCCGCGGCTTCGCTGTGGTCGCCGATGAGGTGCGGAAGCTGGCCGACCGTTCGGCCCAGGCCGCCAAGCAAATTGCCGCGCTGGTCACGGCGATGGTCAAGGCGACGCAGGAAGCCGCCGCGTCGATGGACCGCGCGACCGCTGAAGTCGGCGGCGAACTTGAACTGATGGACGGCGCCGCCAAAGCCCTGGCCGCGATCCAGGCCACGGCCGATCGGACCAGCGCCCGCGCCTCGGGCATCGTCGACCAGGTCGCCTTGAACTCTCGCGACATCGACGGGTTGCGGCGGGCCGTCGAGGACTTGACCGCGATAACGTCGCGCAACGCGGCCAAAGCCGACGAGCTGGCCCAGGCCAACTGGTTCTCGACGGCTTGCCGGGCCCTCGAATCGACCGCCGATTCGGCCTCCGGCCAAATCACGGCCGTCCTCGCGGTCACCGACGACCTGTCCCGGTCGGCCGACGAGCTGGGAAAGCTGGTCGGCCGGAAGCCATGAAGCGCGTCCGTCTCATCATCGGCGGCCGCGTCCAGGGCGTCTCGTTTCGGTATTACACGCGGCGCGCGGCTATCTCTCTCGGCGTCACCGGATGGGTCCGCAACCTGCCCGACGGTCGGGTCGAAGTCCTGGCCGAAGGGGATGACGACACCGTCCAGGCCCTCGTCGACTGGTGCCATCAGGGCCCGCCGTCGGCCCGCGTCACGGCTGTTGAAGCGCATCCCGAGCCCTTCACCGGCGAGTTCGCCGGCTTCCGGGTGACTGAGTGAGTCTCTAAAAGGCGGCTTCAGACTTGGGTCAGCCAGCTTCGGGAGGCACGGGTTGCTCGCCTTTGAATAAGACCGCAAAAGGAAAGCAAGACCCCTTGCCTCATCGGCAAGGGGTCTCAATGATTTCCCGGCAGCGACCTACTCTCCCAGGCAGTTGCCCGCCAAGTACCATCGGCGCGAGAGGGCTTAACTTCCGTGTTCGGGATGGGAACGGGTGTTTCCCCTCCGCCATAGCTACCG
>JAJZPE010000142.1 GCA_021811325.1 Bacillota bacterium
GGTCGGCCCGGGCCGACGGCTTCATCGCCAAGACCCCCAAAGGCTACGAGACCGAGACCCAGGAGCGCGGCAGCGCCCTCTCCACCGGGCAACGGCAACTCCTGGCCTTCGCCCGGGCCATCCTGGCCGACCCGCGAATCCTCATCCTCGACGAGGCCACCTCGAGCATCGACTCGGAGACCGAGCGGCTCATCCAGGAGGCCCTGAAGGTCCTCCTGGCCGGGCGGACGGCCTTCGTCATCGCCCACCGCTTGTCGACCATCCAGAACGCCGACCAGATCCTGGTCATCGACGGCGGGCGGGTCATCGAGAAGGGCACCCACGACCAGCTGCTCGAGCAGCGCGGCCTGTACTGGCGCCTGTACCAGAAGCAGTTCCGCCGGCAGCGGCCCGAGGCCCTCGACCTCGAGGCCGACGTGGACACGGCCTGAACCCAGGCGTTGACTTCCGCCGCTCCTAGGCGTTACAATGAGGGCAACCACCCTTATACCCCCGTGGGTATGTTCGCAGGAGGTGCCCTCACAATGGTGGAAGGCGCGGCGGTCGCCGCCCAGCCGGACCGGGCGGCCATCGAAGCAGCGATCAAGAAGCTCCAGGCCGAGCTGGACGACTTGGAGCACGAGCGCAACTATGTCCTAAAGCAGACCGGCATCCACATCTCAGCCATCCGGCTCAAGGCCATGGAGGACGAGTACAAGAGCGAGGCCAAGCGCCTCGAGGACAAGATCGCCGAATTGAAGGCGGCCCTGGCGGTAAGCTAGGCCCCGCGGCGAAGCATGGATGAGGCCCACCTGATATTCAGAGTGGGCCTTTTTGTTATGAGACCCTACCGCGGTGTTGCTTGTCGTCGCTTACAGGCGCAGGAACAGGCTGTAGGTCAGGACGACCAGGACGAAAGTCGTGAACAGGACGGATCGAGGACCGGCCCGGGATCAGAACTCGATGCCTTCGCGGGCCGGAAGGCCGGCCTCGTAGTGATGCTTGATCTCCAGCACCTCGCTGACCATGTCGGCCTCGCGGACCAACTCGGGCCGCGCGTAGCGACCGGTCAGGACCAGGTCGACGTGGGCCGGCCTGGCCCGCACCAGGCCCAACACGTCTTCGAAGGGGATGAGGTTGAAGTCGACGGCTACATTGATCTCGTCCAGGATGACCAGGTCGTGCTCGCCGGCGGTGACCACCTCGCGGGCCCGCGCCAAGCCTCTGGCCGCGAGGGTCTTGTCCTCGGGCGAGGGGTTGGCCTTGTTGACGAAGGTCTCCAGGCCGAACTGCTCGACGGTCACCCCGGGGAGGTACTTCCGCAGGGCGACGATCTCGCCGTAGTTGTCCGAGCCCTTCATGAACTGGATGATGTGAGCGGAGAAACCATGCCCGACCGCCCTGACCGTGAGGCCCACGGCGGCCGTCGTCTTGCCCTTGCCGTTCCCCGTGTAGACCAGGACCAAGCCGCGCTTCTTCCGGTCGACCATCACCGCCACCTCCTTTCAAAGTTGAGTCCCACGCGGGCCGGGCCGCACGAGACTAGTCTGCCTCGCGCCCGTACTTCTTCAGGGCGGCCATCAGTTCGTCGATGGGGATGCCGTAGGCCACGTTGCCGTCGCGGCCCTCCATCGTCTCGGCCATGAGCAGCGAGTTGAGCACGGCCTCCTCGACCGCCTCGATGGACGCTTGATAGAACGGGTTCATCCGGGCCCGCGAGCCAATCATGACGTCCATCGGCATGGTGTTCCGGCGGTGGTTGCGCGAGACCGGGTTGGCCGTGCTGAAGGTGATGACGAACTCGCCGCTGCCGTAGGAGGCGTAGGAGCCGGCCCGCCCGAACCCAAGGGCAGCCCGTTTGGCCAGCTGGCGTAGGTGGTGCGGGAGCATCGGGGCGTCGGTGGCGACGACGATGACCCCCGAACCCTCGACCGTGTCCGTCGTCGTCCAGCCGGTTATCTCCTCGCCCACCGGCACGCCGAGGATGTTGCAGGCCCAACGCTCCCCGAAGTTGGTCAGGACGAGGACGCCCAGGGTATAAGTCGCCCCGCCGACGGTCACCAGCCGCGAGGCCGTGCCCAGGCCCGATTTGAAGTCGAAGCAGGTCATGCCCATCCCGGCCCCGACGGCGCCCTCGGCCACCGGCCCGCCGGACGCGCCCTCGAGGGCCGCCCAGACGTCCTCTTCTCGGACGTGCCCGCCCTGCATATCGTTGAGGTAACTGTCGTCGCACTCGGCGACCACCGGGGCCACCGGGTCGTGGGTCAAGCCCAGGCTCGGATAGCGCTTGATGAGCCAGTGGAGGACGGCGTCGCGGACCACCCCGACGCTGATCGTGTTGGTCAGGGCGATGGGGGCCTCGATGATCCCCAGTTCGTCGATAATCACCGAGCCGTTCATCTCGCCCGCCGCGGCCAGCACGAAGTGGCCGGCAAAGAGCCGGTTGATGAAGCCGTCGTGGAAGAGTTGCTCGGGGACGATGACGGTGACCCCGGTCCGGGCGGGCCCCTCGCCGGGGACCAACCGGCCGTGTCCGAAGACGACGTTACGGTGGCCGACGCGCACCCCGGGGACGTCGGTGATGGCGTTCAGTTCCCCCGTTGGGAAGCGCCCGATGTTGATGCCAAGTTCACGAGCCCGTCGGCGACCCTCGGGCATGCCTGTCCCCCCTCGGTTGCGGACGCCGCGTCCGAGCCGCGGCCCTTTTGGGCCGTGCATTCGTCATCATCCGGCCCTCCTCCTGCCTGGCTTCGACGGCAGTCGACAAATGGATGCCGCAGCCGATAGGATTCCGCCTGCCTCGGGGCGAAAGGCTTAGCGCTTGACTCGCCGCGACGTCATAAGTCTGAGCCTTTGGTGAGACCCTCCCATCTGAGGTGATTCGATTGGACCTGGCCTTCTTCGAATACGCCCTGTGGACCATCGCCGGCCTGTGGTCGTTCATCTTTGTCGCCGGCTCGACGACCGGTACCCTGAGCTGGGTGGCCCGCGCCATCGGGCTCGCCCTCATCCTCCTCTCGCTGGTCCGCGCGCTGCTCGAGAAGAACCCGGCCTAGGCGGGCGGGGCAGGTGGACGGCGTGGAGGGCGGCCCGGGCGGCGGCCCGGGCGGCGGCGCGGCCCTCAGAAGGTCGTCCCGCCGGTGAAGTTGAACCCGCCGATCTTGATGGCCGGCAGGACCGAGGTGAAGGTGCTCCACCAGTCGCGGGTGATCCGCGCGGTGGCGGCGATGGCCTCGACCCGGTTGAAGGCCTCGATGAGGCTCTGCGTATAGCGGAGATTCCGCAGGCGGGTGGTTATCTCCCCGTTTTCGATAAGAAAGGTCCCATCGCGGGTAGTTCCCGTGGCCACCACGCGCATCGGTTCGGGCGAGTGGGTGTAATGGAACCTGGTCACGAGGACGCCTTTTTTTGTTCTCCTGATCATCTCGTCCTTGGTCGAGGTGCCGGTGGCCATGATCATGTTCGAGGGCATCGGCCCCATGTCGCCCCAATCGCTGACCGCGGCGTGACCGGTCGAGGGCTTCCCCTCCCGGGCCGCGGTCATCGTGTTGTGGACGACGCCGCGGGCCACCCCCCGGTCGATGATGACGACCTTCTTCTTCGGCACCCCTTCGACGTCGAAAGGCTCGGCCAGGCCTCGCCGGTCGAGGCCGTCGTCCCAGATGGTCACGTTCTCGCCGAGGGCCTTCTCGCCCATGACCTTGGCCATGAAGCTCCGCCCCTCCTGCACGGCCAGGGCCCCGAAGGCGATGTAGCCGAAGAAGCGGATGAGGTCGGCCACGGCGTACTCCTCGAAGATGGTGTCCCACCCGCCGGTCGGCAGGTCGGCCGCCTCGCGGCGGAGGGTGGCCTTGAGGATGGCCTCCGCGGCCAGCCCGGACGGGCTGAACTCGCCGGTATCGCGGGCCATCCGGTCGGCGTAGCCGGTGTTGTCGCCATCGCTCACGATGGTCCGGATAAAGCCGGTGGTGCCCGAGTTGTAGGCGCTGACGCCGCGCGAGTTGGCCACGGCCACCTCCTCGACCTCGGCCGAGTAGGTCCCGGCGGCAGTGAGCCCTTTCTTTTGGGCCGCGGTGATAATCACCCCGGCGGCGTCGGCCCGCTCCTCGGGGGTCGACTCGGCCGTGCGTCGGACGAAGGTCGCCACCTCCGGGATGGGTTCGGGGCCGGGCAGCGGGGCCAGTTCCGGGTTCGGCTTCTGCCGGGCGGCATGGCGTCCGGCCAGCTCCACAGTCTCACGGAGGGACCGGTCGTCGAGGAGGTTGGTCGAGGCCGTCCCCACCCGCTTGCCGACGACGGCCCTGACCGTCAGGACCGCGTTCCGCCGGACGAGGTTCTGGTGGATGTGGTTGTTGTTCCAGCGGGTCAGGTGGAGGGTCTCGCCACGCAGGTTGACCTGCGTCTCCTCCGCCTTCGAAAACGACAGGGCCTTGGCCAGCAGGCGCTGGGCCTCGTCGCGGCCGATCATTGTCCCACCCCCACCTTGATGTTCCGGAAGCGGGCTGGGGCCGCTCCGTGGGCGACGTGGATGACCTGCACCGGCTCGCCCTTGGCGCAGCCGGGGGTGCCGTGGACCTTCCACTCGCCCTCACCCCGCCCGGCGACGGCGTCGCACGACCCCCAGAACTCGGGGGTCAGAGCCGTGTGGGCCGGGTTCTTGAGCATCCGGCCGAGGGCCCCGTCCTTGATCTCCCAGGCGATCTCCTGGCCGAAGTGGAAGTTGACCCGCTTGTCGTCGAGGCTCCAGCTCTTCGGGGTCTCGACGAAGACGCCCTCCTTGGTGTCGCGGATGATCTCCTCGAGGGTCCAGTCGCCCGGCTCGAGGTTGACGTTGGTCATCCGGATGAGCGGCAGGTTGTGGGCCCCGACGGCCCGCATGGTCCCGTTCGAGCGCACGCCGAACATGGTCGCCGTCTCCCGCGACATGAGGAAGTCCTCGAAGACGCCCTTCCCCACGATGACGCTGCGCTGGGCCGGGACGCCCTCATCGTCGTAGCCGAAGCTGCCGAGGCCGCCCTCGATGGTGGCGTCGGCGGTCAGGTTGACCTCGGACGAGCCGTAACGGAAGTGGCCGCGCTTGTCGGGAGAGAGGAAGCTGGTCCCGGCGAAGGTGGCCTCGGTCCCGAGGACGCGGTCCAGCTCGATGGGGTGGCCGACGGACTCGTGGATCTGCAGGGCCATCATCTCGCCGCCGGCGACGTAGGTCGTCCGGCCGCGTGGGCAGACTTCGGCCTTGAGCAGGGCGGCCGCCTCGCGGGCCAGCCGGCCGGCCCGCGCGACGAGGTCGAGCCCCTCGATGAACTCCCAGCCGCGGGACTCGTAGTCGTCAAACGAGCGGCGCTGCACGTCGTGGCCGTCGCGGGCGACGGCCGTGACCCCGGCCCCGCACTCCACCTTGCGTTGCTCGATGTAAGACCCCTCGGTGCTGGCGAAAAGCTGTTTCGTCGCCCACGCCTGGACCTGCGCCCCGGTCACCTTGACCTCGTGGACCTCGGTCATCGCCCGGGTCGCCGCCGCCAGTAGTTCGACCTTGTCCTCCGTCTTGACCTCGAAGGGGTCCCTGGCCACGCGGTTCTCCCAGCGGTCGACGTGGGGCGGCTCGGGGGCCAGCACGACCCCCTCGCCGTGCTTCCAGCGCGCGCTGGCCCGCCCGATGCGGACGGCCAGGTCGACCAGTTCCACGAGGCTCTCCCGGCCGAGCTCTGACGAAGAGGCGAAGCCCCAAGCCCCATCGACCAACACCCGTAACCCGACGCCGCGGTCGGCGCGGGTGGAGATCCTTTCAACGTTGCCGTTGCGCATGGTGATTGGCTCCGAGCGGGTTTCAACCACGCGGACGTCGGCGTACCCGGCGCCCCGCGCCTTGGCCAGCTCGAGCACTTCCCGCAACGTCTCTTGCA
>JAJZPE010000143.1 GCA_021811325.1 Bacillota bacterium
ACCTCGGGCAACGTCTTCGAGTAGGTCTGGTGCTCCTTGATGAAGGCCCGCTCGGTGACAATCTCATTGTAGCTACGGCTAAGCCCGTAGCCGACGAACCTCACGGTCCCGGCGACACCGTGATTGGTTATCATGAACTCCTGCCCGGCCTGGACCGCCGGCCCCGCCTCGACGTTGGACCGCCAGGAATCCGGGCTGACCTCGAACCCACGCAACTCAGCTTCCAGGGTGAAGACGGTCGTGTCCC
The DNA here is from genome assembly GCA_021811325.1 of Bacillota bacterium. Classification (GTDB taxonomy): domain Bacteria; phylum Bacillota; class Sulfobacillia; order JAJYWN01; family JAJZPE01; genus JAJZPE01. The sequence continues at coordinate 248 of JAJZPE010000143.1, forward strand.
GCCCGAACTTCGAAAGCACCGGCGAGCTGTAGACGATGACCTCCCAGACGCCGGGCTCGGGGTTGCTGATGACCCGCTCGACGGCGGCCGGTGCGTCCTGCGCCGGGGTGGAGCCGCTGCTGCCCGAAGGGCCCGGGTTGGTCTGCTGCCCGGGCGCCTGGCCAGGCTGCGTCGTCGCACCCGTGCCCGGCGAGCTCTCCACCGCGGCCTCATCGGACCCCAGGCCGATGAAGTCCGTGCGGGTCAGCTCCCAGCCGTCCGGCCGGTTCACCTGCATCCAGGCGCGGCCGAGATAGCCCTGGCGCTGGTCGGACGGGATGGACAGCTTCAGGCGCAAGTCCGTGGCCCCGTTGGGCACGGCCAAGAAGTAGCGCCGGTAGTGCGCCGCTTCCGCAGTCCCGTCGACCCGGAGCTTCCAACCATCCTGGCCGTCGAACTTGAGCGGGTGGATGACCGTGTTCAGGAACTGCAGGTCATCCGCCCGGCTGGCTTCGCCGCGCCCCCGCAGGAGGGTCGAGTAGAGGCCCGGCCCGTCCGGCACCTTGTAGCGTAGGTAGACCTGCCGCTGCGACTGGGACGGCAGGGTCATGCGGAGGTGGTCGGCGCTGACCCAATCGGCGTCGGAGACCAGGTCGAGACGGACCGTCGTGGCCCCCGGGTTCTCGAGGGTCACGCCGACTCCGGCCGGGTCGAAGTCACGGGCGTAGGCGCCGCCGGCCGGGGACGGGACGGTCTCGCTGACCCAGGCCAGCACCTTGGGTGAGTCCTCGATCATCTGCTGCAGCCGGGCCCACGCCGCCGGCAGGTCGATGAGGCCGTGTCCCTGCTCGACCACCTGGTAGCCGCCGAGCGCCCGGGCCCCCACCTCGAGAGCCGACTTGACCTGGCGGGCGGTGACCGACAACCCCGCCTCGGACGCCGACTGCATCAGCAGGGCGGCCGCGCCGGCCGCGTAGGGGGCGGCCATGCTCGTCCCTTCACGCAACTGGTAGCCCGGCGGGTAGCCGTCGGCCTTGAGCCACGTAGGTACGGTGGAGACGGCCGCGCCCGGGGCGACCAGGTTCGGAGCCAATGAGCCGTCGCGTCTGGGGCCGACGGCGCTGTAATACCAGATGCCCTCGTGGGGCACGTCGAGGTCGTAGAGATGCTTCCACATGGCCGGGGAGAAGTACGCCCCGACCGTGAGGGCCTCGTTGGCGTCCCCGGGGGTGAGGGCGCTGGAGACGCCCGGGCCCTCGTTGCCCGCGGCGATGGCCACCAGAAGGTCGTACTTCAGACTCAACTCGGCGATGAGTTGCGACTGGGCGCTGTCCGCCGAGCTGTTGTCGTTGACCGTGGCCAGGCTCAGGCCGACGACCCTGGCCCCGTGCTCGGCGGCGTAGGACAGGGCCCGCGAGATGCTGTCCCACGAGCCGTCGCCGGCCGAGTCCAGGACCTTCAGGGCCATCAGCTTGGCCCCCGGGGCCACCCCCACGGCGCCGGCCCGGTATAGCCCGGCGGCGGCGGCAATTCCGGCCACGTGAGTGCCGTGACCGTTGCCGTCGAAGCCCAGGTTGACCAGGCTCCCGTCGCGCCTGACGGTGGTGACGACGAAGGCCAGACCCTGGGCGTCCTGCTCCCCGCCAAAGTTGGAGTAGGTCCCCGATTGGGCATACGGCTGGAGCGGAATCTCGTCGGCGAAGCTGTAGTCCCGGTTGGTGTCGACGTAGACCGTGTCGTAAGCGCCGGCCTTGGCCGAGTCGACCACCAGGACCGGGAAGTCGTCGGTGGTGACCCCGTTGCGGTTGACGTCACGTCCGATCTCGCCGTCCTGGTTAAGGTCATTCTCATGGAACAGGCCGTAGTGGTAACGGCCGCTCTTGGAAACGATCTTGCCGATACCGACGCTGCCGAAGGGGGTGATGATGCTGCCCCGCGTGGCCGTGGCGTAGCTGGAGGTGCTGACGTCCCCCTCGCCGGTGAAGTCCTGCCAGTCGACTATCTTCTGCTGCCAAGTGGAGGTCATCGCCAGGTCCGGGTGGGCCGGGTCGATGCCCGTGTCGATGATGGCGATGGTCACCCCACGGCCATCGGCGCCGGTGAGGTCGCGCAACTCGGGAGCCTTGACCGCCTCGTTGTTGTCGCCCAGGCTCTGGCGCACGGTGGCGGCCGCGAAGTCGACGCCCGTCTGGGCCGGCCGGACGTCCTCCGGAGCGTGGCGCGTGGCGTTCAATGAAACCCGGGCGTCCGGGCTTACGGCCAGCACGCCCTTCAGCGAAGCGACCTCGGCCAGCCGGTCGACGGGCACGGTCAGGGCCAGGTACTCGCCGCCGGGTGTCGCCGCCAGGACCTTGCCGCCAAGGCGTTTCACCGCCGCCACCAGCGAATTCGAGTGGCCGGCCTCGGGAACGACCATCACGTTCAGTGACGACTCGCCCTCCGCCGTGGCCTTGACGACGGCCTCGCGGAGTTCAGGCGAAAGGGTGGTCCGCGCGTCGGCTTTGAAGGCCTGCGCTGAAGACCCGACCGGCACGGTCGGGCCGGTAAGGAGCAAGGTCAGACAGACCAGGATGATGAGGGCGTGGCGGCCTCTGCTCATGAGATTCACCTGGGCCTTTCCGCGGAAACGAAGGACACCGGTCCGCCCGGCTGGTCGGTGGCCAGCTCGAGGCGGTCCCCCGGTTTGAGGTCGGTGGGTCCGGCCCGCCGGCCGTCGAGGAAGACGACGGTCGTCGGCAAGACCTCGAAGAGCCGGCGCTCCACCCCGGCGCCGGCGGCGACGTCGACCACAAGCTGTCTTCGGGCGATGTCATAGCCAGCCATGACCCCCGTGGCCGAAAGGCTGATGGCATCGAGGGCGCGCACGGCGTTGCTGCCGTCGACGGTCTTGAGGATGGCGACCACGCGGTCGCCTATCTTCAGATTCGACAGGGTGGCAGGCCGCCCGTGGCGATACATCGAGGCCTCGGGGCGGACCGCGACCGTCACCCCATCAAGGGTGATGGTCCCGTTGTCCGGCGCCACGGCGGTCAGCGTGCCCCACCTCGTGGCCAGGTAGGCGGCGACGAAGGCGGTCCGGCCGGACTGGTCGAGGGCCACCACGGCCTCGTCGAAGAAGCCGATGTCGCCCAGGGTGATCGGCTGTCCGTTGCGGTAGACCGGCGTGTCCCGGCGGACCAGGAGGCGGCGGGCGCCGGCGGGGGTCTCGAGGTTGAGGGCTCCGTCGACGAGTTCCACCGATTGGACGACGCCGCTCAGGTCATAGAGGCGGTCCATGGACGCGAGCATCCGGGCGACGAGGACCACGGCCTGGGACCGCGTCGTCTGGTCCAGCGGGCGGAAGGTGCCGTCGGGGTAGCCCTTGATGATGCCCGTCTTGTAGGCCAGGAGGGCATAGCCGAGGGCCCAGTCGGCGATGGAGGACTGGTCGGGGTAGACGGCCTTGCCCGCCGACGTGGTCTGGGCGAGTTTCTCCCAGCCCAGCGCCCGCAGGATCATCGCCGTCATCTCGGCCCGCGAGATGTCGGCTTCCGGCCGGAAGGAGTGGTCGGGGTAGCCGTTGACGATGCCGAGTTCATAGGCCACTTCGATGTACGGGCGTTCCGGGGTGTCCAGTTGGACGTCGGCGAACGTCGAGGGCTCCTGGGCCAAAGCCTCGACCTCGTTCTCGTGCCCCAGGCCGATGACCAACATCCTCGCCAGGTCGGCGCGGGTAACGGGCACATCGGGCTCGAACCGGCCGCCGAAAAACGCTTCGGCCACGCCTTTCGCCGTCAGCAGCTCGACTTCGAAACGGGCCCAGTGGCCGTCGAGGTCCGGGAAGGACGGCGGCGGCCCGGAGAACGCCGCGGCCAAAGCGGCCGGCCCGGAGAACGCCGCGACCACCGCCAGCATGGCGACCATGGCCACGAGCCTGGTCCCGCGACCGCCCGTCCGCGGCTGTGCAAAGCCGGCCTTGCCTCGCGCTTTCATGAAAGATGGCACCTCGGATCGATGCGCCGCCTCAAATCGCGGCTGTAGGTCAGTCCCAAGCCATATGTCAGTTCTAAAAAGAAAACATTCGAGGGGGCGGCCCTTATCCCTGCCTCAAAGGTCGGTTTTTCCGATATCTGGAACTCGCCGGACCTTCGGCCCTGACCCGCCGTCCATCGCTCACTTCCCGCCCTTCAGATTGAACAGCGCCAGGAGGTCGTACCAGAAGAGCCGGTTGGTCACGGAGCCATCGACCTGGATGGAGTTGTTCGTGGTCACCGCCACGACGCTCCCATCGCTGCTGGCGTCGAGGTCCACATTGGCCTCCAGGGTCACCCGCCACTGGGCCTGCCCCTGCCGGGTGAAGACGACCAGGTAGTGCTCCTCCACGGTCTGCTTCCCCAAACGGTAGCTCTCGACGTAGTTGGCCTCGACCTCCAGGGTATCGGGGCGGATGGAGGCCGAGCGAACCGAGCCCCGACGCCCTTCCGAGGGCGTGAAGTACGACCGCCACAGGATGGCGCCGTCCTCGACGCGGAAGACGGCGATGCCGCCCCTGGTCCCGAAGTCGTAGAGGACGAGGTACCGGCCGTCCGACGAGAAGACGAGCTTGTCGGTGCCGCCCGGGTCGACGGGGTACTTCCACCCGAGCTCACCGTCGCCCCGGAAGAGGTTCAGGTAGTCCACGCCGTCGGTGGTGGTGACGGCCACGTAACGCCCGTCCGGCGAGACCTGCAGATCGCTCGGCGCCGCAACGCTCCCCTGGAACTGCGTGGACCCGCCCTTACGGTCGACGACGTGGATCTTGTCGCCATCGAGGACGAAAAGGTCGTCGCCGCCGTCGGTGAAGCGCAGCGTGACCCGGGCCGACACGGAGAAGCTCGCGAGCTCCTCGCCGGCGCCCGTCAGCACGTAGAGGCGGTGGTTGGAATCATCCAGGAGGGCCAGGCGGGAACCGTCGGCGGACATCAGCGAGGTGATGGAGCCGGTCACGTTGCGCGGTGTCCAGAGCAACCGCCCGTCCTTGTCGAACAGGTAGAAAAGGCCCTTGTCGTAGTAGTCCAAGACGACGGCGCCGATGAACTGCCCGCCGGCCAGGGAGTCGGCCCGGCTGTATCGGTAGCGGTTATCGCTGAAGCGGCGCTCCCAGAGGACCTTGCCATTCCGGCCGAGGACCTGGAACCCCGGGACGCTCCGGCGGCCTTCTTTGTAGGTCACGTTGGCCACGACGTAGTCGCCGGAAGCGGCGGTCGAGGCCAGAACGGCGTCGCTGAATGAGCTCTCCCAGGCGGGCTTGACAGCGGCCTCAGGGATACGGGACACAACCACCTCGCCCATGGGTGGCACCTCACCCATGGGTGGCACCTCGCCGGACCGTCCGGCGGACGGTAGGGCGAGACCCGCGGACAGACGCCCGCCGCCCTGGCTGCAGGAGATCGCCACAGCCACGGCCAGGAACAGCACGAAGGCCAAAGAAGCCCACAGCACGCTCTTGCGCGACCTGAGGTCTCCGAAGGCCATCGCCCATCCCCCCCATCCCGCCGCTTTCATGCCCCAAAGAGGAGCGCATCACCCGAAAGACAAGAAACGGGCCCGTCAATGAGCCCATCACCATCAGGACAGAAGGCTACTTGCCGCCGTGCTTGGTCTCGTA
>JAJZPE010000144.1 GCA_021811325.1 Bacillota bacterium
GTCATCTGCCAGATCACCGGAATGGACGTCTCCCAGGCCTCCATGTACGACGGCGGCACGGCCGTCGCCGAGGCCGCCCTGATGGCCTGCGCCGTCACCGGCCGCAAGGAGATCGTCATCTCCGAGGCGGTCCATCCCGAGTACCGGGCCGTCCTCCAGACGTATATCCAGGCCCAGGACATCAAGGTCCACGTGGCCCCGGCCAACGATGGCCAGACCGACCCCGACAAGCTCGCCTCCCTCGTCAATGACCAGACGGCGGGGGTCATCATCCAGAACCCCAACTTCTTCGGCTGCCTCGAACCGGTCGAGGAGATCGAGAAGACCGCCCACGCCAAGGGCGCCCTTTACGTCGTCGCCGTGGACCCCATCTCCCTGGGCGTCCTCAAGGCCCCCGGTGATTACGGCGCCGACATCGTCTGCGGTGAGGGGCAACCGCTCGGCAACCCGATGTCCTTCGGCGGCCCGTACCTCGGCTTTTTCGCCGCGAAGGAGAAGTACGTCCGCCGCATGGCCGGCCGGATCATCGGCCAGACCCTCGACGTCCGTGGCCAGCGGGCCTGGGTCCTCACCCTGCAGACCCGCGAACAGCACATCCGCCGCGAGAAGGCGACCTCGAACATCTGCTCCAACGAAGCCCTCAACGCCCTGGCCGCGCTGGTCTACCTGGTGACCATGGGCAAGCAGGGACTCCACGAGGTGGCCCAGCTTTCGCTGCAGAAGGCCCACTACGCGGCCAAGCAGATAACCGCCCAGAAGGGTTACGAGCTGGCCTTCAAGGCCCCGTTCTTCAAGGAGTTCGCGGTCAAGACCCCGATCGCCCCGGAGAAAATCTCCGCCGAGCTGGCCAAGAAGCACATCCTGCCAGGCCTTGACCTGGCGAAATTCTACCCGGCCTACAAGAACCACCTCCTCGTCGCCGTCACCGAGCGGCGGACGAAGGACGAGATCGACGCCCTCGCGGCGGGATTGGGGGGACTGCAATAATGGACACCAACGAACCCCTCATCTTCGAGATGAGCCGCAAGGGCCGCACCGCATACTCGCTCCCGGCCCTCGACGTCCCCGCCGAGGACGAGAAAAAGCTCCTGCCGGCCGGCATGGTCCGCGCCGAAGGCCCGGACCTCCCCGAGGTCAGCGAGATCGACGTCATCCGCCACTTCGTCCGGATGTCCCGCCGGCAGCACGGCGTCGACGTCGACTTCTACCCGCTTGGCTCGTGCACGATGAAGTACAACCCGAAGATCAACGAGCGGGTCGTGGCCCTGCCCGGCCTGGCCGACATCCACCCGTACACGAACGAGGCCCTCGTTCAGGGCGCCCTCCAGCTCATGTACGAGATGGAGAAGTACCTGGCCGAGATCAGCGGCTTCGACCGGGTGACCCTCCAGCCGGCGGCCGGCGCCCACGGCGAGTTCACCGGGATCCAGATCATCCACGCCTACCACAACGCCAGGGGCAACAAGAAGAGCAAGGTCATCGTCCCGGATTCGGCCCACGGCACCAACCCGGCCACCTCGGCCATGGTCGGCTACGAGATCGTCCAGGTCAAGTCGAACGAGCGCGGTGGGGTCGACCTCGAGTCCCTCAAGTCGGTCCTCGACGACCAGGTCGCGGCCCTGATGTTGACGAACCCGAACACCCTCGGGCTCTTCGACGAGAACATCCACGTCATTGCCGACATGGTCCACAAGGCCGGCGGCCTCCTTTACTACGACGGGGCTAACGCCAACGCCATCATGGGCTATGCCCGGCCGGGCGACGCCGGCTTCGACGTCTGCCACCTGAACCTGCACAAGACCTTCTCCACGCCGCACGGCGGCGGCGGCCCGGGCTCGGGTCCGGTCGGGGTCAAGAAGGAACTCATCCCCTTCCTGCCCACGCCGACGGTGGAGAACGACGGCCAGAAGTACTACCTCGACTACAACCGCCCACAGTCGATCGGCAAGACGAAGACGTTCTACGGCAATTTCGGCGTCATCGTCAAGGCCTACACCTACATCCGGGCCATGGGGTCGGACGGCCTCAAGCAGGTCAGCGAGGACGCCGTCCTCAACGCCAACTACATCATGCAGGCCCTGAAGAAGGACTACTGGCTCCAGTACGACCGGGTCTGCAAGCACGAGTTCGTCCTCTCCGGCAAGTGGCAGAAGGAGAAGCACGGGGTCAAGACCCTCGACATCGCGAAAAGGCTCCTGGACTACGGCGTCCACCCGCCGACGGTCTACTTCCCGATGATCGTCGAGGAGGCCCTGATGGTCGAGCCGACCGAGACCGAGAGCAAGGAGACCCTCGACCGCTTCATCAAGACGATGAAAGAGATCGCCGTAGAGTCGGAGAAGGATCCCGAGAAGGTCAAGACCGCGCCGCACACGACGCCGGTCGGCCGCCTCGACGAGACCCTGGCCGCCCGGAAGCCGATTCTTCGCTGGAAGAAAGAGGCCTGACGACAGGCCCAAAGCCCGGCCGCGCGGCGTGAGCCGCCGGCCGGGAATGGTCCGAGGATTGCCGGCAAGGGAGGACCGCGGCTGACGGGGCGCGCCGCGAGGAGCGCCACCGGGGCGACCTGCCGCGGCCCGGGCCGGCATTGATTGGGCGGGCGACGGGAAAGGCGGGTCACCGCACCCCCGCCGCCCGCCCGTTCATGATTGGGGTGACGACTCCGCCTGCTGAAGCAGACGGCTTCTCGGTTCTTCTGCGGTGCCCTAGCTGTCCCGCATCCCCGAAGGCTCCGTCCGAGCCCGATGTGTTTGGCTAGGCTGCCGCCCTACGCAGGATGTTGATTGCGGCGTTCACGTCCCGGTGAAGCGATGTCCCGCACGCCGGACAGGAGTGCCACCGCTCCGATAGCGGTTTTGGGACGGTGCGACCGCAACCGCTGCAGGTCTGCGATGTGTTCCGCGGGTCGACCTCGACAACCCGACGCCCAGCCTCTACCGCTTTGGCCTTCAGGATGTTCACGAAGAGGTTCCAACCCGCATCGCTGATGCTTCCTGCCAGACGGTGGTTCTTGAGCATGTTCCCTACCTTCAGATCCTCCACGGCGATGAGCCCGTATATGTTCACCAATGACCGAGCGACCTTGTGCGCCGCGTCTTTTCGCCGGTTAGCGATGTGGAGATGAGCCCTGGCGAGCCGGCGGATGGCCTTCCTTCTCCGGTTCGAGCCTTTTTTCCGCCGTGACACTTGCCGCTGCAGCCGCTTTACGTTCCTCTCGGCCTTCCTCAGGTATTTGGACGCCGGGAAGAACTCACCGTCGCTGGTGACCGCGAAGGACTTGAGCCCCAGGTCCACCCCGCACGCCTGGTCGGAAGACGGGAGGGGCACCGCCTCAACCGCACAAGTGAAGGAGGCGTACCAACCGTCGGCCTTTCGGCGGACGGCGACGGTCTTGATCCTCCCTTCGAGCGGACGATGCAGCTTGAGCTTGACTCTCCCGACGTGCTGGAAGTACAGCCTTCCGTCCTTGAGCCGACAGCCGTCGCCGTTGGTAGGGAAGGTGACCGAGTCGTAGCGGCCCTTGGCCTTGAATCGCGGATAACCCGGCTTCCCGCCAGCTTTCACCCGGCGGAAGAACGCTTGGAACGCTTTGTCGAGCCGGCGAAGCACGTCCTGGGTTGCGGAGTAGTTAACTCTGGCGAGGTACGGGTTCCGCTTCCGCTGTGCCCTTAGGGTGTTGGCCTGATCATAGTAGTTCAGGGATTTGCCTTCGCGTTCATAGGCGTCCCGTCGCTCCGCGAGGGAACGGTTATACAAGCGGCGACAGGTTTCCAGCATATCCAACAGGGCTTCAGACTGCGCCTTGCTCGGGTACAGGCGGTACTGGAAGGCCTTAAGCACCTCGTCACCGTCCTTTCCGGAACTCTGACCACTTCGCCGTGACGGAGTCAACCCTCGGCGCAAGCAGAGTCTTCCGGTTCCCATTGTACCCGAACACATGTTCGTTGTCAAGGACTACCAAGGGAAAGGAAGGGAAAGGGCGCATTCCTCTGCCGCCTGAAGACGGCAGTCCCCTGCGCCCGGCTTTATGGGAGAGGCGAAAACGTCCCAGAATCCGAGCCCCATCCGAGACGCCGGCCCGGCGTGGGCTTCCAGCCTGATCGAGCGGGCCTGGCGGGTGCGCCAGGAGAATTTCCCGCCGGCCATCGAGTTCGACTACCCCAACAAGACCAAGGTCATCAGCACGACGGGGACCGCATGCTCGCTGGACTGCGCCCATTGCGGCAAGCACTACCTCGAGGGGATGACCCCCATCGCCGAGGCCCTGGCCGAGGCGACCGCGGCCGGCACCGGCGCGGCCGCGACCGAGGGCGACGCGGGCGTGACCGCCGCCGGCCCCGCCCCCGCCAAACCGCGCAGCTACCTCATCTCTGGTGGCTGCGACCGCAGCGGTCGCGTCCCCGTCCTACACCACAAGGCGGCCATCGAGGCCCTCAAGGCGACCGGCCGGGTCAACTTCCACGTCGGACTGGTCGACGAGGACGAGGCCAAGGCCCTGGCCGCCTATGCCGACGCGGTCTCCTTCGACTTCGTCGGCGACGACGACACCATCCACGAGACCTTCGGCCTCGACAAGACGGTCTCGGATTATCTCGAATCCTATCGCGCGCTTCGTCGCCACACCAAGGTCCTGCCGCACATCTGCATCGGGTTGCGCGGCGGGGCGATGAGCGGGGAGGAGCGGGCGCTGCAGATACTGCGCCGGGAAGGCGCCGACGCGCTGGTCTTCATCGTCTTCATCCCGACCAAGGGGACGCGCTACGCCGACCGGACCCCGCCGCCGGTTTCGGCGGTCATCGACACCCTCATCCGGGCCCGCCTGGACTTTCCGAAGACGCCCATCTTCCTTGGCTGCATGCGCCCGTCCGGCCGCTACCGGGTCGAGCTGGACCAGGCCGCCGTCCGCTGCGGGGTCCAAAAGATCGTCATCCCGGCCCGTCCGGCCATTCAGTTGGCGAAAGAGCTCGGGCTCGAGGTCACCCGCGGAGAGGAGTGCTGCGTGCTTTGAAGCCCGAACCGCGGCCCGAAAAGGCCCCGCGCCTGCGCGTCTCGGTCGGCACCGGCACGGCCATCGGCCTCAACCAGGTCCGCGCCGACTGCCTGCCGACCACGGCCTACCTGATGGTCGGCGAGCGCTGCGACCGCAACTGCGGCTTCTGCCCGCAGGCCCGCGAGAGCGGGGCCCGGACCGACCTGCTGTCCCGGGTGACCTGGCCGGCGGCCGACGACCCGGAGACCGTCATCGCCGCCGTCGCCGACTCTCATGAGGCCGCGACCCAAGGCGGGGAAGGGATCAAGCGGGTCTGCTTCCAGGTCGTCCACGACCGGGCCAGCCTCGGCGAGACCTTCGAGGCCGTGCGCTCCACGCGCCGTCGCTCATCCGTCCCCATCTGCGTCTCCGTCTTCCTCAACGACCAGGCCGTGGTGGCCCAGCTCTTCGAGGCCGGCGCCGACCACGTGACGATGCCCATCGACGTCGTCGGTGAGGACCTCCACCGCCGCGTCAAGGGCGGCTCCTTCGCCTCCGCCCTCAAGCGCGTCGAGGAGGCCGCGGCCCGCTGGCCGGGCAAGATCGGCACCCACCTCATCGTCGGCCTCGGCGAGACTGAGGAAGACATGGTCCGGCTCATCGCCCGCCTGGTCGGGCAGGGCGTGACCATCGGGCTCTTCGCCTTCACCCCGGTCCGCGGGACCGAGCTGGCCGCTCAGGCCCCGCCGGAACTGGCTTCATACCGCCGCATCCAGGCCGCCAACTGGCTCCTCGGCCAGGGCCGCGTCGGCC
>JAJZPE010000145.1 GCA_021811325.1 Bacillota bacterium
GGTCAACCGGCGGTCCGCGTAGAACCTGAACCATGTCGGCAAGGACTGAACCGCGCAAGGGAGGGCTCCGCATGGCGCGTGTCATCGAGTATGTCCGCCAGACCCTGCCGCAGCTGCAGGCCCTGGACAAGACGAAGACCGTGGCCCTGATGTCGGTCAGCCCCATCGAGGTCCACGGCCCGCACCTGCCCGTCGGCACCGACGTTTACATCTCGGAGGAGTTGCGGCGTCGCTACATGGCCGAGATCGAGCGCCGCCACCCGGACTTCACCCTCCTGGTCCTGCCGCCGCTTTACACCGGGGCCGACCCGCTGCCGGTCGGCGGCTCGATCAACGTCCGGGCGCCTCTCCTCGAGGGCCTGGTCCTGGCCTTCGCCTCCGGCCTGGCGGCCCAGGGCTTCCGGTACCTCCTCATCGCCGACAACCACGGCGGCCCGCGCCACCAGCTGGCCATCGAGGCGGCCGCCAGGTCGGCCTGGCGCAGGCACCGCTTCTATGTCATCAACCCGTTCGGCCAGGAGTTCCGGATGATGGTCCAGCACGATCCGACCTTGATGAAGGCCACCGGCCTCGGGCCGGGGACCATCGGCGACGACCCGGACGTCCACGCCGGGACCAACGAGACCTCATTGATGCTGGCCACCGACCCGGCCCTCATCGACCCGGGCTACCGGGACGTGCCCGTGTCGGCCCCGACCAAGGGCCCCGGGGCGGTGGCGGCCATCGGTCGGTTGGTACGGGCGCTCGGGGGCCGCGTCGTCGGCAGGGACCTCGAGCACCTCGACGCCGCCCTGGCCTGGACGGGCAAGAAGGGCTTCACGCCTTACATGGGCGGGCCCGCCAAGGCCTCGAAGGAGGCCGGCGAGGCGATGTACGACGCCCGCGTCGGCGGGGCCATGGACCTCTTGGAGCGGGCCCTGCGCGGCGAGGAAGTGAGGATAACCCCGATGCTATGGGGGGTCAAGATCCTGAGGAAACTGCCTGGTTAGGGGAGGGGCTGAGCTGGGACAAGGTTACCGTATCCATGACTGGGCGAAACCCTTCGCCAAAAAGCGACAAACGGCAGGAGGTCCCGGGCGCCATGAAACGTCCCCTTTCTTGCTGCACTACGGGCCTAAGACGGGGTTCCGTCAGAGAACGCTCCTTATCAACGGAAGGAGCGTTCTCGGCTTTATCTCCGGCATGGGCCATTGACGGAAATCAACGCGCCCTCTGCCACTTTGCGTTAGGATAACAGCTGGGAGAGACCTCACTGGTAGGGAGGTGCTGAACGATCCGATTACAAAGATCCCAGGATGAGCGGCCACGGCTGCTGGGGCCTTCACACGAGGCTCAGCGGTTTCTCAAGGTTTGCGTTGCGGCTGTCCTGATGCTCATTGCGGCCCTGGCTGTTTCAGCCACCCTGCCCACGCTGGCCGCGGCGGCCAGGATATTGCCCGACGTCAAGGGGCATTGGGCCGAGGAGCCCATCCAGGCCCTCATCGACAAGGACATCATCAATGGCTATCCGGACGGGCTCTTCCACCCCGAAGACCCCATCACCCGCGCCCAGTACCTCAAGCTGCTCATCGCGGCCGAGGAGGGCGAGGTGGTCAAGGGGCTGGCGCCCTCCTTCACGGACACGGCCGACCAGTGGGTCCATTTACAAGGGTACCTGGAGACCGCCGTCAAATGGGGCGTCATCATCCCTTCGGAGTTTCCCGGCGGGCGCTTCGAGCCGGACCGGACCATCACCCGCGAGGAGATGGCCGTCTGGACCGTCCGCTGCGCCTACCTGACCCTGCCCGGCCTAGTCCCGGCCAAGGGCGCGGTTAACTTCAAGGACGCCGCCGACATCAATCCCGGCGCCGCCAAGTACGTGGCCGAGGCGGTCAAACGCGAGATCATCAAGGGTCTCGACGACCGCACCTTCCGGCCCAAGGACGGGGCCACACGGGCCCAGGCGGCGGCCGTCGTCTTTCGGCGGCTCGGGGCCGCCCCGAACATCGGGTGCTTCCAGCATCATTGAGGTTTGCCGCAACCCTCGCCGCCGCTATGCGAGATCGCTCCGGACCTAGCTGCGGCGCCGCCGGCAACTCGGGCCCGACTAGGAAAACAGGTCCCCTCCGGGGAATACCAGACCCGGAGGGGATTCCTTTTGACCAGACGAACGACTCTGAAGCTCGACCAGGCGGCCACCGCCGCCCGCATCGAGAAGGACATCAAGGCCTTCGCCCGTTTTGGCGGGGAGAAGGTGCCCGGCCGCGCTCCGGGGGAGACGCTGACCGCGGTGACCAGGCCGGCGCTCTCCGAGGCCGACCTGGCGGCCAGGGCTCACCTGACCGCCCTCATGGAGGACCTCGACCTTGCGGTCCGGGCCGACCCGGTCGGCAATATCATCGGGACGTGGGTGGCGGGCGGCGCTCCGTCGCCAGACGCTCCGCCCGCGCCCGCGACTGGCCTCGCACCAGTGGCCGTAGGCTCGCACCTCGACAGCGTGCCGATGGGCGGCCGTTTCGATGGGGTGGCCGGGATCGTCGTCGGGCTCGAGGCCATCCGGCGCCTGCGAGTGTCCGGGTTCGAGCCGGCCAGACCCATCGAGCTCATCGACTTCACCAACGAGGAAGGGGCCCGCTTTTCGCCCGGCCTCTTCGGCAGCCAGGCCATGCTCGGGAAGTTCAGCCCCGGGGCGCTGTGGGAGATGCGCGACGCGGGCGGGCGGTCCATGTACGACGCCCTCGTGGCTGCGGGGCACGAGCCGGACCGCCTGGAAAGCGGCCGCGCCTGCCGGGCCTGGAAGCCCCGGCGCCGCGGCGACTTGGCGGCCTACTTCGAGGTCCACATCGAGCAGGCCGGGGTGCTGGAGTCCAGGGGGCTGCCCCTCGGGGTGGTCACCGGCATCGCCGGGCCGGCCTACCTGGAGGTGACCGTCGAGGGCCGGGCCGCCCACGCCGGGGCGACCCCCATGGGGCTACGGCACGACGCCATGGCCGCCGCCGCCGAAGTCATCCTCGAGGTCGAGAAGGTCGCCCGGGCCGATGCCAATCGGGTCGTGGCCACGGTCGGGCGGCTCTCGGTTGAGCCCGGCGCGGGCAACGTCATCCCCGGGCGTGTGCGCTTCACGGTCGACGTCCGGTCCATCGACGAAAAGGCCCGTGTCGACGCGGCCTTCGCGGTCAAGGCCGCCGCCATGAAGGTCGCCCAGGCCCGCCAGGTCAGCATCGACGTCGAGCAGACGAGCGAGTTCGCGCCGGTGCTCCTGCCCGAGAAGATGATCGGACTCCTAGAGCGCGCGGCCACGGAGGCCGGGGAATCCGTGCGGCGGGCCGAGGCGACGTTCTGCCGGCTCCCCAGCGGCGCCGCCCACGACGCGATGATGATTGCCCAGATTGCCCCAGTGGGGATGCTCTTCGTGCGGAGCCTCGGGGGCGTCAGCCACAGCCCCGAGGAGCTGACGTCCTACGAGGACCTGGCCCTGGCGGCGATGGTCCTGGAGCGGGCGCTACGAGAAACGGCGGGCCATTGAGGCCTGCCGCTTTGTCCCTTAAGCGGCGCGGTTTTTCCGGCTGGTCGATCAGGGTCCTCCCGAACCTGCCTGAAGTCGCTCGAAGTCCTCGACCGTACGGACGTCGTGACGTGTCACCGCCTCATAGATGCGGTTGCTGAGGCCGTTTCGGAGCAAGCCGAGCCGATGATAGTGGCGCTTGATGGCCAGGATCGCCTCGCGCGTCTCATCGGTCAGGGCGGCCCGCAGCTCGCCCACCGTGGCGAAGGCAGTTGTTTCCTCCCGGTCGGTGACCCAGAGGTCGATGGACCAGTCGCCGCTCGGCCCGGGATAGTGGTCGATGCCGATCTTGATGGCCCTCGCATCTCGGTAATCGGTCAGGCGGAGTTCGCCCACGCCCTCCAGACCCAACAACTTGGGCCAGAGGTCGCCGATGACGGCCACGAGACCGGCCTCCCGCCATCCGGCGGGGCCGATGAGGACGTGGATGTCGATGTCCCTCTTGACCACGAGGTCTAGAGCCACGCTGCCGACGACTTCGGCCCGGCCATAGCGTCCGAGGACATCCAGCAGGTCGAGTCTGTTGACGATAAGCTCAGCCTCGCTTCGCAGGGCCTGGTGCTCGGGTACGCTATCAGGTATGGCCCTCACCTCCTCGGGAAGAGCGCTCTCCCTGGCGATTGGCCTCAAGCCTGGTGATCACTGCTTCGTTGGGAGCGACGCTCCCACTCGATGGTCCGGCGTAGCGACTCGGCCAGCGTGACCGGTTCCCGATAGCCGAGTTCTGTCCGTACGCGCCGGGTGTCGGCGAAGAGGTGCTGACTGAAGTCGTATTCCTTCACCAGGTCCGCCGGAAGCCGGCCCTTGGGCTTGGCGACGACTTCGCCTCCCCGGCCGGTCGCCCGGGGGTCCGTGACCGCCAAGGCGATGGCCTCGGCGACGTTCTCGACGTAACCGCGGGCCGCCCGCCAACGCGCCCTTCGCTCGTCCATGACGATGGCCGGCAGCCCTTCGTCCATCGGTTTCAGGTACTCGGCCAGCCGGTGCAGACCGTCGCCGGGGCCGTAGACGAAGGGGAGCCTGAGGACAGTCCCTGGAAGGCCGGGCGCGCTCATCACCACCCGCTCCACGAGGAGCTTGTCGTACTCCTGCGCCCAAGGCTCGGAAACGAATTCGCGGTAAGGGTAGAGCTTCTCGCGCACGGGTGAGTCTTCAGTTAGCGGGGTCGGGTCGGGCGGGCCGGGCTCCACGCGACGCAAACGGTTGTAAGCACGTTAGACATCCATGCTGCCGATGACCAGGGCCCGGCAGGCCAATCCGGCGAAGGCGCCCGCGAAGGCGTTCGCTTCCCGCTCGGTCATGAGCCGCATGCCCACAACAACGTCGGGGGCGAAGTCCCGGAACGCCTGGACGTGGTCGCCCAGCTCGGCCTGGTCGCCGATGAGGCGGCGCACCCTTAAAGGGAGGTCGGCCTTCGTCCTCCCACGGTTGAAGACCGCCACCTCGTGGCCCATCCCCGCGAGACGGGTCACGACGCGGGATCCGATGAACCCGGTTCCGCCGAGCACCAGAACACGCATGATGTCGTCACACCTCTTCAGAACGCAGATGGCTTAACTGGGCGCCTGAAGGTGCTTTGCCATCCACCTCACGATGAGCCGCAGCCGCTCCATGCGGTACTTGGGCTTGCCGGACCGCGACATCTCGTGGTTCTCGCCGGGGAAGCGGGCGCTCTCTTCGCTTTCCCAGGGGGCGCTGGGGCACTCGCCGTTCATGTGACATCCCCCCACCCCATCAGGCGTGGGATTCCTGGGACAATCCCAGGCTGGTCGGCAGCTACCTCCGCCCGATTCGTTTCCGTCCAGACTTCATGGGTGCCGCCATCAGGGCCAAGTCAGTGGCCCGCCCCGGCTGCCTTCCCTTGCGGTTACCGTACCGGGCGGCGGTCCTCACGGCTTACGCCGCTGCCAGACCGCTAATCGCTCGCGCGATGTTCAGCGCCGCGACGGCGTCCGCGTGGCCGGAGTGCCCGCAGGACCTGCACCGGAAGCGTATCCCCGAGCGGTTATCCTTCGCCGTCGACCCGCAGGCGGGGCAGGCCCGGCTGGTGTTGGTGGGCACGGCCCACTCCACCTTGATGCCCACAAGGTTAGCCTTGTAGGCGATGAAGCTCGGTTGCCCATCCACCTCTGCTCCTTGTCCTTCATGCGCTTGATGGCGCGCAGAGCTTTTGCCCGCCCCATCCGGCGCCTCAGGATGGACATGCGGCGGCGCACATAGGCAGCC
>JAJZPE010000146.1 GCA_021811325.1 Bacillota bacterium
GCAGGTCCGCCGTCCCCGGCCCCTGGGCGGCCGAAGAGGTCTTCGCCAACCTGGTCGCGCCACGGCTCGTCAAGCTCGGCGATGACCTGTACCTACACCAGGACGTGGTGGCCGAAGTCAGGCGGCGCCTGGCGGCCGTCTTTGCCGGGCAGTCGTTCACCGCCGCCCAGGCCCGCGACGCGCTGGAGACGACCCGCCGGGTGGCCGTGCCGCTCTTGGAGCGGCTGGACGAAGCCAGGTTCACGCGGCGGACCGGCGACACGCGGACGATCATCGGGCGGGCCTAGGCTGAAGAGAGGAGTCCCGTCATTGGAGATCAGGGTCGGCGTGGCCAAGACACCCAAGTTCGGACTGAGCGAGAGCGGCGATACTATAGAAGCCGTCGAGCGGCCTCACGGCGGGCTTTCGGTGCTCGTGGCCGACGGTCAGGGGCACGGCCGCTCGGCCAAGGGCATCAGCCGGATGGTTGTCAGCCGGGCGATGGCCCTCATCGCCGACGGCGCGCGCGACGGCGCGGCCGCCCGAGCCGTCAACGATTTCCTTTTCGCCGCGCGCGACGGCAAGGTCTCGGCCACATTGGCCATCATCTCCGCCGACCTGCGGACGAAGACCGTGGTCATCTCGAGGAACGGGGAGCCGCCCGTCCTGGCCCTCGTGCCGCGGCCGGAGGGCTCTGAGATCATGTCCATCAGCGAGGAATCGGCCCCCATCGGCGTCCATGACCGGATGAAGCCGGCCATCGCCGAGCTGCCCCTGGTCCCGGGACTGATGGTGGCCGCCTTCACCGATGGTGCTCTGGCTGCCCCTCAGGAGCGGCTGGTTCAGGTCCTCGCGGCGGCCCGGCCCGAGCAGGCCGACACCGTCGCCTGCCGGCTGCTCGAGGAGGCCATCAAGGCCGACCGCGGCCGGCCCCACGACGACATGAGTGTGGCCGTGCTGGCCGTCGGCAAAGGCTCCGAGCGGACCACGCCCATCCGGGCGATGACCGTCATCCTGCCCGTCTGACGCTCCCGGCCCGCCTCGGCCGGTCCGCCGCCCGAAATCCGCCCCGATACTGGAGGACACAGACCTTCCGCATCGTCATCGTCGGTGTCTGCGCGGCCGGCAAGACCACGTTGGCCGAAGGCCTGAAGGCCTTCGGCTACGACGCGGTCTCCGTGCCCCAGGAGCACTCCAGCATCCGCCGGCTCTACCGGCGGGCCGAGCCCGACTTCCTGGTGGCGCTCGATGCCAGGCTGGACACCGTCCGGCGCCGCCGCCCCGTGCCTTGGGGGCAGGAGCGACTCGACGAGCAACTGAAACGTCTGACTTTCGCCCTCCAGGAATGCCACCTGTTCCTGCCCACCGATGACCTGACCATCGAAGAGGTCCGGCGCAAGGTGGCCGCGGCTGTCGAAACAGCCCAGGCCCGGGCCGCCGGCGCTGGCGCCGCCCACGCCGGGACGGTTCCCGCCATCGTCGCAAAGGAGGATGCCTGATGACCCACCCCGTGACCCTGGAGGAAGTGAAGAGGGACGCCGAAGTCGAGACCTACATCGTGAAGGGCAACGAGGTCCTGGGGGCCATGGGTTACACCGAGCACTCCAGCCGCCACGTCAACCTGGTCTCGAACATCGCCCGCAACGTCCTGAGCTACCTGGGCTTCCCGGCCCGCGAGTGCGAGTTGGCGGCCATCGCCGGCCACCTCCACGACCTCGGCAACGTGGTCAACCGGATCGACCACCCGCAGGTCGGGGCGCTCATCGCCGGCCGCGTCCTGGACCGGTTGGGCATGCCGTATGACGAGATTGCCACGGTCATGGCCGCCGTGGGCAACCACGAGGAAGACAGCGGCCAGGTGGTCAACAACGTCGGCGCGGCCCTGATCATCGCCGACAAGTCCGATGTCCACCGGACCCGCGTCCGCAACACCGACCCGTCCACCTTCGATATCCATGACCGGGTCAACTACGCGGCCGAATATTCGTTCGTGCGCGTCGACGCCAAGAAGAAGACGATCACCCTGGAACTGAAGATTGACACCAAGATTTCACCGGTCATGGAGTACTTCGAGATCTTCCTCTCGAGGATGATCATCTGCCGCCGCGCTGCCAGCTTCCTCGGGTGCAACTTCGAGTTGAGCATGAACGAGACGCGGCTGTTGTAGGACCGTTTTCTGCCAGCTCCGCCAGCCGCGGTTCATTGACAACGATTTGGCCACGAGGATATAATCAGTACGTTGTGGACCTGTCTTCTTGTACGGGCTTTATTTTTGTCCTCACTATTCAAGTTGGGAGGGAAGAAGAGTGGGTCTGAGCCAGCGAAGCTTGGTCTACCTACTAATCTTCCTCGTCGCCGTCGCCGGGCTTGGGGGTTATTTCATCAAGGTCAACCCCCTCCTGAGCAAGGTCCGTCTGGGCCTTGATCTACAGGGTGGCATGGAGGTCGTCATCGACGCCGTCGATACGCCCGACCACCCGGTCACGGCCGAGGATATGACCAAGCTGACGAAGGTCATCAACAACCGAATCAATGGGCTGGGGGTCACCGAGCCCACCCTCTACCAGTCCGGCTCGCGGCGCCTCATCGTCCAGCTGCCCGGGGTCAAGGACTACGAGCAGGCCCTGGACGTCATCGGCCGGACGGCCTTCCTCGAGTTCTACGACCAGGAAAACTTCGAGAAACTGCTGAAGAACGACCCGACGGCCAAGCCCGTCCTGACCGGCGACGATCTGAAGAAGGCCGACGCCGTCATCCGGTCGACCGGCCAGAACGTCGTCACCCTGGACTTCAAGCCTGAAGGGGCGAAGAAGTTCGCCGCGGCGACCACGGCCAACGTGGGCAAGCCGATCTACATCCTCCTGGACAAGCAGCCGATCCAGGCGCCCACCGTCCAAGAGCCCATCACCAGCGGTGGGGCCGAGATCAACGGCTACCAGAACTACGCCGAGGCCCAGAACATCGCGGTCATGCTGAACGCCGGCGCCATCCCGGTCAAGATCAGCGTCGGTCGGCCGACCGTCGTCAGCGCCGCCCTCGGCCGCGACTCCCTCGAGAAGAGCAAGACCGCCGGGTACATCGGGGCGGTCGCCGTGGTCCTCTTCATGGTCCTCTTCTATCTGGGTTCCGGCGCCGTCGCCAGCTTCGCCCTGGCCCTCTACGCCGGGCTGACCCTGCTGGTCCTGGTGGCCATGCACACCACCCTGACCCTGCACGGCATCGCCGGGTTCATCCTCTCGGTGGGCATGGCGGTCGACGCCAACATCATCACCTACGAGCGGATCAAAGACGAGCTGCGGCTCGGCCGGACCCTCCGTTCGGCCATCGATACGGGTTACAACAACGCCATGCGGACGATCATCGACTCCAACGTGACCACCCTCATCGCCGGCGCCGTGCTCTTCTTCTATGGCACCGGCACCATCCGCGGGTTCGCCGTCACGCTGTCCGTCGGTGTCCTGATGAGCATGTTCACCGCCGTGGTCCTCAGCCGGTTCATGATCAGGAACATGGTCAACGCCGGCTGGATCAAGAACCCCAAGTGGTTCTTCGGGGCCTGGGGAGGTGCGACGAATGCTTCGTAACCTCAGCTACATGAAGGCCCGTTGGTTCTGGATCGGGATCTCCCTGATCATCACCATCGCCGGCCTCATCTCGATGGGGGTCCGTGGCCTGAACTACGGCCTCGATTTCCAGTCCGGAACCCGGATTGACATCGTCTTCGACCACCAGATTGAGGCCAGCGACATCCGGACGGCCCTGGCCGACCTCGGCCGCGGCGACGCCAAGGTCCAGGTGGTCGGCAGCGACAAGAAGGAAGTCATCATCGTCACCAAGTCGCTGTCCACCGAAGACCGCCGGGCCATGCAGGCCGGCCTGGGCGCGAAGCTCGGGAAGTTCGACGTCATGGGGATGGACGACGTCGGCCCCGAGTTCAGCAAGGAACTGGTCAACGCCACCCTGATGGCCGTCCTCCTGGCCTCGGTCGGCATGTTGATCTACATGACCATCCGCTTCGAGTACCGCTTCGCCACCGCCGGGATCATCGCCCTCCTTCACGACGCGCTCATCCTGACCGGTATCTTCTCGCTCATCGGCAAGGAGATCAACATCCCCTTCGTCGCCGCCCTCCTGACGATGCTCGGCTACTCGATCAACGACACCATCGTCGTCTATGACCGCATCCGCGAGAACCTCAAGAACCGCAAGAAGAACGAGACCCTCGATGGGCTCGTCGACCGGAGCATCGGCGAGGTCATCTGGCGGTCCATCGGGACGTCGCTCACTGCCTTGCTGGCCATCGCCGCCGTCTACGTCTTCGGCGGCTCGACCACCAAGGACTTCTCCCTGGCCCTCCTCGTCGGCATCACCTCGGGCACCTACTCCTCCATCTTCATCGCCAGCCCGATCTGGCTGATGTGGCGTAAGGCCGACGAGCGCCGGCGCCTGCAGGCCAAGGCGGCCGCCAAGTCCAAGGTCGCCGCGAAACCGGCCAAGTCCGGCGCGAAGTGAGGCGGCGGAACGGCATCACGTAGGCTGAAATTCAGAGGGCAAATGAAAACGAACGGCCGGGCATTGCGCCCGGCCGTTTCTGTCTGTTCTGCCCGCCAACGGCGGCGGAGGAGGGAGGGAGGAGAGGGGCAGCCGGCGTTGAACCAGATATTGGCAAAGGGGGCGCACCGGTGAAGAACCTGATCGCCACCGGGCCAATTTCGTCGGGGCCCGCGAGCTGGACCTCCTGCTTTCCTGCCTACCTGCCGGGCGGCGCATCGTCATCGAGGGGTATAGCGGCGCGAGGAACTACGGGGCAGCGTGCTCATCAGCTTCGCCAAGCTGAAGTCGGGGACGTGGTCGCTGAAGAACCTGTTCGGTCTGATTCCGGATCCCATCAGATCCCGCTGGCACGGCCCCGACGGGGAACTGCTGGGCCGGAGCATCGTCGATATCGCCGCCGTCTACCGCGCCCTCTTTTGGGGGTGGACATCGCCGAACGGAGCTTTGCCCGTTTGGGCGAAGCGGTTTTCGACGAACCCGCCAAGGTGCCGCCGGAACTGGGGGAGGCTCTGAGCTGCCATGCCCGGCGGCTGGCCGCGGCCCCTTTATCGTGACCAGAGTCTGGCGGCGAGATGAGAGGGACCCTGGGGTGGAAGCCCCAGGGTCCTTTGTTCACCCGTGCTCTTCGTGACCATCCACCGAGCGATGGCCGGCCGCCGCTTTTTGCCGCTCGCGGAAGCGGCGGACCTTCATCAGGTTCCCGCAGACGTCCTCGCACCAGCGCCGGGTGCGGTTCTTGCTCTCGTCATAGAAGACCCAGCCGCAATCAGGGTTCTCGCAGACCTTGATCCGGCCGGGGTCGCCGCCGGCGAGGAGGTCGGCGAAAGACCTGGCGATGCGGGCCAGGACCCAGTCCCAGTCCCGGCGCAAAGGCGCAGGTTCCAGGCGGTACCCGTCCGTCGTCCGCGCCAAGTGAATGACCTCGGGGGCCCGGGCGAGCACCCGATCGAGGGCCGCCAGGTCACGGTCGGACGGGTCGCGCCCGGCCTGCAGCCGGTCGACCATGCGCCTGACCAGCGACCGCAGGGCGGCCAGGGCCTCCACATCGTCCGGCCCAGGACGGCCGGCGTCGGCGAAGCCCCAGCGGGCCACGAAGTCTCTGACCCAGGCCGGGTGGCGCAGGCGGTCCTCGGTCCGGCCCGTCCCGCGGTGGTCATGCCAATCGCTGTTCAGGAGGTCCAGGCATGGAGACTCCAAGCTTCAGCCACCCC
>JAJZPE010000016.1 GCA_021811325.1 Bacillota bacterium
CGACCTGATCCTCATCGACACGGCCGGCCGCAGCCACCGCAACGTCATGCAGATGTCCGAGCTGAAGGGGTTCCTCCAGGCCGCCCGGCCGGACGAGACCTACCTCGTCGTCTCGGCTACCACCAAGTACCGGGACGCCATGGACATCGTCAAGAACTACGGCTTCGCGGGCTTCGACCGTCTGCTCTTCACCAAGCTCGACGAGACTTCGACCTACGGGATCATCCTCGACCTGGCGGCGGCCACCCAGAAGGGCGTGTCCTACTTCACCACCGGGCAGAGCGTCCCCGAGGACATCGAGCTCGCCAGCCTGACGAAGCTGGCCCGGCTGCTCACTAGGGGGTCCGACAATGGTTGATCAAGCGGAACGCCTGCGTCTCCTGGCGGAGAAGATCAAGCAGGAAGCGAAGCAGAAGGCCGGTTTGGCCCGGGCCCGGGTCATCGCCGTCACCAGCGGCAAGGGCGGCGTCGGCAAGACCAACATCACGGCCAACCTGGGCATCGCCATGGCCCAGGCGGGCCGGCGGGTCCTGATCATCGACACCGACCTCGGGCTGGCCAACGCCGACGTCGTCCTCGGGGTGTCCCCGCAGCACAGCCTGTCGCAGGTGCTCAAGGGCGAGAAGGCGATCGAGGAGATCATCGTCGAGGGCCCGGCCGGGGTCAAGCTCATCGCCGGCGGCTCCGGCTTCCAGGAACTCATCAACATCAACAACCCACGCCTGTCGCGCTTCTTAAGCAGTCTCGAGGCGATGGAAGAGATGGCCGACGTGATCCTCCTCGACACCGGGGCCGGCCTCTCCAAGAACGTGCTGTCCTTCGTCCTCGCCGCCGACGAGGTCATCGTCGTCACCAACCCCGAGCCGACCGCCCTGACCGACGCCTATGTGACGATCAAGGCCATCGTCAAGAAGAGCCCGGCCGCGCGGCCCAAGCTCCTCATCAACCGGGTGGGCGACGAGGAGGAGTTCCACTCCGCCCAGAACCGCCTGGTCAAGGTGTGCCAGCGCTTCCTGGGCATCAACCTGGACGTCCTGGGCTACATCCTCGACGACCCGAACGTGCCCCGGGCGGTCAAGAACCAGAAGCCGTTCCTCCTCGCCTACCCGGGCACGCCGGCCAGCCGTTGCCTGAAGCGGTTGGCCGACAAGCTCATCGGGACGCCCGCGTCCCAGGCCGCCACGGAGGTCAAGGGGATCAGGGGCTTCTTCGGCCGGCTGGTCCGTAGCTTCTCGAGCAGCACAGTGTCCTGACGGGAGGGTTCAGGAAAGTGCCTTCGGACAGAGATCTAAGGGTCAATCAGAGAATGATTGTCGAGGTGCTGGCCGGGTCTTCGGCCGGCCGGTACAAGAGCCACTTCGTCGAGGAGACGGCCGAGGGACTGATCATCGCCGCCCCCATCGTCCGGGGCGTGGCTCTGACCCCGCCTCAGGGGACCCTGCTCAAGGTCGACTACACGGGTGACGCGGCGGCCTA
Source organism: Bacillota bacterium (assembly GCA_021811325.1). Classification (GTDB taxonomy): domain Bacteria; phylum Bacillota; class Sulfobacillia; order JAJYWN01; family JAJZPE01; genus JAJZPE01. The sequence continues at coordinate 1,477 of JAJZPE010000016.1, forward strand.
CGCCTTCGAGTCGGAACTCGTCCGCCTGCAGTCCAGGGCCGTCGCCCTGTGGGTCATCGCCAAGCCCGACACCATCCAGCGGATGCAGCGCCGCACCCACGTCCGGTTGGAGGTCAGCCTGCCGGTCCTGTACACCATCCTGGCCCGGCCGGATGACCCTTCGCCGGAGCTGTCGGCGCAGAAGAACCTGTCGGTCTATCGCGGGCGGACCAACGACCTCTCCGGCGGCGGGTCGATGCTCGTCATCGACCAGAAACTCGACTCGGGGACTCTCGTCGACCTCGAGATCCAGCTCAGGCCAACGGAGACGATCAACCTGATGGGCGAGATCGTTCGGATCATCCGGACCGAGGAGAAGGGCAACTACACCGAGTACTGGACGGGCGTCAAGTTCCTCGACGTCAACGAACGAGAGATGGACATGGTCATCACCTTCATCTTCGAGGAGCAGCGACGCCTGAGGCGAAGGGGGCTCATCTAACGTGGCCACCGGACGACTGGCTCTCTTGGCCGGCCTGGCGGCCGCCGGGTTGTCGGCCCTCCTGGCCGCCGGGGCGGGCGTCACCGAGACGGAAATGCTCCTGCGGGCAGGCCTGGGGTTCATCATCTTCGCCCTCTTGACCAAGGCCGTCGCGACGCTCGTCGTCAACCTCGTCCCCGAGGTCTCGGCGGCGGCGAGGGACGGGAAGGCGGCGGGTCCGGCGGGTGGGGCTCAGAGCGCCGCGGCGCCGGGCGACCGCGGCGGGCGCCTGAACGTGGTGGTCCCCGGGACCTCAGCCGAAGAAGTGCTCAACGCGGGCACTGGTAAGGAGGTGGCCGGCTGATGAGTGCAGCCGTCGCCGACGACCGGGAGAGACTCTGGACTCTCTACAAGAAGGGCAAGGACCTGAAAGCCCGCGAGGAGCTCATCCTCAACTACGCCTCGCTGGTCAAGTACATCGCCGGGCGCCTGGCCATGGGCATGCCCCCCAACGTCGAACTCGACGACCTCATCAGCTACGGGATATTCGGGCTGATTGACGCGATCGAGAAGTTCGACCCCGAGCGCGGGGTAAAGTTCGAGACCTACGCCATCGCCCGGATCAAGGGGGCCATCCTCGACGGCCTGCGGGCCTTCGATTGGGCGCCGCACTCCCTCCGGCAGAAGGCCCGCGAACTCGAGCGCGCCTACGGCGACCTCGAAGCCAAGCTGGGCCGGTCGGTCAGTGACGAGGAGGTGGCCGACCACCTGGGAATCAGCCTCGAGCAACTCCAGGGACGCCTGGCCGGGGTCTCCAGCCTGGCCCTCCTGTCGCTGGACGACCTGTGGCCGAACGAGGGGTTCGGCGACGGCCTCGTCCGCCCGCTGGACACGATCATCGACGACAACTCGCCCGACCCGGTGGCCTTCGTCGTCTTCGAAGAGAAGAAGGCCCTCCTGGCCGAGGCCATCGACAAACTCCCCGAGAAGGAACGCCTGGTGGTCGCCCTTTACTACTACGAAGGCTTGACGGCCAAGGAAATCAGCCAGGTCATGAACCTCTCCCAGTCCCGCATCTCGCAACTCCACTCGAAAGCCATCCTCCGACTGCGTGGCCGCCTGAGCCGCCTGAAGAACCGCCTGGTCTCCTGAGCAATGGAAGGCCGCCCGGCGCACCCGCACCGCGGCCGGCCCCGACGGACCCCGTAAGAACCATGGAAGGTTGGTCTTTGCCATGAGCAAGCCAGAAGCGATTGAACTCGAAGCCCGATCGCTCCAGGACGGCGTCTCCATGGCCTGCGCCACGCTGGGCGTGTCGCCCAAGGAGATCGAGGTCGAGGTCCTCGAGAAGAGGACCGCGCCTGAGGACGCCGACAAGCGCTACCGCCTGCGGATCACCTCGCGGGTGGCGGGCAAGGCGCCCGGCGCCGGCGAGAGCGATGGGGCGGCCAAGGACGGCGAGGCCCACGAAGACTCCCGCGACGGGAGGTGGCTGGTCCTCTGCCGTGAGGACGGCATCCACCTCGTGGTCAACCCGCCGACCGGCGGCGGGCGACCGTGCACCACCGAGGGCGTCACCAGGGGTCTGGCCGACGCCAAGGTGCGAGGGGTCGACGCGGCGGCCGTCGAGGCGGCCGTCCGCGCCCAGTCCTCGCAGCCGGTCAAGGTCGCCGCGGCGCAGCCGGAGATCATCGTCGACGGCAAGGCCGAGGTGGTCGTGTCCCGCGACAAGATGCAGGCTGAGATCGTGGTCTTCCCGCCGTCCGGGGGCCGCAAGGTCACCCTCGACGACGCCCTGCGGCTTCTCCGTGAGCGCGGCGTGCTCGTCGGCATCGACGAGGACGCCCTCCGCCGGGCCATCGCCCTGGAGTCCCCGCGCGTGCCGGTCATCGTCGCCCGCGGCAAGGTCCCGGTCAACGGGGAGAACGGGCGGATCGAGTACGGCCTCTTCGCCGACCGCGCCGCCGGCCGCCCGGCCGAGATGGAAGACGGGCGGGTCGACTTCTACAACCTGTCCATCGTCGAGAACGTCGTCACCGGCCAGGTCCTGGCCACCCGCATCCCACCGACCGACGGCCAGCCGGGCCAGACGGTCACCGGCGAGACGATCAAGGCGAAGCCGGGCCGCCCGGTGAACATCCTCGCCGGGACCAACACCGAGGTCGTCGAGAACGGGTCCAAGCTGGTGGCCACCTCCGATGGCCAGGCGGTCCAGACCTCGAACGGCCGGCTCAGCGTCTTCCCGGTCTACGAGGTCAAGGGCGACGTCGACTTCTCCACCGGCAACATCGACTTCATCGGCAGCGTCGTCGTCCGGGGCAGCGTGGCCCACGGCTTCTCGATCAAGGCCGGCAACGACGTGACCATCGAGGGCCACGTCGACAGCGCCACCATTGAAGCCGGTCGCAACGTCACCATCCGCGGGGGCGTCCAGGGCCGTGGCAAAGGCCGGATCACGGCCGGCGGCACGGTCAGCGTCAAGTTCATCGAGAGCGCCGAGATCACCGCCGGCGGCGACATCCAGGTCGGCGAGGCCGTCATGCACTCGATCATCAACGCCAGGCGCCGGGTCATCGTCAGTGGGAAGAAGGGCCTCGTCGTCGGGGGCTCCATCAAGGCCCTCGAGGAGGTCAGGGCCAAGGTCATCGGCTCCACCTTCGCCACCTCCACCGACATCGAGGTCGGCGTGGACCCCATCCTCTATCAGGAGATGGTGGCCACGGCCAACGCCCTGCGCGAGACGGAGGCCGACCTCATCCGTACCCAGCAGGCGATCAAGCTCCTCAAGGACATGCAGGAGAAGGGCGAACTGCCCACCGACAAGCGGGCCCTGCTCCTCAAGCTGACCCGCAACCAGTTCCAGCTGACCGGGAAGCGCGAGGACCTGATGAACCGCAAGGCCGAGATCGAGAAGTCCCTCGAACAACGGCAGCACGGTCGGGTCCGCGCCCTCGAGGTCGTCTACCCCGGCGCGCGGGTGACCATCGGCCATTCGACCATGCTCGTCACCGACCCGGTCATCCGCTGTAGCCTGTACCTTGCCGAGCACGGCGAGATAGCCATCGGCGCCTATTGACCGGCCCGGGTCAAACGGGCGAGTGAGGCGGCCGTCCCCGTCTGAGGTGAAAACCACGACAAAACGGGGGCGGACAACCCCCTGACGCCGCCCCGGCGACCTAACGGGCCGCCCTCCGGACTTCGATGAGATGACCGAAGCCGGATCGTCGAGAAGGTGGTTGGTTTGTCCCTGAAATCGGTCGACCTCCAGACGGCCATTCCCAAGTCGACTGAGATCGCCAAGGTCAAACAGGTCGAGGACCGCGACGCCGGTAACCGGCAACAACAGTTCGCGACCCAGTTCCAGCGGCGCGTGGAGCGCCGCCAGCAGCAGGTCACGTCGAGCCCGGACCTCCGCCAGTCGCGCGTCGATCCCGACGCCCAAGGCGACCGCGGCGGCGAGCAGGCGCCAGATGACGGCCGGCGACCGCCGGCCGAGGGCCGCCCGGGGGAGTCCCCCGCCCGGCGGGGTAAGCCCGAGCCCGGTCCGGGCAAGGGCAAGCGCCTGGACATCACCATCTGACCCAGCCTGGAGGCCCCGCGATGGACAAGGTCAAGGAAATCTTCCTCTGGGTCGGCGGGCTCCTCGCCCTTATCGGCTCAGTCTGGCTCGGGGTCATCGCCGCGGCCGGCGGCCGCGGCCGCCGGCGGGGCGGGGCGGGGGTGGGCGCGGGCGCCGCTCCGGACCAGGGCTCGCCCCAGGACCTCACCGCCCAGTTCGTCGAGGCGGCCGAGCGGGCCATGGGCCAGATCGACCGGCGCAGCGACGAGCTGCGGCTGCTGCTGGCCAGGACCGAGGAACGGCTGGCGGCCATCCGCGGGTCGACCCCGGCCGACCAGGCCGGCGCCCCCCCGGAGCAGGACCCCGCGCCCGCGCCAAGGCAGGGGCCGGCCGCCTTCGGGGCGGACCTCCTGCGGGTGAGGCCGGACCTCTTTCGGCTGGACCCCGACCGGGCCACATCAGTCGACCTGCGGACAGACCCGGAGAGCAACCTGAAGAACCGCTTCGCGGTCGTCTACGGACTGGCCGACCAGGGCCTCGGGGTCGACGAGATCGCGGCCAAGGTGAAGATGACCAAAGGCGAAGTCACCCTGATCATGGGACTGCGCAAGGCGAGGTGACGACATGTCGGCTGAGGGAAGAGCCTCGCTCATCCTGGGCCTCGGGCTGGGGCTGATCCTGGCCGGGTTGACCCTGACGGTCTTCCCCCAGGACCTCCCGGCGGCCGAGGTCGAGACCCGGGCCCGGGCCCTGGGCATGGTCTACCCATCCGAGGTCAAGGTCCCTGAGGCGCCGCCGGTCGCGGCCCCGCCGCCGGAGGTCAAGCAGGTGGTGGTGGTCATTCCGACGCGGATGCCGGCCGACATCATCGGCCAGGTCCTCGAGAAGGGCGGGGTCATCACCAGCGCCAAGGACTTCGTCGACAAGGCCGTGGAGATGAAGGCGGACATGGACCTGAAGGCCGGGGTCTACCACTTCCTCCCGGGGGAGAAGCTTGAGGTGATTATCGCCGCCTTGTTGAAGGGCGGTGGGTGGTGAGGCGGGCGGGCCCGGCGGGCCGCGAACGCGAAGATAGAGGCCGGTATAGAGAGATAGGGAGGCGGGTCGGAATGATCAGAGGGCTCTACACATCGGCCGCGGGGATGCTGGCCGAACTGCAGCGGAACGACGTCTTGGCCAACAACCTGGCCAACCTGACGACCTCGGGCTACCGCCAGGACAAGCTGGCCGTGGGGACCTTCCCGGCGATGCTCCTCAGCCGGCTCGAGCCGGGGCAGCGCCCGGCCGAGGTCGGGACGGTCGGCGGCGGCGTGCAGGTGGTCGAACAGCGGGTGTCCTTCCTGCCCGGGACGGTCCAGGAGACCGGGCTGCCGCTCGACCTGGCCATCACCGGCGACGGCTTCTTCGTCGTCCAGACGCCCGACGGTGAGGCTTACACCAGGCAAGGGCATTTCGGCCGGACGGCCGACGGGACCCTGGTCACCGCCGACGGGCTGACGGTCCTCGGGGAGCGCGGCCCGGTTCGGGTCAACGGGCAGGACGTCAGGATCGCCGAGGACGGCTCGATTACCGTCGACGGCATGGCCGCCGACCGCCTGCGGGTCGTCGACTTCGCCGACCGGAAGGTGCTCGCCAAGCGCGGCCAGACCCTCTTCACCGCGCCGGGCGGGGCCACCCCGACGGCCGTCGAGGCGCCCCAGGTCCGCCAGAACTACCTGGAGATGGCCAACGTCAACCCGATCGAGGCCATCACCGAGATGATCGCCCTCGTCCGCGGCTACGAGGCCGGGCAGCGGGCCATCCAGGCCCAGGACGAGACGCTCGAGCGGGCGGTCAGCGAGATCGCCAGGTTCTAGTCTCTGAGGCCGGACCGCTCCACGGCCGGCGGCGTGCGGCGCCCGATCATGGCGCGACTCACGCGGCGGCGGAGCGGGGGCCTCCGGGCGCGGAACGACCGAAGCGCCCCAAGATGAAGGAGGCGTACGCCAGTGATCAACGCTCTTTGGCTGGGCTCGGCGGCCATGTCCGCCCAGCAACTGAAGGTCGACACGATCGCCAACAACCTTGCCAACATCAACACCACCGGCTACAAGCGCGGTCGAGTGAACTTCCAGGAACTCATCTACACCCCCGAGGGTCCCGGCATCGCCGCGGCCACCGCCGGCCCAGCACCCGCCACCTATGGCCCGTCGACCGTCTTCGTGGGCGCGGGCATCCGGCCGCTCGGCGTGGAGCGCCTGGCCACCCAGGGGGTCATCCAGAGCACCGGGATCGATACCGACCTCGCCCTGGACGGTGAGGGTTACTTCGGGGTCACCACGGCCACCGGCGAGACCCTCTACACCAGGGACGGGCATTTCAGCTTCGACGGTAGCGGGAACCTGGTGACGGCCGGCGGTGACCGGGTCTCCGTCGAGGGGGGCGCGCCGCTCCCGGCCGGCGTCCGCAACATCACCATCGGCATCGACGGGGCCATCACCGCCTCGGTCGCCGGCGAGCAGACCCCGCGCCAACTCGGCCGGATCAGCCTCTTCCGGTTCGCCAACCCGGGCGGTCTCGAGGCCGCCGGGCAGAACCTCTGCCGGGCCACCGAGGCCGCCGGCCCGGCCGTCCCGGAGAACGCCGCGACCGGTCAGCCGGGCAATGTGGGCCCGGGCAGCCGGGCCACCCGCGTCCGCCAGGGCTTCCTCGAGACCTCCAACGTCTCGGCGCTCGATGAGATGGTCGGGCTGATGCAGGCCCAGCGGGCTTACGAAATGAGCGCCAAGATCATCCAGAACGCCGATACCCTGCTGGCCATCGCCAACGGGTTGAGGCGCTGACCGCCTGACGGCTCCAATCGAGCCGTGAAGCCCAGCCAGCGACGGGCTTTCACCCGCCGCCGGCGGAAGAGGGGGAGCGCCGATGAACGGTCCGATGCCGGTCGGCAAGGTATCCACGCCGTACCCGTCGAAGTTGCAGGCAGGACAGGGGTCCACCGGCGCGGCCGCCACGCGGCCCGGCCCGGCCGAAGACAAGCTCAAGCGCCTTTGCCTGGAGTTCGAGTCCTTCTTCCTGAACGAGCTGCTGAAGCAGGCCGGGGTGTTCGGGCGGAGCGGGTCCGCCTGGGACCCGTTGGCCGGCGGCGACGGGGAGACGGCGAAGGCCGGCGGCCGGGAGTACGCTTCCATGGCCACCGAGATCCTGGCCGGGGAGGTCGCCCGGATGGGCGGCCTGGGTTTGGGCGACCTCCTTTACGACTTCCTCAAGGACGAGGACGCCGCCCGGCCGGGCCACCCTGCCCGCTGAAGGTGGCCCGACGACGCGGTCCAGTGGAAAGCGGTTGACGGGGGGCGAGCCAGATGTCGATGGAACTGAGGAATTGCCCGCGGTGCGGCGCTCTCTTCGCCTACACGGGCAAGAACCTCTGCGGGGCCTGCCTGGCGGAGGAAGACAAGGAGTTCGAGACCCTGCGCTCCTTCCTCAAGGAGAACCCGCGGGCCAGCCTCGAAGAGACCTCCGAGGCCACCGGGGTCAAGCCCGAACGCATCCTGAGGTTCCTCCGGGACGGCCGCATCATCGCCGCCCAGGATGCCGCCTGGCTGCAATGCGAGCGTTGCGGGAGGCCGATCATCGCCGGGCGGTTCTGCCCCGAGTGCGCCAAGCGGCTCCGCCAGGAACTCCACCTTGAGGGCCCGGGGGACCGCGGCAACCGCGGCGATCAGGACCGGATGCACGTCGCCGACCTGATTAAGAAGAGTAAGAGCCAGCCCTAGGCTACCAGGCCGAGAAATGCGGGCAAGAGGCGGGCTATTCCCGTCATAGCCGGGCGTAACGGCCCGGGAGCGGCGCAAAAAGGTCACCGCCTTTCACTCGATAATCTCAGTGGATGGATCAGGGGTTTGGGCTGACTCTTAAGGAGGGTTCCCGATGAAGATCTCCCAGAAGCAGATTCAGGACCTGCTCAAGACCTACTCCCAGCGGGCTCCGGAGAAAGTCGGGAGCGAGGCCGCGTCCAAGAACAAAGAGACCGTCAAAGAGAACGGCCCGGTGGACAAGGTCATCGTCTCCGACCAGGCCCGGGAGGTCCGCAAGGTCAAGGAGGTCATCTCCAAGCTCCCCGAGGCCCGCCCGGAGAAGGTCGAGGAGCTTAAGAAGCAGGTCGCTGAAGGCGCGTACAAGCCCAAGTCCGAGGACATCGCCGAGAAGCTGCTCGGCCGGATCCTGGGCGACCGCGTGCGCTGAAGGGTAAGACCAGAACCTCACGTTTCACACATAGAAGGTGGGCGGGTTGATTCAAGAACAAGTGGACCGGATGACCGCCGTCCTCGAGCAGGAGGCCGAGGTCTACCGGGCCCTGGTTGAATTATCTTCGAAGAAGCAGGACGCGCTGGTGGCCGGCGACCTGGAGGCCCTCGACGGGGTCGTCCGGGCCGAGGAAGCCCTTCTCTGGAAGGCCGGCCGGTTCGAGGAGACCCGGCAGATGGTCGCCACCGAGCTGGCCGACCTGCTGGAGCTGAAGGACGGGGAGCGCACCCTGGTCAGGCTGATCGAGGCCGTCGGCGAGCCCCGGGCCGCCGCCCTGCGTGAACGGCAGGGCGAGATCCTCAGGTCCGTTGCCGAACTGAGCGCGAACAACGAAACCAACGGCCGCCTTATCGAGCAGGCCCTGACCCAGGTCCGGCTGACCGTCGGCCTGCTGGCCAAGAGCCGCCAGGCGGGCGCGGCCTACGGGCCGGCCGGGCAGGTCGCCGTCGGCGAGGCCCCGCTGAAACTGGACAAACAAGTCTGACCGGCCACGGGGTTGGCAAGAGCCATCACCCAGCGCCGGTCCGCAAGTTACCGGGACAATGGATGGTCCCGAAGGTAGGTGCTCACGGATGAGGTCTTCGTTCATGGGATTGGAGACGGCCCGCCGGGCCCTCGAGGCTCAGCAGTCCGCGTTGCAGGTCACCGCGCACAACATCGCCAACGCCAACACCCCGGGTTACTCCCGGCAGGTCATCGCCATGAGTCCGACCGACCCGTACACTGTGCCCGCGCTCTCTCGTTCAGTCGGAGCCGGGCAGGTGGGTACGGGCGTTTCTGTCTCGGCCATCAGCCGGATCCGGGACACCTTCCTCGACGCCCAGATGCGCGACGTCCAGAACACCACCGGCGACATGGAGGCGCGCCGCGACGCCCTCCAGGAAGTCGAGATCATCTTCAACGAACCGTCCGAGTCGGGCCTGCACAGCGTGATGGACGCCTTCTGGCGGTCCCTGCAGGACCTGGCGAACAACCCCGAGTCGCCGTCCGTCCGGTCGGCCGTCAAGCAGTCCGGGGAGAACCTGGCGAGCGCCTTCCGGACGACCTATCGCCAGTTGGCCGACCTCCGGGACAACATCGACAACGTCATCCGGGCCAGGGTCGAGGAGATAAACAATATCGCCAAGGAGATCGCGCAGGTCAACGCGCAGGTCGCCAACGTCACGGCGGTCAACGACAAGCCCAACGACCTGTTGGACCGGCGCGACGTCCTCCTCGAGAAGCTGTCCCGCTATGTCGACGTGACCATCCAGCCGGAGCAAAACGGGGCCATCTCCGTCTTCGTCAACGGCATGGCCGTCGCCAGCCCTTTCGGCTACAACACCATCCAGATCGCCAACGACCCCGCGAACCACAACTACGCCGCGCTCACCTGGCCCACCACCCCTACCCCGACGCCGGTCCAGTTGAAGTCGGGTGAGCTGCAGGGGCTGCTCGCCGTGCGCGACACGATAGTCAACAACTACCTGCAGAAGCTGGATTCCACGGCGACTTCGATGAGCACGTCCATCAACGCCATCCAGACCACCGGCTACGGACTGCCGGGGACGACCCCGCCGCCGCCGGAGTTCTTTGTCGCCACCGACGGTGCGCCGACCATCGCGGCCAACAACATCGGGGTTAACCCGAGCATGGGCCTGGCCGATATCGCCGCCGCCTCGAACAACGGGAGCACCCTTCCGGACAACCCCGGCGACGGCTCCAACGCCCTGAAGATGGCCGCCGTGAAGAGCATCCCCGACGCCGTTCTCCTCGGAGGCTTCAGCCCGGACGACTACTTCCGGGCCCTCATCGGCCAGGTCGGCCTGGAGACGGGGGAGACCACCCGGATGGCCGATGGCCAGGGCCTTCTGGCCAAGCAAATCGACAACCAGCGCGACGCCCTCTCGGGGGTGTCCCTTGACGAAGAGATGATCAACATGATGCGCTACCAGCACGCCTATCAAGCGGCTTCCCGGCTGATCTCGGTGGTCGACGAGATGCTCGACACCTTGATCAACCGGCTCGGACGCTAGCCGGCAGCGCGGGGAGGCGAACGTGCGGTGAGGATAACCACCAACCAGATGGCCCGGAACATCCTTTTCAACCTCAGCGACAACGCCCGGCGGACGGAACGCCTGGAGCGGGAGATGTCCAGTGGGAAGCGGGTCACCGTGCCGTCCGACGACCCCAGCTCGGCCATCAAGATCCTTCACTTGAAGACGGCCCTGATGGAGTCCGACCAGTACCGGCGGAACCTCGAGGACGGCCAGGGGTGGCTGCAGACCAGCGAGGCCGCTCTGAACAGCGTGGAGCAGATCGTCGGCGACGTTCAGACCCTGGCCATCCAGGGGGCCAACGGCTCGCTGCCCACCGGGGCCCGCGACGCCCTGGCTAAGAGCGTCCAGGAGCTCTATAACCAGCTCCTGGCCCAGGCCAACTCGATGTACGGCAACCGTTATCTGTTCGGCGGCTGGAAGACCCTGACCCAACCCTACACCGAGGTGGCCGGGGTCGTCACCTACAACGGCGACGCCAACGAGATCAAACGGGAGATCGGCTTCGGCCAGACGGTCCCGGTCAACCTGCCCGGCGACCGGGTCTTCGGCCCCCCGCCCGGGGCGACCGACGACGTTTTCACGACCCTGACGAAGGTCAGGGACGCCGTCAACAGCGGCGACATCGCCGCCCTCACCGGCCAGCTCTCGTCGGACCTGGCCACCATCCACGACAACCTGCTGGCCCAGGGGGCCGAGGTGGGCGCCCGGGTCAGCCGTCTCGACCAGACCAGTGAGCGTCTGCTGGACGCAAAGACGAATTTCTCCGATCTATTGGACAAGGAACAAAACGCGGATATCGTCGAGGTCGTCATGAACCTGAAAATCCTCGAGAACGCCAGGAACACGACGCTGGCGGCGACGGCCCAGCTCATCAAGACGACCCTGCTCGATTTCCTGAGGTAGAGGGGGTAACCCGGATGTTGGTCAACACCCAACGTTTCGGTCAATTGGAGATAGATGAAGGAAGAATCCTCGCCTTTGACGAAGGACTACCAGGATTTGAGGGCCTCCGCCAGTTCGTCCTCATCCAGGATGACGAGGGCTCGCCGTTCATGTGGCTGCAGGCTGCCGACGAACCCAGGCTGGCCTTCGTCGTCGCCGTACCGTCGGACTTCTTCCCCGGGTACCGTCTCGAACTGGCCGAGGAGGACCGGCGTTACCTGGAACTGAGGAAGGCCGAGGACGCCGCGGTCTTCTCCATCGTCGTCGTTCCCGACGACCCGCGCGAGATGACCACCAACCTCAAGGCTCCGGTCGTCGTCAACCCTGAGACCAAGCGGGCCCGGCAGGTCATCGTCAACACCAAGGGTTACGGTCTGAAGCACAAGCTGCTCGGAGGGACCGCCCCGAAACGCCGCTCGGCCAGGGTCGGCCGGGATGAAGACCAGCCGCTTTCGGTGGCCGTCTCCAAGTGACCCGCCGTCGGAAGCGGCGGCGCCGCGCCGTCGGGGCGATTACCCGGTGGCGCGAAGCAGGAATGTCTGCCCCGCGGGCCAGGGAGGGCTAGGAAGAAATGCTGGTCTTGACCAGGAAGCTTAAGGAAAGCATCGTCATCGGTGACAATATCGAGGTCACCGTGGTCGACGTCAAAGGAGACCAGGTCAAGCTGGGGATTGTGGCCCCGAGCCACGTCAGCGTCCACCGCCGTGAGGTCTACGAGGAGATCCAGCGGGAGAACCGCGCCGCTGCCAGGGCCCGCGTGCAGGACCTCAACAGCCTGACTGAGCTGGTCAGGAAGGGCCGCAAGTAGGCCCGAGCCGGGCGCCGCCCAGCAAGAGGCAGAAAGCGCGAGCCCGGACGAGCGCAGACGGGAAATCGACCCCCTATCTCGGATGGGGGGCGCGAACGAGCGAAGGGAGCAATCTAAAGGATTGCTCCCTTTCTTTCGATATAAGAGGTGGAAAGCCAAAAAACCGGTTTTCCCGTCCCCGTTGAACCAAGAGCCGCGAAGACCGCGCATCCGGCCGGGCGCGCAAGATCGCGACGGAGGGGAAGCGGGGCGGAAGGGCAAGGAAGCCCGAAGACATCAAGGAGGATGACAAGTCGATGAGGATCAACCAGAACATCGCCGCGTTGAATGCGTGGCGGAACCTGACCCGGACGGATGAGGCCTTGAACAAGTCTCTCGAACGTCTGTCCAGCGGCGTCCGGATCAACCGGGCCGCGGATGACGCCGCCGGGCTGGCGATTTCTGAGAAGATGCGGGCCCAGATCCGCGGCATCAACCAGGCTCAGCGGAACGCCCAGGACGCCATCAGCCTGATCCAGACGGCAGAAGGTGCCATGAACGAGTCCCACGGCATCCTGCAGCGGATGCGGGAACTGGCCGTCCAGGCCGCGAGCGACACCCTGACCACCAGCGACCGGCAGGAGATCCAGAAGGAATTCGACCAGTTGACCTCGGAAATCGACCGGATCGCCACGACCACCGAGTTCAACACCAAGAAACTCCTCAACGGCGGGGCCGGGACCATCGTCACCGCCACCAACGCCAACGTCGGCTCCCTCGAGGCCTCCGGGGACACCGTCGCCGGGACCTACGCGTTGAGCGCGGCCACCCGGGCCACCGCCGCCTCCGACGTGACCACGGCCACCTTCGCCGACACGACCACCGCCCTCGGCGGCACCGGCGGGACGATCACCATCTCCGGTGAGACCTTCAACTTCACGGCCACCAACACCGTCCAGGATGTCCTCGACGCGGTCAACGCCAAGACCAACGTCACCGGCGTCCAGGCGGCCTTCACGGCCGGCGCGGGGATCACCTTCGCGACCCTGTCCGTCGGCTCGAGCGCCAAGTTCTCGGCCTCCTCGACCGGCGCTCTGGACGGCGTGACCGACGCCACCGGCGCCGACGCCCAGGTGACCCTGGCCGGGGCGACGACCTACTCCGCCAGCGGCAACCGGGTCACCGTGACCTCGGGCCCGGCCAAGGGCCTGAGCTTCGACCTGAAGGTGGCGGCCGCCGTGGACATCACCGTCGGCGCGTCCAACGCCCTGACCCTCCAGATCGGGGCCAACAAGGACCAGACGGTCTCGGTGTCGATCAACAGCGTCACCGCCACCTCCATCGGGGTCAGCGGCCTGAACGTAACCACCAAGGACAACGCCGCCGCCGCCCTGGCGACCATCGACGCGGCCGTGACCAAGGTCTCGTCCGAGCGGTCCAAGATCGGTGCCGTTCAGAACCGCCTTGAGTACACCATCGCCAACCTGGGCACCGCCTCAGAGAACATGACCGCTGCCGAGTCGCGTATCCGCGACGTCGACATGGCGCAGGAGATGGCCAAGTTCACCCGCAGCCAGATCCTGATGCAGGCCGGCACGGCCATGATGGCCCAGGCCAACATGAAGCCGCAGTCGGTCCTCCAGCTCCTGAGGTAAACCAAGCGGCGTAAGCCGCGACGGACCCAGGCCCGGGGCCGGCCGGAACGCCGGTCGGCCCCGGAGCCTAGGGGTGGGAGCTCGCCCGGGCAGGCGGGGACTTTCCCAACGGGAACACCAGGATGGTGAAACATATGTCGATTTTAAGGATCAATCCTTCAACCACAAGAGAGCTGGCCACCTACGCGGCCCGCCCCGCTCAGACGGAGTACCTCCCCGGGCTGCGCCCGCCGCCGGCGGACACGCCGGAAGAGCGGGGCGACGACAGGGAGCCGTCCCGCGGGGAACTCGAGAAAGCCCTCGAAAACGTCAACCATGCCGCCTTCGTGACCAACGAGAAGATAAGTTTCGTCCTTCACGACGGGGCCGGGCGGTTGATGGTCCGGGTCCTCAACAGCAACACCGGCGAGGTCATTCGGGAGATCCCCCCCAAGGAGGTCCTCGACGCCGAAGCCCGGATCCGCGAGGCAATCGGCGTGTTCCTGAACCGCAAGGTCTGAACCGTCGCCCGGGTCAGACCAATACCCAGACCGCGGCGCCCCGAAGGGCGGCGGCTGACCACGGATGAACGAGGGGTGAGTCAGTCATGGCCAGCTTATCTATCGGCGGCCTGATCTCAGGCCTGGATACCGATTCCCTGATCGCGCAGATAATGGCCATCGAGCGGAAACCCATCCTTGCCCTGCAGGACAAGAGGACCAAGCTCCAGTCCCAGGCCGACGCGTGGCGTGACATCAACACCCGTCTCTACAGCTTGCAGAACAAGGCCTACGACCTCAAGCAGGCCTACTCCTTCTACAGCAAGAAGGTCAGTTCGAGCGACGAAACCATCGCCACGGCCACGGCGTCGACCACGACCGCCCTGGGCATCTACACGCTGAAGGTCGGCCAACTGGCCCAGGCCCACGTGGTGGCCTCGGGCAACTTCGCCAGCCCCAACGCCAGCCTGGGCTATTCCGGGACGCCGACGATCAACGGCTTGACCGTGACCATCGACGTCAGCGACACCCTGAACTCGATCCGCGACAAGGTCAACGCCACCCCCAACATCGGGGTCACGGCCAGCGTCGTCCAGGTCGACGCGACCAACTATCGTTTGATCCTGACCAGGCAGCAAACCGGCTCGACCGAAATCGCCTTCGTCGACAGCAACTCTGCCCTGACCAACCTGGGCGTGCTCGTCAGCGGCGTGGCCAACACGATCCAGGCCGCCCAGGACGCCCAGCTCACGGTCAACGGGGTCACCGTCACCCGCAGCACCAACCAGATCAGCGACGTCATCCCCGGGATGACCTTCAACCTCAAGCGGGCCGGGACGCTGACCTCGCCCCTGCAGGTCAACCTGGAAGTCAAGAATGATACGGACAAGGCGGTCGCCGCCGTTCAGGCTTTCGTCGACCAGTACAACTCGTTGATCGACTTCATCGCCGACAAGACCAGCTACGACGCCACGAAGAAGCAGGGCGGCGTCCTCTTCGGCGACGCCGGGGCCTACCAGCTGCAGTCGTCATTGCGCCAAGCGGTGACCGCGGCCGTGCCGGGCCTGCCGGCGACCCTGAATAACCTGGCCCAGGTGGGCGTGACCACCGGGGCTTACGGGAGCCCCGACGGAAAGCTCGGCAAGCTGACCTTCGACCCGCAGAAGCTGCGGGACCAGTTGAACGCCAATCTCGATGGGGTGGCCAAGCTCTTCGGGGCTCAGCGGGTCAACGTGGCGGCCGGCATCACCGACGTCCTCGCCAGCTCGACCCAGACCGGCAACTACGCGGCCGTCGATGTCACCAACGGCGACACCTCTTCGGCCCGCTTCGGCACGCCGGGCGGCGGCTGGATGGGTGGCACGGTCCTCGACGGGACGACCACCGAGTACCTCACGATCAACCTTCCGACCAGCCAGACCATTGACGAGGTCCGGGTCTACACCCTCGACTCCGCCACCTACCCGGCCGCCTCATACGGGCTCAAGGACTACAAGGTCCAGTACTGGGACACGGCCACCTCCACCTGGAAGGACGCCGCCGCCGTCACGGGCAACACGCTTGGGACGGTCAACTCGACCTTCGCCCCCGTCACGACGACCGCCGTCCGGTTGGCCATCACCGGCACCAACGCCACCGACGGGTACGCCCGGGTCCTCGAGGTCGAGGCTTATCAGAAGAACTATGGCGCCGCAGTCCGGGCCTACGACCTCGCGAACGGCTACACCAAGTCGGGCGGGATCATTCCGAACCGCCAGGACGGGGTCAGCCATGAGGTCAGCCACATCGGCGAGCAGATCGACCGGATGGAGAAACGTCTTACGCAGCGCGAGGAGACCCTCAGGAAGCAATTCACCAGCCTCGAGAAGGCTCTCTCGAAGATCCAGTCCGAGGGAAGCTACCTGACCCAGCAGCTCAGCCAGCTAAGCGGCTGGTAAAGCGGGGGTCCAGTCCGGCCGGGCAGGCGGGACATTCTCTTGTCAATAATGGGGTGTTTGGACAGCATGTTCACAAGCCCTTACGAACAATACCGGAGCACGCAGATAGAGACGGCCAGCCCCGAAAAGCTTCTCATCATGCTCTACGACGCCGCCATCGGTGCCTTGAACAGCGCCCGAGTGGCGATCGCCAGCAAGCGCCGGGAAGAGGCCAACCGGTCCTTCCAGAAGACCCAGGCCATCATCACCGAACTCCAGGGCAGCCTGGAGCCGGGCGCCGGCGAGGTGGCCAAAAACCTGTTCGCTCTCTACGACTATTTCAACCGCCGACTTATCGAGGCCAACCTCAAGCAAGACCAGACGGCCCTCGAAGAGGTCCTGGAGCACCTCAAGGACCTCCGGAGCGCGTGGAAACAGGCCAGCGTCATGAACGCCTCTGCGGGGCGGCCGACGAGCCTGGCCAACGTTGGCGGTTGAAGCCTCGAGTCTGATCAGGGGGAGGATCTCCCTTGACTGTGTCCGAGACCCTGCGAGAGACAACCGACCAGTACCGCGAGCTCCTGGCGATAAGCCGGGAGATTCCCGCGGCCGCCGCCGCCGACGACCTGAGCGGGCTCTACGGGCTGCTCGAGCGCCGCTCCGCGGTCTTCGAGCGGGTCCGCGGACTCGGCGCGAAACTGGCGGCCGGGTCGCACCCGCCCGGGACGACCGGGGAACTGGCCGGCCTGATCCGCGAGACGATGGCCGCCGACCGCCTGTGCCAACAGGCCATCAGCCAGCGGCTGAGTCTCATCCGCCAGGGCCTCAGCGACATCGAGCGCGGCCGGGCCACCGGGCGGGCCTATCGGCGGGTCAGCAATCGCCGGCAGCCGACCGCGCGCATCATTGACGAGGTCAGGTAGGAGGGGCTGACCTTGGCAGCGACTTCAAGACAAGCTCTCAGCGGGGGCCCCGTCGCGTTTGCCGCCGGGGCCTCCGCCGGTCACCAACAGGGAGCGATCGCCCGTTTCCTGGCCGAGTTCGGGCTGCGGAACGTGGACGAGCTCAAAGCCTATATCCGGCGTTTGGAGACGGCGGTCAACCTGTCGGCCATGGCCGACTCGTTGCCCTCCCGCCTCGGCGGCGGCGTGTCCATCGTCGACGCCGTCGGGCGTGCCCCGCTCGCCCCGGCCGTGGCCGCTCCCGAGGGTGAGGGCCACTCAGGCGAAGGCCTGGTGGCCATCCACGGGCAGTCGAAGGAGATTCACAAGGCCAGACAACTGGCCCAGAGGGCGGCGGCGACCGACCTGACCGTCCTCCTGACCGGCGAAAGTGGCACTGGCAAGGAACTCTTCGCCCGGGCCATCCATCAGATGAGTCCGCGGGCGGCCCGTCCCTTTGTCGCCGTGGATTGCGCGGCCATCCCCGAGAGCCTGATGGAGGCGGAGGTTTTCGGGTACGCCTCCGGGGCCTTCATCGGGGCTCGTAAGGGCGGCAAGCCCGGCCAGTTCGAGCTGGCCCACCGAGGGACGATCTTCCTCGACGAGGTCGGGGACCTCGCCCCGGCGCTCCAGGCCAAGCTCCTGCGGGTCCTCCAGAAAGGCGAGATCGAGAAGGTGGGATCGGCCGCCCCTGTGCGGGTGGACGTCCGGGTCATCGCCGCGACCAGCAAGAACCTCTCGACCATGGCCGAGACCGGGCGCTTCCGAAAGGACCTCTACCACCACCTCAACGTCCTTCGCATCCACCTGCCGCCCCTGCGGGAGCGGCCCGAGGACATTCCCGTCCTGGCGGCCATCCTCATGGACCGCTACAACCAGCGCTACGCGGGCCTGGCCCCGAAGGTCCTGACCCCCGAGGCCCTCGACCTGCTGACCCGCTACAGCTGGCCGGGGAACATCCGGGAACTGCAGAACGCCCTCCGGACCGTCTTCTCGTTGGAGGACGCCCGAGAGATCAAGCCTGAGCACCTGCCCCAGCACCTGAAGCAGCTCGCCCGTGTGCCCCGCGGGCTCGGCCAGAAGACCCTCAACAAGGTGGTCGAGGAGGTCGAGCGGGAGATGATCACCGAGGCCCTCCGGGCCACCGGTGGGAACCGGGCCAAGAGCGCCAGGCTGATCGGCCTGCCCCGGTCGAGCTTCTACGAGAAACTGGAGCGTTACGGTCTCAACCGGGACCTCCCCCGGGACCTCCCCCGGGGCCTCCCGACGGACACCGCCGGCGACTGAGACCGGCCGGGGCCCCGGTGCCAGCCTTGCCCAAATAGCTGCGGTGTCATCCAGGACGAAGCCCTGTTCCCCCCATGGAGCAGGGATTTTGTTCTGCCGCCGGGACCGCCCAGGGACGCCGGCCGCCCCCCGGAAGGTCGAGTTTTTCCCTGCATACCAGGGGTTACCCCCTAAAGTCCGACCCCCGATTATCCGACTATGATAGTAGGCCCATGGCGAGTTTCGAGCCCACCGGGCCTCAACCAGCGCTGCCGGGATTCCGCCCGATGGACGAAGGTCGAGCTAAAGACCGGTTTGTGGGACCGGCGAGAAGGAGGTTGCCGAGGAACATGCAGAGCGAGCAGCACCAGGTGGCCACCGAGGACAAGTTCGTCGTCTTCCAGCTCGGCGGGGAGGCTTACGGTGTCGACATCAACAAGGTGCAGGACATCAACCCCATGACCAAGATCACCCGGGTGCCCAGGGCGCCGGAGTTCGTCGAAGGAATCATCAACCTGCGCGGCCGGGTCATCCCGGTCATCGACCTCCGGAAGCGCTTCGGGCTGCCCCCGCAGGAGTACACCAGGTCCACCGTGATCGTCGTCGCCGAGGTCGAGGGCAACACCATCGGCGTCATCGTCGACGCGGTCTCCGAGGTCCTGCCGATCCCCAGGTCGGTGGTCGAGCCGCCCTCACCGTTCATCGCCGGCATCGACTCCGACTACCTGCGCGGCGTGGCCAAGCTCGATGACCGCCTGGTCATCCTGCTCGACCTGGAGCGGGCCCTGAGCCGTCAGGAGAAGAGCGCCCTCAAGGACAAACGGTTCCTGCAGGCCGCCGAGAAGGCCGTCTAGAGCCCGGAGATGGGCTCGTACGTGGGCCGAGCACGGGAGGATCAAGCAGGCTTATGGCATCCAACCTGGACATAACCCCGGAAGACCTGAAAGTCTTCCTCGAAGAAGCTGAGGAACAGCTCCAGCGGCTCGAGGGGGACGTCGTCAAACTGGAGAAGGCCGGCCACGACGCCGAACTGCTCCAGGAGATCTTCCGGGCGGCCCATACCCTCAAGGGGTCCTCGGCCACCCTCGGCCACCAGCCGATGGCCAGGCTGACCCACAGCATGGAGAACGTCCTGGACAAGCTGCGCAAGAAGAAGCTCAGCCCCAGCGCGGACGTGGTCAACCTGCTCTTTGAGTGCCTGGACGTCCTCCGCGGGATGAAGGATGACATCGCCGAGGGCCGCGAGACCACCGTCGACCTGGAGCCGCTCCTGGCCAGGATGCCCGCGGATGCCGCCGCGGGCCCGGCTCCTGCCGGCGTCAAGGCGGCGGCGGCCGAGGCTGTGCCGGGCAAGACCGCCCGGCCCTCGGCCGGAAGCCCGGGCGACGAGCGCGGGACGATCGACGTCGCCAGGGAGTTCGTCACCCAGCTCTCCGACACCGAGCGGTCCCGCATCGCGGCCGGCCTGGCCGAAGGGGCCCAGGCCGGCATCTGCCGGGTCTTCTTCGACCAGGATTGCCTGATGACCTCGGTTCGCGCCTACCAGGTCCTCCTGGCCCTGGGTGAGGCGGGCGAGGTCCTGAAGAGCGTCCCCAGCGCCGAGGATGTCGAGGCCGAGCGGGTCGGCCACGAGATGACCGCCTACCTCCTGACCATGGAGGACAAGGCCCAGCTCGAGGCGACCATCAAGGCCATCGGCGATGTCGCCCGGGTCGAGGTCTCCATGGCCCAGGCGGCGCCCGCCGGGGAGGCCCAGGGCGCCCAGCCCACCGTGGCGCAGGCCGAAGGGGCGCGGGAAGGCAGTCAGGCCAAGAAGAACGCGACCACCGTCCGGGTGGACGTCAATCTCCTGGACAACCTGATGAACCTCGTCGGCGAACTGGTCATCGACCGGACCCACCTGGCCCAGATCCTGGGCCGGTCCGAGCACGGGGCGGGGACTTCCGAGGCCGCCGACGAACTCGTCCGGACCTCGGCCCACATCGGCCGGGTCACCACCCAGCTCCAGGAAGAGATCATGAAAGCCCGGATGCTCCCCATCGAGAACCTCTTCAAGAAGTTCCCGCGGATGGTCCGGGACCTGTCCCTCAAGGCCGGGAAAGAGATCGACTTTGTCATCGAGGGCCAGGAGACCGAGCTGGACCGGTCGGTCATCGAAGAAATCGGCGACCCGCTCATGCACCTCCTGCGAAACTCGGTTGACCACGGCGTCGAGTCGCCGGCCGACCGGAAGGCGGCCGGCAAGCCGAAGACCGGCACGGTGCGCCTGGCGGCCGAGCACTCCGAGAGCCACATCATCATCACCGTCAGCGACGACGGACGGGGCATCGACACCGAGAAGGTCAAGGCCTCGGCCGTGCGCAAGGGCTTCTTGACCGAGGCCCAGGCCCGCCGGCTCAGCGACAAACAGGCCCTCGACCTCATCTTCCTGTCCGGGCTGTCCACCGCCCAGGCCGTCACCGAGGTCTCGGGACGCGGCGTCGGTATGGATGTGGTCCGCAAGAACATCGAGCGCCTGAACGGCTCGATCGAGCTGCACACCGTCCCCGGGCACGGCACCGAGACGCGCATCAAGCTCCCGCTGACCCTGGCCATCGTCCGGGCCCTCCTGGTTTCGCTGGGCCAGAGCGTCTTCGCCATCCCGCTGACGTCCGTCTCGGAGACGCTGCGCCTGACCCCGCAGATGGTCAAGACGATCAAGCGCAAAGAAGCCATCGTCGTCCGCGAGTCCGTGCTCCCGCTGGTCCGGTTGAACCGGGTCTTCGGGATGCCGGCCGAGGCCAACGAGACCGGCCAATACGTGGTCGTCGTCAACACCAACGGGCAACGCCTCGGCTTGGTCGTCGACGGTCTCGTCGGCGAGCAGGAAGTGGTCATCAAGAGCCTCGGCGGGTTCATCGGCAACATCCCCGGACTGTCCGGGGCAACCATTCTCGGCGAGGGCGACGTCGCCCTGATCGTCGACGTCGGCAGCCTGGTCAAGTCGGAGACCAACCTCGCCCGTATCGGGCTCGTGAGCTAGCCCCGCCAGGGGCGATGCCGGGGCCGGAGGTCAACACCATGAGCAAGGCTTTCGTCATCACCAGGGCCCAGTATCGCGGGGCCAGGCGGGCCGTCGCCGACGGCATCCGGCGAGCCGGCCAGTCCCTGTCGACGATGGTCGGCCGCGAGATCAGTATGGGCAGCCCGGCGATCAAGGTCGTGCCTCTGCGCAACGTGCCCGGGCTGGCCGGGGGGCCGGAGGCCATCGTGGCCGCCGCCTACCTGGGCATCTCCGGCGACGTCGCGGCCCACATGGTCCTGTGCTTCGATCTGCCCAGCGCCCACAAGCTGGTGGGGTTCCTCCTCGAGAAAGACCCGGGGGACCTGAACGCCCTCGAGTTCGACTTCATGAGCCGTTCGGCCTTGAGCGAGACCAGCAACGTCACTTGCTCCTCGCTGCTGAACGCCTTGTCGGACCACTCTGGCCTGGTCATCAGGCCGTCGATCCCGGTCCTCGTGGTGGACATGGCTGGGGCCATCCTCAGCGCCGTCCTCGCGGAACTGGGGCCGGCGGGCGACGAAGCAATGGTCATTGAAACCGTCTTCGGTCAGGCGGGCGAGGCCGTCAACGGCCACCTGTTTCTCCTGCCGAGCCCGGAAGCCTTGGAAACCATCATCAGTCACCTGGGAGCCAACGCCTCATGTCTGACCGAATCATCGCGATAGGCCTCGGAGAACTCAACGTTTCAGGCGATCCCGAGACGACCCTGGTGGCCTACGGGCTCGGGTCTTGCGTGGGCGTGGCCATCTATGACCCGCAGGTCCGGACCGGGGGCATGGCCCACGTGGTCTTGCCCGAGCGGGTCGGGGGCAGCCAGGACGACAGCGGCGTCGGCGCCAGGTACGCCGACATGGCTATTGACCGTCTGGCCACCGAACTCGAGCGGGCCGGCGGAACGCGCCCGCGGATGGTCGTCAAGATCGCCGGCGGGGCCCAGCTCCTGTCCCTGCCCCTGAACGGTCACCGCTGGGACATCGGCGAGCGCAACATCGTCGCTGTCAAACGGGCTCTCAGCCGCAACGGGCTGATCCTCGCGGCCTACGAGGTCGGCGGCAGCTACGGGCGGACGATGCGGTTCCAGGTCCGGGACGGCCGGGTCACGGTCTCCACTGTCGGCCATAGCGAGATGATCCTTTAGGCCGCTTTCGGCGGCCCAGTTCCGAAAGGGGATGTCTGGAGTTGCCTAAGGTCCTTCTGGTAGATGACGCCGACTTCATGCGCATGCGGAGCGCCAAGCTCCTGACGGAAAACGGCTATGAGGTCGCCGAGGCCGAGAACGGTCAGGACGCCGTGACCAAGTACGACGCCATCAAACCCGACATCGTCCTTATGGACATCACCATGCCGGTCATGGACGGCATCGCCGCGGTCCGCCAAATCAGGCAGCGCGACCCCCAGGCGAAGATCGTCATGTGCAGCGCCCTCGGGCAGCAGACGATGGTCCTCGAGGCCCTCAAGGCCGGCGCCCGCGACTTCATCGTCAAACCGTTCCAGCCGGACAAGATCCTGGCGACGGTAAAGAAGTTCGCCGGGTGAACCGGCCGTGACTGAACGCATCCGGGCGCTGGTCGTCGACGACTCGGCCTTCATGCGCAAGGTGATCAGCGACCTCTTGGCGGCCGACCCCGACATCGAGGTCGTCGGGACGGCGAGGGACGGTCTCGACGCCCTGGACAAGATCAGGCTGGAGAAGCCTAGCGTGGTCACCATGGACGTGGAGATGCCGAGGATGGACGGGCTGACGGCCCTCGAGCACATCATGGCCGAGAGCCCCGTCCCGGTGGTCATGGTCTCGAGCCTGACTCAGGACGGGGCCGAGACCACCGTCCGGGCCCTCGCCATGGGGGCGGTCGACTTTGTCGGCAAGCCCTCCGGGACCATCTCCCTGGACCTGGCCAGAGTGCGCGGCGAGCTGGTCAACAAGGTCAAGCTGGCCAATCGGGCCAGCCTGGCCAGCCTGCGGCGGCCCGCGCTCTGGCGGGCCAGGCCGCGCGACCTGCGGCGGCCCGTCCCGGCCGCCGGGCAGCAGGCGGCCGAGCAGCCGTCCGGCAAACCCGCCGACCGGCTGGTGGTCATCGGCAGTTCCACCGGTGGGCCTGGGGCCCTGCACGCCATCTTCCCCGACCTCACCGCGGACGGCGGGACGGCCTTCCTGTTGGTCCAGCACATGCCGCCGGGTTTCACGCGGAGTCTGGCCGGACGGCTCAACGAGCTGTCCCCGATCCGCGTCCGTGAGGCCGTCGAAGGGGACGTCCCCACCGGTGGCACGGCCCTCCTGGCCCCGGGCGGTTACCACATGGTCCTCACCCCCGAGCGGGCGGTGGTCCTCAACCAGGAGCCCCCGCAGCACGGGGTCAGGCCCAGCGTGGATGTGACCCTCCTGTCGGCCGTCGAAGCTTACGGCGACCGCTGCGTCGGGGTCATCCTCACGGGGATGGGCTTCGACGGAGCCAAGGGCATGGCCGCCCTCAAGCGGGCCGGTGGGCGGACCATCGTCCAGGACGAGGCCAGTTGTGTGGTCTACGGGATGCCCCGGGCGGTGGTCGAGATGGGCAACGCCGACCTCGTCGTCCCGATCGAAGAGGTCGCCAAGGCCATCAACCTGGCCGCCGAGCGGATACCGCCGTTCGGCCGGGACGAAGGAGGGCAGAGGGCCATTGGAGGCTGATTACGGCTACCTCTGCCGGCGGGTCGAAGGCCTTACCGGCATCCGCCTGGCCGCCTACAAGCGGCCCCAGATGGAGCGCCGGCTCAAGTCGTTCATGAGCCGGATCGGCGTCGACGGTTTCGTCTCCCTGACCCGTCTGCTCGAGCACGACGCCAAACGGCTCCAGGAGTTCAAAGACTTCCTGACGATCAACGTCTCCGATTTCTTCCGCAACGCCGAGAAGTTCGACGAGCTCCGGGAGCGCTTCCTGAAGCCGGCCGTGAGCCAGGGGCAGCGGCTAAAGATCTGGAGCGCCGGCTGTTCCAACGGCTCTGAGCCCTACACCATGGCCATCATCCTCGAGGAACTCGGCTCGGTGTCCGGGCACACCATCTGGGCCACCGACATCGACGATGACGCTCTGGACAAAGCCAAGGCCGGCGTGTACCGCGGCTACGAGGTCCGCAACGTCGACCCCGAGCGTCGCGAAAAATACTTCAAGCGCACCGGGCCGGACGAATGGACCATCGCCGAGCGCTTCCGCCGGCGGGTGCACTTCGCCCGGCACGACCTCCTGGCCCCGACCTTCCCCGGGGGGTTCGACCTCATCCTCTGCCGCAACGTGGTCATCTATTTCACCGAACCAACCAAGGACGAGCTTTACCGGAAATTCAGTGAGAGCCTAAAGCCTTCAGGGATTCTGTTTGTGGGTGGGGCGGAGAGCATCTTCAAGGCCCACGAGCTCGGGTTCGAGAGCGTGGCCCCGTTCTTCTACCGCAAGCGGGTCGCCTGATACGACTCAGGAGGCCGCCCAGCCGATGATCAGACGCCTATCGATCGCGGACGTCCAGGCCGGCGTGAACCTGGCCCGGCCCGTCTATAACCAACGCGGGACCCTCGTCATCCCCGTCGGGACTCAGCTCAACGAAGGCCACCTGCGGCGCCTGGCCGAATCCGGCGTGCGCGAGGTGTTCATCAACGACCCGACCATCCCGGACGTGCCCGCCCACGAACCCATCTCCGAAGCCACCAAGGCTTTCGCCGTCGAGGTCATCAGGGACCTCTTCGACCGGGCCGCGGCGGGGTCGCTGAAGGGTGGTCTCGGGTCGTTCTACGACAAGGTCTCGCAGGTGGTCAAGGAGATTCAGGACGACCTGGCCAGCCAGCGCGGCCGGGTCATCCACCCGGTCGTCGAGGTTGACGGCGAGGACTACCTCGTCGCCCACTCGCTGTCGGTGACCATCCTCTCGATGGCCGTCGCCCGCCAGGGCAACTTCGCCCCGAAGGTCTTCGACATCGGCCTGGGGGCCCTGCTCCACGACCTGGGGATGATCACCGTGCCGCCGGACCTGAGGCACAAACCGGAGCCGCTCAGCCCGGAGGAGCGCAACCTCGTCGCCCGGCACCCGCAGGAAGGCCTGAAGCTCATCGAGCAGACCCCGGTCATCAGCGCCTTCACCAAGGTCGTCGTCCTCCAGCACCACGAGCGGGCCAGCGGCAACGGCTATCCCAAGGGGCTGAAGCTCAAGGACATCTATCCGCTGGCCCGGCTGGTGGCCATCGTCGATGTCTTCTCGACCCTCCTGGCCGACCGGCCCCACCCGGAGCGATACACGCCCCAACGGGCCATGGATTACGTGGTCTCGTGCGCCGGTTTCGACTTCGACTTGGACCTCACCCAGGACTTCGCTCAGCGAGTGGCGCCGTATCCGGTCGGTACACTGATCACCCTATCGACCGGCGAGCGTGGGGTGGTGGTCGACGTCAAGGATGGTGTGGTCACGCGGCCGGTGGTGCGGCTTTTCACCGACCAGTCGGGCGCAGCGACCGGGAAGTACAAGGATGTCAACCTGTCGTTGCCGGAGCACCGAACGACGATGATCGTCGGCTCCGGCCAGGCGTGAGGAGGAGCGCGCCCGATGAGTAAAATGGAATACGCCAATCCGTTTGTCGTAGACCTGGCCAAGAAAGGGACGGGTAGAATGAAAGTAGAGTTCATCAACCCCTTCGTCAAGGCCGCTTATGACGTCCTCCTGGCGGAGGTCAAGAGCGAGATCAAGAAGGGCGAGCTGTCCATCCAGTCGTCCGCCTTCACCGCGGAGGAAGTCACGGTCATGATCGGCGTGGCCGGTCCGGTCCAGGGCGTCGTCCTGTACGGCATGTCCGAACGCACGGCGAAGAACATCGTCTCGGCCATGACCGGCCAGACAGTCCCCATCTTTGACCGCATCGTCGAGAGCGCCATCGCCGAGCTGGGCAACGTCATCACCGGCCGGGCCTCGGCCGAGCTGGAAAAGGCCGGCTTTTCCTGCCGGGTGACCCCGCCGATGGTCATCGTCGGGCGCGGGGCGATCATCTCCACGGTCAGCATCCAGCGGCTGGTCATCCCGGTCGAGATCGTCAGCGGCTCGATCGAGATCTGCGTGGCCCTGCGCGAGTCAGGCTAGGGCCCCCCACCGTGGCCTCTTGGGGCTCCGCCGAGGGGCCGGGGGGCCCCGTCTGGGCGTCACCTCCTTTACGACGCCATCGACGTACGAAAGGCCCGCCGGGCATGCCCGGCGGGCTTCGCTGCTTGGCGCGACCGAGGCGACGGACCGGCGCAGCGCGCGGAATAGCCAGGACTCGGGCGGGGATATTAAGCCGCAAAAGGGGGGTGTTTCCAAGTGGTCAGTAGCGCTGGACAGAAGACGGCCGCGGCCAAGGCGACGTCCCGCCCCAGGGCGGCGAAACCCAAGAAGGAGAAGCCGGAGACCCCGCAGGACCGGCTGAAGAAACGGGTCGCCGACGAGCTGGGCTTGCTCGAGAAGGTCCGTCAGGGCGGGTGGGGCAACCTGACCGCCGCCGAGACCGGGCGGATCGGTGGGTTGATGACCAAGTGGACCAGGATGGGGCGGTTGAAACCGGAAGAGCGCGCGCCGGGGACCATCTCGACCGGCGAGAAGGGTTAGCGGCGTGACGCCATCCTCTGGAAAAGGTCAAGGGCCTGCTCTGCGAGCAGGCCCTTGGGCACACCCCGGGCGGATCGCCCATATAGTAAGCATCAGGGCCAAGTCAGTGGCCTGTGCGGCCGGGCCTTTTGGAGGAGTGCCGATGTCCCCGATCTCGTCCATCGTCCTCGCCTTCGCCATCAGCCTCGACAGCCTGGGGGTGGGCACCGCCTACGGCATGCGCCGCGTGCGGGTGCCCATCCCTTCGATCATCCTCATCAGCCTGACCTCGGGGGCCGTCTTCGCCCTGGCGATGGCCTTCGGCCGCCTGGTCTCGACGATAGCCGCCGCCCACCTCGCCCGCGTGTCCGGGTCGCTGATCCTGATCGGCCTCGGCGCCTGGGTGTTCTTCCAGGCCTGGGCCGAGCGCGCGGCCCTCAACGGGCACCCCGGGGAAGACGGGCGGGTCGAACTGGCTTCACTCTACGTCCGCTCGGCGGGCCTGGTCATCAAGATCCTCCGCGACCCGATGGCCGCCGACGTTGACCGCTCCGGGACCATCACCCAGCCCGAGGCGGCCGTCCTCGGGTTGACCCTGGCCCTCGACTCCGCCGGGGCCGGCTTCGGAGCCGCCCTGGCCGGCTGGCTGCCGGTGTGGACCCCGCTCCTCGTGGCCGTCACCGGCTTCACCTGCCTGTCCCTGGGCCTGGTGGCCGCTTCGCGGGCGATGGCCCGTTCGACGGCCCTCGTCGAGCGGCGGCTGGCCGGTTTCATCCCCGGCGTCGTCCTACTCTGCCTGGGTTTCTGGCGCCTTCTGTGAGGCCGCCGGGCCTGAGCCCGGCGCGTCCCCGGTCTCGGTCTGGCGGAAGAGCGGCTTGAAAACCGGCCGCAGTGGGCCGGGCAGGTTGGCCCAGACCCACGGGCGGGCCACCCCCCACGCATAGAGCAGCCCGCCGGCGGCGAAGAGGACCCCGCCCAGTGACCGCACGGCGAAGTAAGGCCGCAGGGTCGATTGCACCCAGACGAACTCGCGGCCGAGGACCCGCAGGCGGTAGACCTCGAGGACGCCCGCGGCCAGGAGGGACAAGCCCATCAGGCCCATCCCGGCGTTCAGGAACCAGAGGGAGAGGTCAACGTCGCGGCGCCCGGCGGCGTCGATCGGCCGGTACTGGTCGAGGATGAAGAGGACGAGCCCGAGGACGAGGAAGCCGAAGAAGCCGCCGAGGGCCAGGTGGGCGTGACCGGAAGTGACATAGGTGCCGTGGATGTACCGGTTGATCGGGGGGATGGTTATCGTCAGGCCGATGATCCCGGCCCCGATGATGTTCCAGACCACGGCGGAGATGACGAAGTGGGTGGCCCGCGAGAGCCCCCAGCCGGAGTCCTTGGCCCCGGCGCCCGCGGCCTCGTCGCCCTTGGCTCCAACACCCCGCGAAGCCTTGAGGGCGGTGTAGGCGAGCATCCCGATGGGGACCACCTGGACGAAGCTGAAGACCGAGCCGACGGTGATCCAGAAGGCCGGCAGGCCGATCCAGTAATAGTGGTGGCCGGTGGCCAGCGCCCCACTGAAGATGACCAGGGCCGCCTCGACCAGGAGCCAGCCCTCGAGGGTCCGGCCGGGCACGGACCGCGACCGGACGAGCAGGGCGACGATGGCCACCGAGGCCAGGAGGTCCAGGGACCCTTCCTCCCACAGGTGGACGACCCAGAAGCGGATCATCTCGTCGACTGAGGGGTTGTAGTACCAGAAGGTCGCCGCCAGCAGGAGCAGGCCCGAGACCGGGACGGAGAAGGCGATGATCAGGGGCACCGGACGCAGGGCCCGGTCCCGGCGCCGGGCCAGCGTGGCCAGGATGTTGACGGCGAAAAGGAAGAGCCCGAGGACGATCATCAGCTTGAAGGGCCAGGGCGACTCGAGGTACTCGCGGCCTTCGGTGAAGCCGAGGAAGAGCCCGGCCAACGTGCCGGTAAGGGCCGTGGCCGTAAGCCAGAACTGGGCCAGGGCCAGCCGGCGGCTCCAGAGGGTCGTCTGCAGGTCGTGGACGAGGAAGTAGTAGGCCGCCCCCATGAGGCCCATCATCGGCCAGAAGACCGCCAGGTTGAGGTGCATCGCCCGGCCGCGCTCGGGGGCGACGGGCATGGGGAGGTTGGGCAGGACGAGGTGGAGCGCCCCCACGTTGGCCACGCCGCTCTGGAAGGCGAAGAAAGCCAGGACGGCCAACCCGAAAGGAACGGCGACCCGCGCCGAACGGTCGATCTCGGAGAGAGAGGGTCCGCTCCTTGCCGGAGCGACTTTGGCCTGCCCGCCCTTCGCCTGCCCGCCCTTCGCCTGCCCGCCCCTCACCGGCCGGCCCCCCTCGAAGGCTGCGCTTCCCACCTGTTGGGCACCGTGGCGAGGTACTTGAAGAACGACAACAGGGCCTCGGCGTCGGCCGGCGAGACGGCCATGTGGGCGGTCTTCGTGGTCGGGCGGACGACCTTGGCCGTCGTCAGCCAGTCGGTGATATAGGAGTCGCTGTGCCGCTCGGTGACCTTGGTCAGGTCCGGGGCGTTGTAACCGCCGTTGCCGAATAGGGTGTGGCACTCCATGCATCCACCACGCTGCCAGGCTTGCTTACCAACGATTACCCCAGGGGGCAGGTCGGCGGGAAGAGAACGAATGCTGAGGTAAGTCAGCCCGAGAAAGACACGG
>JAJZPE010000017.1 GCA_021811325.1 Bacillota bacterium
CGGGTGGAATGTCCGGCGGCGGCGCCGCCGCCGACGTCAAAGGCCAGAAGGTGGTCGTGGTCGGCGGGGGCAACACGGCCATGGACGCCGCGGTGACCGCGGCGGGACGCGGAGCGGCCCGGGTGATGGTCGTCTACCGGCGGACCGCCCGTGAGATGCCGGCCTGGCCCCGCGAGTACCGCGGCGCTCTGGCGGCCGGGGCCGAGTTCCTGTGGCTGACCCAGCCGGTCGCTTTCGAGAGCAAAAGCAAGGGCGGCCGGCTCACTTCGGTCAGGTGCGTCCGCATGAGCCTCGGCGCCCCAGACGCTTCGGGGCGGGCGGCTCCCCAGCCGCTGCCTGGTTCCGAGTTCACGGTCGAGGCGGACCTCGTCGTGATGGCTCTGGGCCAGGTCCCCAACCAGGAGATCCTTGAGGCTTTCGGCCTCGACGCCGACAAGGCGGGCCGGCCGGTGGTCGACCCGGCGGGCCGGGCTTCGCACGCCAAGGTCTTCGTCGCCGGCGACCTGCGGAGCGGCGGAGCCACCGTGGTCCGGGCCGTGGCCGAAGGCAAGAAGGCCGCCAAGGCGGCGGCCGGGGAAGTCATCTTCGCGAGGGAGAAGGGTTCACATGGCCGTTGATCTCTCAGTGAACTTCTGTGGGGTGAGGTTCGAGAACCCGTTCGTCCTGGCCGCGGCGCCCCCGACGGACAACGCCGACATGGTGGCCAGGGGCTTCGAGGCCGGCTGGGCGGGGGCCATCCTCAAGACGACCTCGGTCGAGTCCGAGGTGGTCA
Source organism: Bacillota bacterium (assembly GCA_021811325.1). Lineage (GTDB taxonomy): Bacteria > Bacillota > Sulfobacillia > JAJYWN01 > JAJZPE01 > JAJZPE01. Next base: position 773 of record JAJZPE010000017.1, read on the forward strand.
GCCTGGTCTACCCGATGATGGTCGGGATGGACCTCGACGGCCGTCGGCTGGCGGCCCTGGAGAACATCGACCTCATCTCGGAGCGTCACATCGATCAGGTGGAGAAGGACGTCCGGCGGCTGAAGAAAGAGTTCCCGAAGAAGGTCGTCGCCGCCAGCATCATGGGGGGCAAGAAGGAGCACTGGGAGGAGCTCGTACGGCGCCTCGAGGCGGCCGGCGTGGACCTCATCGAGTGCAGCTTCTCCTGCCCGCACGGGATGCCGGAGAAGGGGATGGGCTCGGCCGTCGGGCAGAGCCCAGAGCTGACCGAGAAGACCGCGCGCTGGGTCAAGGAAGCGGCGAAGCGGGTGCCCGTGATCATCAAGCTGACGCCGCAGATCGCCGACATCACGGCGGCGGCCGAAGCCGTCAAGCGGAGCGGGGCCGACGGGGTCACGGCCATCAACACGGTCAAGGGTCTCATGGGCGTGGACCTCGACAGCTTCGTGCCCTACCCGAACGTCGGTGGGTACTCGACCTACGGCGGCATCTCCGGGCCGGCCATCAAGCCGGTCGCCCTGCGCTGCGTGGCCGAGATCGCCAGGAAGGTCGACCTCCCCATCAGCGCCACCGGCGGCGTGACCACCTGGCGCGACGCGGCCGAGTTCCTGCTCCTCGGGGCGCGGACGGTCCAGGTCTGCACGGAGGTCATGCGCCACGGCTTCCGGGTGGTCGAGGACATGATCGACGGGCTGGCCAACTACCTCGAGGACAAGGGCCTGTCCGGCGTGGAGCAGCTGATCGGGAAGGCCTTGCCGCATGTGGTCGAGCACTCCCACCTGCCCAGGGACGGGCGGGTACGGGCCCACGTCGACCCGGAGAAGTGCATCCGCTGCGGCGTCTGCTACGTCGCCTGCCGCGACGGGGGACACCAGGCGATGGAGTTCGGCCCCGACCGGCTGGCCCGGGTGGACGAGGAGAAGTGCGTCGGTTGCGGCTTCTGCACGACGACCTGCCCGGTCGCCGATTGCCTGACCCTGCGGCCGGCTTCCGTCATCTGAGGCGCTTCAAAGGGAGGGGATCGTCCTTGCCGGTGATCGAGTTCACCGTTAACCGAAGACCGGTCAGCGTCGAGGTCGAGGGGGACGCGACCCTGCTCGAGGTCCTGCGTGACAAGCTGGGGCTGATGGGGGCGAAGAACGGCTGCGGCAAGGGGCATTGCGGGGCCTGCACGGTCATCATCGGCGGTGAGGCCCACCGGTCGTGTATCGTCAAGGCCGCCCGGGTCGTGGGGGCCCAGGTCCTGACCATCGAGGGGCTGGCCGAGGGTGACCGCCTGCACCCCGCGCAACGGGCCTTCATTGAGGCGGGGGCCGTCCAGTGCGGGTTCTGCACGCCGGGGATGGTCATGTCCACGGTGGCCCTGCTGGCCAAGCGCCCCGACCCGACCGAGGCTGAGGTCCGCGAGGCCTTGCGGCACAACCTCTGCCGGTGCACCGGTTACGCCTCGGTCCTGCGGGCCGTGCGGCTGGCCGCGGTTGGCGCAACCTCCACCCCGCCGCCAAGCCAGGGCCGCGCGGTCGGCGTCTCCGCGCCCCGGGCGGGGGCCTGGGCCAGGGTCAGGGGCGAGCCCGTCTTCGCCGCCGACCTCGCCTTTCCCGGCATGGTCCATGGCAAGCTGCTTTTCTCTGAACACCCTCACGCCGAGGTGCTCTCGGTTGATGCCTCGGCGGCCAAGGCGCTTCCCGGGGTCCTGGCCGTCTTCACGGCCGCCGACATCCCCGGGCGCAACACCTTCGGGCTCCTCGTCCCGCACCAGCCGGTGCTGGCCGGAGACCGGGTGCGGCACCGTGGGGATCCGGTCGCCGTGGTCTTCGCCGAGACGCCGCGCCAGGCCGAGGCCGCGCTGGCCGAGGTCAAGGTGAGCTATCGCGTCCTGCCGGCGGTCTTCTCGCCCGAGGCGGCGCTGGCCGAAGGGGCGCCGCTGCTGCACCAAGAGGGCAACCTGATGCACCGGGTCGAGGTCCGCAAGGGCGACGTGGCCGAAGCCTTCAAGCGGGCCGAGGTCATCGTCGAGGACGTCTACTCGACGCCGATGGTCGAGCACGCCTACCTCGAGCCGGAAGCGGCTGTGGCCCTCCCCGGGCCGGACGGCGGCGTCACCGTCTGGACCGGCAGCCAGGGGTCCCACGCCTTCCGGGAGATGATCGCGGCTTCGCTGGCTCTGCCCGAGAGGAAGGTCCGGGTCATCCACACCCCCACCGGCGGGGCCTTCGGCGGCAAAGAAGAGCCGACCGTCCAGATCCACTGCGCCCTCGGGGCCATGCGCCTCGGCCGTCCCGTGAAGATGGTCCTGACCCGCGAGGAGTCCATCCGCATATCGACGAAGCGGCATGCCGAGCGGATTCATATGCGCCACGGGGCGACCCGCGACGGCCGGCTGGTGGCCATCGAAGCGCGCATTGTCGCCGATACGGGCGCCTACGCGTCCCTCGGCAAGCCGGTCGTCTTCCGCTCGGCGGTGGTCGCCGCCGGGCCTTACGACATCCCCAACGTCCACACGGAAGCCGTCGGCGTCTATACCAACAACCCGGTGGCCGGGGCCTTCCGCGGTTTCGGCAGCACGCAGGTGGCTTTCGCCTCCGAGGTCCAGATGGACAAGCTGGCCCGCCGGCTCGGGCTGGACCCCGTCGAGTTCCGCCGGCGCAACGCCCTGACCGAGGGCAAGGAGACAATCACCGGCCAGGTCCTCGGGCCGGGCACGGCCTACCTGGAAACCCTCGAGGCAGTGGCCCGGAAGATCGAGGAACTGCGGGCGATGGCCCGGACGACGGCCACCCGCCCGGGCATGAAGCTGGGCATCGGCGTGGCCTCGGCCTACAAGAACGTGGGCATCGGGGACGGGAAGAGGGACGGAGCGGGGGCCATCGTCGGCCTGACCGACGAGGGGCGGCTCCTGGTGCGGGTCGGCGCCACCGACATCGGGCAGGGCTCGGACACGGTCATGGCCCAATTGGCGGCCGAGGTCACGGGGTTCTCGCTGGAGCGCGTGGACGTCCTATCCTCGGACACGGCCCTCTGTCCGGACGGCGGGGAGACCACCGCTTCGCGTCAGACCTATGTTACCGGGAACGCCGTGGTCGAGGCCGCCCAGGGGTTCAAGCAGACCCTGGCCGCCTTTGTCGCCGAGGCCTATGGGGCGCAACCGGACAATGTGCGGATTGAGGGCGACGCGGTCGTCTTTGGGCCGAACAGGGGCAGCAGCAGCGTGACTCGCCGGGCCGTGCCCCTGGTCGAGGTCAGCCGGAAGGCCCGTGAGGGCGGCCTGAGCATCGAGACCGAGCGCTTTTACGTCGCCCCGGCCACCCGCCCGTTGAGGGATACGGCCGACAAAGCGCCCGGCGAGGACCCGACTCTCTGGGACGTCCACTTTGCCTACAGCTACGGCACTCAAGCGGTACTGGTGGCCGTGGATGAGGAAACGGGAGAGGTCGAAGTGCTGAAGGTCGTGGCCGCCCACGACGCCGGGCGGGTGATCAACCCGCAAGGGGTGAGGGGACAGCTCGAAGGCGGCATCGTGATGGGTATCGGCTACGCCCTCTCGGAGGGGCTCGTCCTCGAGGACGGCCGTATCGTCAACGACAACCTGCGGAAGCTGCGCGTGCCCGGGGTCGGGGTGACCCCGGAGATGGACGCGCTGGTCATCGAAAAGCCCGAGCCGGGCGGCCCCTTCGGGGCCAAAGGCTTGGGCGAACTGGCGATGAACCCGACCGCCCCGGCGATCATCAATGCCATCCGTGACGCGGTCGGGGTGCACCTCAACGACCTGCCGGCGAGCAAGGAACGGGTCGCGGCGGCCATCAAGCGGGCGGCGGGGCGCCGATAGGGCGTCTGAGGAGCGAAATCGGGGAGGGGTAGGGCTTGCTCATCGTGGGTAACAGCTGCTTGGTGACGTTCGGCGAGGAGCCCCGGGTGATCCGCGGAGGCGCGGTGGCCGTCGAGGACGGACTCGTGGTCGACGTCGGGACGACCGGGGCTCTGCGGGCGAAGCACCGCAAGGCCGAGTTCCTCGACGCGGACGGGGCGGTGGTCATGCCCGGTCTGACCAACCTTCACAATCACTGCTACGGGGCTTTCGCCCGCGGTCTGGTCCTGCCCGGCGAACCGCCCCGGACGTTCCTGCAGATTCTGCAGGGCCTGTGGTGGAAGCTCGACCGCGCCCTGACCCTCGAGGACGTCTACGTCAGCGCGGCCCTGGGCTTGATCGACAGCCTCAAGAACGGCACGACCTCCGTCTTCGACCACCATGCCAGCCCGTACGCCATCACCGGGAGCCTGGACGAGGTGGCCAAGGCGGCGGGGAAGATCGGGCTGCGGGCGTCCCTTTGCTACGAGGTGTCCGACCGCGACGGCCCGGAACGGGCGGCCGAGGGCATCGAGGAGAACGTCCGCTTCATCAGCTCGTTGGAGGACCGGCGCCGGCTGGCCGGCTGCATGGGCCTCCACGCCTCGCTGACGCTGTCCGACGCCACCCTGAAGCGGGCCGTCGACGAGGCCCGGCGGCTCGGCGTGGGCTGCCACATCCATGTCGCCGAGGGCCCGGAGGACGGCGCCGACAGCGCCACCCGTTATGGCCAGACCGTCGTCAAGCGGCTGGCCGACCTCGGAGTGCTCGGTCCGAAGTCGATCGCCGCCCATTGCGTCCACGTCGGACCCGAGGATATCGAAACCCTGGCTGCTTCGCGGACCATCGTCGCCCACAACGCCCAGTCGAACATGAGCAACGCCGTGGGCGTGGCCCCGGCCCTGGAGATGGTCCGGAAGGGGGTCCGGGTCGGCCTGGGCACCGACGGCTTCACGTCGGACATGTTCGAGGCCGCCGCCGGCACCAACATCGTCCACAAGCTGGCCGCCCGCGACCCTTCGGTGGGGTGGGAGGAAGGGCAGCGGATGGCCTTTACGACCAACGCCGAGGTGGCCACGACGATCTTCGGGCCGCGCCTCGGGGCGCTGGCGCCGGGCTACGGCGCCGACCTCATCGCCGTCGACTACGACCCGTATACGGAGATGAACGCCGGCAACTTCTGGGGCCACATGCTCTTCGGGATGCGGGGCGGTCAGGTCCGCCACGCGGTCGTGGACGGCAAGGTCGTCATGCGCGACCGGCAGGTCCTGAGCCTCGACGAGGCCCGCCTCCGAGCCCGGGCGCGGAAGCTGGCGGAGCAGGTCTGGGAGCGGTTCGCCGAGTTCCAGTGACCAGGGCGGCAGCGGTCGGTGACGATGACGGCTCCGCCTAGCTCGGGCATGGTCACACCCCCGGTTCCCGCCGGGCCAGTTCTTGACGTCCTCCCCAGGCGGCAGGAAATCGCTCCCAGGATGGCGAAGATGCCAGAGACCGCGGGTCGCCGCGGTCCTGAAAGACACTTGGGGAGGGATCTAGCTCATGACGATCGGGAAGAGAAGAGTCCTCGCGCTCGCCATCGTCCTGGCCGTGGTCTTGTCGCTCGGCCTGCCGGTGGCCGCGGGGGAGAACCCGAAACGCGTCGTGGTCGGCTTTGACGGGCCGATCCCCGACGCCGCCCTGGCTCAGGTCCAGTCGCTGGCCCGGGCCACCCACTACGTCTTCAACCAAATCAACGCCGTCGTCGTTACCGCAACCGAGAGCAACGTCCGGGCCATCGCCGCCCTACCAGGGGTGAGCTACGTCGAGGAGGACGGCATCGCCGAGACCGAGGCGCTGCCCTACAACGTCCAGTATGACCTGGACCTCATCAACGTGGCCGACGGCCGGGCCAATGTGGCCGGGGCCGAGGCGCCGCACCGGCTGACCTCGTACGACGGCACCGGCGTCTACGTCGTCATCCTCGACACGGGCCTCGTCCCGAACTGGAAGGATTACTTAGATCCCGCTCAGGTCGCGGTGGACCTGGCCCGGTCGTTCCCGGGCAATTCGGGTGACATCTCCAGCAGCAACAACTGGGATGCCGACACGGACGGGCACGGGACCCATGTGGCCAGCACCATCCTCGGCTTCAACTACTGGAGCCTCTATCACTTCGACGGCATGGCCCCCAAGGCCAAGGTCGTCCCGGTGAAGGTCCTGAGCAACAGCGGTTCCGGCTTCTGGTCCGGGGTCGCCGCCGGGATGCTCTACGCAATCCAGGTCAGTCAGCAGACCAACGCGCCGGTCGTCGTCAACATGAGCCTCGGCGGCGGGCCGTCGCGGCTCATCCATGACGCCCTGGTGAAGGGCGCCGAAGCCGGAGTGGTCTACTCTGTCGCCGCGGGCAACGCGGGCGCCGACGGAATGCACTACCCGGGCGCCTACAAGGAGGCCATCGGTGTCGGGGCCATCGGCTGGACGAAGGCCTTTACCACCGGCCCCTGGTGGCGGACGCTGGACGTCAGCGAGCCGTACGACCTCGATGAGATCTTCGTCGCCCCGTTCAGCTCGCGGTCGCTCTCGCCCGAACAGGACCTCGACGTGCTGGCCCCGGGCGTCTACATCGTCGGGCCGTACCTGAACCCGGGCGCCGCCCATCCGCCGGATGACGCCTACTTTGGTTCCGACGCTCACAGCAACGTGCCGAGTCAGTACTACTACCTCTCGGGCACGAGCATGGCCACGCCGCACGTGACCGGCCTGGTCGCCCTGATGCTCCAGAAGGACCCGAGCGTGGGTGAGTTCGTGGCCAGTGAGGGCGTGTCCAAGGCGGAACTCGTCCTCGAAGCCAACGCCGTGCCCTTGCCGGCCGGCCAACGGACGGGCGTTTATCGCTATAACCAGGTGAGCTGGGGCGACAACGCCACCGGCCACGGCATCGTCTTCACCGACAAGGTCCTCGAGGCCATTCCCGCGCCCTGAGCGGGCGTCTTGGACGACGGCAGGAGATAGGACGACGGCAAGCGACACGACGATAGGAAAGAAGAGGGGCCGCGTCGCGCGGCCTCTCTTCTTGTTTCCGTCTGCCCCGTCTCTTGCTCGCTGTCTTCCGTGCCGCGCATCTTTCGCTACTCCTCTTCAGCCTCGCGCTTTCCCGCGGGCCCCCGGAGCGCCTCCTCGACTAGGCCCATGACCTCGGCCGGCGCGTGGCACCCGAGCACAGCCCGCCCGACCTTCTTCCGGGTCAGCGTCTTCAGCAGCTCGTAGAAGCGCATCCCGGTGAGGTCGTCGAGGGCCAGGAGGGGGATGACCACCAGCCTGACCGGCAGCTCTCGTTTCGGGTCCTCGACAAGCTTGAAGGGCACTGGCTTGTCCAGCGTGACCAGGGCCACGGTGACCCGCCGGGTGTAGCCGGGCCCGGCATGCGGTATGGCCATCGGTACGGGCGTGCCCATGGCCGAACCGAACTGCTCCTCGCGCTCGAGGAGGGCCTTGGTGAACCCATGATTGGCGAAGCGCTTCTGGACGAGTTCCTTGCCGACCTCGCGGAGCAGCGCCTCGGCGTCGGCGTAGATCCGGTTGAGGAGGACAGCTTCGGGATCGAGGAGGCGGACGGCCGTCCGGTGGAGCAGGTCGCGCCCGGGTTCGGCCTGCAGGGCGGCCAGGATGCGGCGCCGGTCGTCGGGCGTGAAGAGCGGGGAGATAACCATGACCGGGGCATCCAGCTGGGGCAGGGCGACCGTCGAGACGATCAGGTCGACCTGGGACGAGATGCGCCCCCGGACGACATCGTCATATGAACCGATCTGGACCACGTCGACCTGCGGCAGGAGGTTGGTCAACTGCCAGAAGAGGAGGGTCGAGGCCGACAGGGCGGTCGTGCAGACCAGCGCCACGCGCTTCCGCCGCTGCAGACGGTACTTGACCTTCTCCAACCCTGCGGCCACGTGCATGGCGACGTAGGTCGCCTCGAGGACCGGCACCTTGCGCCCGAGCCTCTCGGCAAGTTTCTCGCTGAACATGAGACCGACCCCAAAATCAGCGGGTGCTGCCGCTTGATCTCCTCGGTGGGCCCCCCGGCCTCCATCGGCAGGCCGAACCTCAGTTTCTTCAGGGTTATCCCGATGTGCGTCGCCAGCAGGCGGAGGAAGTCCTCATCGCGGGAGAGCGGGACGCCGAAGACCTCTTCAGCGTCGAGGGCGACCTCGGCCGCCAGCCGCTCGGCCTCGTCGCTGGTCGCGCCGACCTCGGCCGACGGACGAGGCTGCACCTTCTTGGCGCAGATGTAGTTCAGGGTGAGGTGAGCCACCTCGGCCGGACTGAACTCGACCCTGTAGGCCTGCTCGAGGCCGGGGATGAGGCCGGCGACCAGTTTGTGCTCGCCCGTGCCGAGCAGGCTGGCGAGGTCGCCGAGATCTTCGGGGACCGCCTTCCCCTCGCGCAGGCGGGTCACCGTGAAGGCGGTATAGAGGGCGAGGGAGAGGTAGTCCTGCTCGACCAGGTCGGCCTTGGCCTGAAGCCCATCGAGAAAGCGCCGGACCGGAGCGAAGTCAAAGCGGCCGAGGACGTCCCGTGCCGCACGCCAGTCCTCGAGATCGCCCGCCCGGCCCTCGCGGTCTTGGAGGATATGCTGGGCCACGGCGTTCCGCCGGTCGAACTCCTTGAAGACGAGCGAGTAGCCGACTCCGGCCTTGCCGACGAGTCCGAGGTGCCGTTCGGCGAGCCACTCGCGGACGGCCTTCATGTCCTTAACCACGCTTGGCCGCGAGAGGCCGAACTCCTCTCCCCACTCGTCGAGGGTGGGGATGGGCGACGCAAGCAGGCAGCGGGCGATCATCCGCCGCCGGCGCTCGTGCGTGCCCAGAGCGCCGGCGGAGCCGAGGCCCTCGCGGACCTCCGCCAGAAGGCTTTCCCTGACCTCCGGGGCCGCCTGGACCGCTATCCCGCGGCCCTGTCCCCGGGGCCCGACCGCCCCCCGCTCAGCGCAAAAAGAGGCCAGGGCCGGCAGGTCGGCGCGGAGGGTCCGCTCCTTGACCCCGAGGGCCCTGGCGACTTCCGAGGCCGGCTGGGGGGAAGCGGCCTGGAGGAGGTGCTCCAGTTCTTTCAGTTGCCTACCGTTGAGGTCCGTCATTGGTCCTCCCGCCTCAGCCTCCGCCCGGTGCGGGCCGGAGGTCAAGCTTCGCCGAAGCCCGTTTCCACCAACGCCTTCAGGGCGGCGAGGGCCTCCGCCTCGTCTTCGCCTGAGGCTTCGATGGTCACCTTGGCGCCCTTGCCCGCGCCCAGGCTGAGGACGGCGATGATGCTCTTGGCGTTGACCTTGAGGTCACCTTTAATCACACTTATCTTGGCCCTAAACTTGGCGGCGGTCTGAACGAAGCGAGCCGCCGGGCGGGCGTGGAGCCCGACCCCATTGGTGATGGTTAGCTCGATGGTCTGCATGGGTTCAACCCTCCAGGACGGCCCACTCGCCACACAGGGAGGGCCGGGCGGCTAGGGCCTACCCCATTATAGGCCAACCCGGCCCGCTTGCCCAGGGACCGGATGAGCCGGACCCGACCCATCGCTGGTCTATTCTCCCCGGACGTGCCGGACGACGGACATGAACTTGGCGACCCGGGCGGCCTCGACCGGATGCCAGGTCACTCCGTCGCGTTTGAAGTAGGTCCCGACGATGGCGGCGTCGGCGAACTCGAGGAAGCCCGCGATGTTGTCGGGGTTGCAGCCGGTGTTGACGATGACCGGGACCTCGCCGGCGGCCTTCTTGACCTCGGCCAGGGTCGACTTCTCGACCGCCTCGCCGGTCATCGGACCGGAGACGCAGATGGCGTCGGGCATCGACCCGAAGGCCACGGTCTTGGCGATGGCGGCGATGGGGCGGCGGTCGAGCCGGTCGGTGAACTCGGCGTTGATGTTGTAGAAGAGCTTGATGTCGGAAGCATCGATGGCCGTGCGGAAACGGACGGCTTCGCCGACGTCGGTCGTCCACAGGCCCATGTCACCGGCGTAAACCCCGGTGAAGATCTCACGGACAAAAGTAGCCCCGGTCGCCTTGGCGACGGCGATGGCGGCGATGGGGTCCCACAGGATGTCGACGCCGTACGGGACGCGGAGTTCGGGTGCCAGCTCGGCGATGACCGCCGACATCACGGCGATCGTCTCCGGGCCGGCCGCGAGGCGGTATGGGCGGTCACTCTCGTTGCAGAACATGACCGCGTCGACGCCGCCGTCCTGAAGGGCTCGGAGGTCCTGGCGGAGGGCTTCGACGACGCCCTTGACCCCTTTGACCGGGTCGTAGAGCGGCCCGCCGGGGAAGGGGATGGCGTGAGCCATGCCGATGACCGTCTTCTTCGGGAAGAGAGCGGGCTTCTCCAAAGCCGGTGGCCCCTTTCGCGGGTCAAAGTCGCGGGGTTCCGCTGGAGCCATCCCCGAGGGATGGCTCCGATGGACTTGCCTGACAAGGGCTCGTCTCTCAGTGTCATCAGACTGGAATCGCGGTCGAACTGCGGGTCTTACTTCCCGGCCTCTTCGACGTAACCGCAGGCGCGGTACCAGGCCTTCTTGTGGGTCTTGAAGCCCCACAGGGCCACGGCGTAGACGGCCACGGCGGCAATGATCCCGAGCGGGGTGGCCATGGAGTGGTAGATGGCGTAGTGGAGCCAGCTGATACCCTCGCTGCCGGCGCCGATACCGGCGGTCCCGGCGGCAACCTGCCAGCTGGCATCGATGGCGGCCTTGGTGAAGAGCGGGGTGATCTTGGTGATGATCAGGTCGCCGAGGGCGATGTAGACGGAGGCGATGATGGTGTTCTTGAGGATGTTACCCTTGGTGATCGGGGTCATCAGGGCCACGAACCACGGGAAGGACACCAGGTCGGCGATCCAGAGGAAGCGGTTGTACGGCAGCACGACCATGAGGACGATGGTGACGGGGATCATCAGCAGGGCGGTGGACAGGGTCGCGGCCTCGCCGACGCAGAGGGCGGTGTCCATGCCGAAGTTAATCTGCCGGGAGGTGCCGGGCTTGGAGAAGATCTCACGGACGTTCTTCGAGATGGGGACCAGACCGGCCATCAGGATCTGCGGCATGAGCGGGAAGATGTGCATGACGGCGGCCACGACGACACCGTCGGTGAGGATCGTCACCCAGCTCTGGAAGGTGCTCAGGGAGTTCCAGTAGGCGGCAATGCCGATGAGCAGGCCGATGACGAGGCCGATGAACCACGGCTCACCGAAGACGGCCATGCGCTTCCGGATGTTCTCCGGGTCGAGCTTGACCTTGTCCAGGCCGAGACGGTCGAGGACCCAGTTGAGACCGATGGCGAAGGGGATGTACTCGACCGAACTGATGGTGGTGAAAGACACGCCTTCATAACCGTAGTACTGCTGGGCGGACGGTTGCATCCAATCGGCCAGTAACAACGAGGCCAGTTCGGCGATGACAGCGGCCAGGAAGCCAAGCCACAGGCTACCGGTGAAGGCTACGGTCAGGGCGCCGACGAAGGCGTAGTGCCAGAAGTTCCAGACGTCGAGGTTAAGGGTGTCGGTCATCCGCAGGGCCAGGGCAATCAGGTTGACCGCGATCGCGAGGGGGATGACCATCAGCCCGACCTTGGAGGCGTAAGCAATGGCGGCGGCGGCACCCCAGCCCACGTCGACGAAGGGGAGGTTGACGCCAGAGTTCTTGACCATGTCGTTGACGCTCGGGGTGATCTGGGTGGTGAAGAACCCGACCACCATGTTAATACCGGTCAAGGCGATACCGATCAAAAGCGCGGACTTGAAGGCGTCACGCGGTTTCACCCGGAGGGCGACGGCGAAGATGAAGATGAATAGCGGGAGGATGATCGGAGCGCCTAGGGACGAGAAGAACTGGTTAAGGGTCATCCGTACTCCTCCTAGTCAGATTCGGTTTGGGGCCGGAGAGGGTCATTTCTCTTGCAGCTTACGGACGATCTCGTCGACTGCTCTCGCGGTGCCGATGCCGGTCAAGAGGGGAACGGCGCTGACTACGGGAACACCGAAATCACCCTTGAGAGCGCAGGTGCTGGCGATCAACGATACTCCAGCCAGGTTGCCCGCGACCGAGAAGACGTCGCACTGCTTGACGGTGACCTTTAGACCGCGTTCCTCCAACCTCTCCCTCAATTCCAGGGCGGCGGCGGTGGATGTGGCGATGCCGCTGCCGCAGACCACGAGGATGGTCTTGGTGTCGCTCATTGAACTCACTCCTCTGGGTGACGAAAAGGGCCGGCTCTAGGGCTTGATCAGGAACTTGATGCCCTGCTGGTTCAGGTGGGCGTCAAGAGCCTGCTTGGTCTTCTCCAGCGGGTAGGTGCCGCTGATGTAGTCGGACGCCCTGATCACTCCACGAGCCAGGAGGTTGAAGGCTACTTCGGTTTCGTAGGCGCTGGCGCTGTAAGAACCCTTGATCGTCAGCTCGTCATAGTGAAGCCGCTTCGTGTCCACCGAGATCTTGGTGCCTGAGGCGCAGCCCCCGTACTCGACCACCGTCCCTCCTTTCCGCGCCATCTCGATCGCCAGTTCCCAGGTCTGGGGCAGGCCGACGGATTCGATGACCTGGTCGGGACCGCGGCCCTCGTTGGCGGTGGAGCGGACCGCCTTGACGAGGTCGCCGACTCCGTCCGGGTTGATGAGGACGTCCGCCCCCAGCCGGCCAGCCTGAGCAAGGCGCTCGCGGCTCTTCTCGATGCTGATCACGCGAGCCCCACGGAGCTTGGCCAGCTGTGTCTGGAGCAGACCCATCGGGCCGGCGCCGATGATGGCGATGGTGTCACCGATCTTGATGTCCGCCTGGTTCACCCCGTGCAAGGCGACCGATACCGGCTCGACCATGGCGGCCTGCTCGTAGGGGACGCCCTCAGGGATGACCTTCAGGTTCTGCTTGACGATGGGCGCATGGACGTTGATGTATTCGGCGAAACCGCCGCCCATCTGGACGTACTCGTCGAAGTCGGCCTCGATGCCCTCGCACAGATTGTCTCGGTCTCGCATGCAGTTGAAGCAGAGCTGACAACCAGCGCCGTTGCTGGTGACGACGCCCCTGCCGATGAGGCCTGGGTCCATGCCCTCGCCGACGGCGATGACCTCGCCGGCGTACTCGTGGCCGACCGGGAAGGGCGGCTTGAGGAAGGGGTAACCGCGCTTGTAGATCTTGACGTCGGTGCCGCAGGTAAGGGCGGCCTTGACGGCCAGCTGAACCTCGCCTGGGCGGGGCTCGTCGAGGGGACGCTCCTCGATGCGGAGGTCCAGGTTGCCATAACACATGGCCATCTTGTTGAGGCCTCTCATGCTTCAACCCCCTAAAGGGTGGGACATCGGTATGGTGGGTCGCGGTGCGGGACCTCAGACGGCCTTGATCTCAGGTGGCTGGCCGTCGGGGCCCAGAAGCGGGTCGGCCGAGCGCAGAGCCTTCCGGCCGGTCGATGGGACCGGCGAGACCGTGCCACCCAGCTGCCTGGCCACCAACAGCATGGAGGCGGCCTGCTCGACGGCGCAGGCCGCGTCGAAAGCGTGCCAGAGGGTGGCCCCGACAGCCAGCGGGCCGTGTTGCCCGAGCAGGACGATGTCGTTATCACCCAGGTACTTGAGGGCGCTCTGGCCAAGCTCCGGCGTGCCGGGGACCTCGAACGCGGCGACCTTGACCGGGGAAGAGCAATAAATGCATATCTCGTGCATGATCAACGGGATCTCGATGTCGGCGACGGAGCAGGCGGTGGCGTGGATGGAGTGGTCGTGGACAATGCCCATGACCCGCGGCATGGCCTGGTAGATCATCGTGTGCATCGGCCATTCGCTGGAGGGCTTGAGGCTACCGTCGATCATCTTGCCGTTCTCATCAATGACCGGCACGTCCTCCGGCCGCATCGTCCGGTAGGGGAGGGAAGTGGGCTTGATGACGATGAGCCCGGTCTTCGGGTCCCTGGCGCTGAGGTTGCCCCCGGTGTGCATGGTCAGGCCGGACTTGAGCATCTCCTGGCCGTAAAAGACGATCTCTTTGCGGAGTTCCTCGAGAAGCATCGGGGCCGTCTCCTCCTTTGGCTTGAGGCTATCGGGTCTGGGTCCGGCCTTGCGCCGGCTTGAGCTCAAGCATCACCCTGACCGAGTCGACCACCTCCTGCTCGGACGTGGCCCTGCTCAGCCGCTCCAGGAAGTCGTGGTCGCGCAGGCCGCGCATGAACCGTTGCAGCCAGCTCACCTGGTCCTTGTGGTCGGCGAGGGCCAGGAGGAAGACGACCCGCACGGACAGCGTGCCCGTGGGGTTGCCCATCTCCTGGAACTCGACCGGGGACTTGAGGACCCCGACGGCCAGGGCCGACCGCCGGCAGTGATTCGCGTCGGTGTGCGGGAGGGCCACCGGAATGGCCGTCGGCAGGCCGGTCGCGAACGCACGCTCCCGCCGGAGGACGGCATCGACGTATTGGTCGTCAACGTAACCATGGGCAAGAAGCTTGTCGCCAAGGGCTCTAATGGCTTCGTCGGCGTTTTCGGCCGCCAATCCGACGACGGCCAGGCTACGGTCGAAAGCGATGTCGGGATGCGTTTCCGCCATGTCGGCTATCCTTCCTCGTCTGCCCCGAGACTCGAGTGACCGGAGTGGTGACTTGAATCGAGGGCCCTGATGTTTGGATGATGGGTTCGTACCACCTCTAAGTTTAGGGCTCCGGGGTCAATCGTCAATCAACGTCAGACCGTTGTGGTTCGGCCAAAGCGGTGACATAAAGTTAACCAAGTGCCTGCCTGGGTCCGCGGGGCAGAGTCGAATGGACCAGCAGAAGATGGCGTCCGACGCAAGAATTGGGTTTGGTATTGACGACCGGGGAGGGTTTGTGTCACCATCTCCTTGTGAACTTGACCATTGGCAAAGGAGGCCGGCACGACAAGTGAAGCCCTTCCCTGAAGCCAGGATCCTCGAAGTCGACCTGACGACGGGTACGATCGCCACGACCGTCCTGCCCTCCGAGGTCTACCGGTTGTACCCCGGCGGGTCGGCCCTGGCGACCTATCTCATCGCCCGCCGGATGAAGCCGCGCGCCGACGCCCTCGGGCCGGACAACCTCCTGGTCTTCGCCGTCTCGCCGCTGACGGGCCTGGCGGCGCCCGGGCTCAGCCGCCTGGTCGTGGCGGCGAAGAGCCCGCTGACCGGGACCATCGGCGATAGCCAGGGCGGCGGCTTCTTCCCGGCGTACCTTCGGGCCAACGGCTGGGACGCCGTGGTCTTCAGGGGCCGGGCCGAGCGGCCGGTCTACCTGTTCATCGACGGGGACAAGGCGGAGCTGAGGCCGGCCGGCCACCTCTGGGGCAAGGTCACCGGCGAGGTCGACGACCTCGTCCGCGGGGAGATTGGTCACCCGGTGGAGGTCGCCCAGATCGGTCCGGCCGGCGAGCGGCTGGTCCGCTTCGCATGCGTCCTGAGCCACAGCACGCGGGCCAACGGCCGCAACGGCATGGGCGCGGTGATGGGGTCGAAGAACCTCAAGGCGGTGGTCGTCCGCAAGGTGACGGCGCGGGAGGCCGCCGACCCGGAACGTCTGAAGGGCCTGACGGCGAACGTCCGCCGGCGGCTGGCCGACAACGCCGGGATGGAGGCCCTCGGGCGGGATGGGACCGATGGCGAGCTTGTCGGACACCACCAGGCCGGTTTCCTGCCGACGCGCAATTTCTCTTCGGGCTGGTTCCCCGAGGGGGCCGAGAGGATTACCGGCGCGGCCATGACCGCGACCATCCTCAAGGGACGCGAGACCTGCTTCGGCTGTCCGATCCGGTGCAAGCGGGTGGTCGAGGTGCCGGGCCTGGTCGACCCGAGGTACGGCGGGCCGGAGTACGAGACGGCCGCCTCCTTCGGTTCCTACTGCGGGGTCGCCGACCTGGCCACCATCGCCCGGGCCAACCAGCTCTGCAACATGTACGGCTTGGACACCATCTCCTGCGGCGGGACCGTCGCCTTCGCCATGGAGGCCTATGAGAAGGGCATCCTCACTCGCCGGGACACCGGCGGGATCGAGCTGAGGTTCGGCGACGGCGAGGCCGTTCTCAAGCTCATCGAGATGATCGCCCGTCGCGAGGGACTCGGCGACCTGTTGGCCGAGGGCAGCCTGCGGGCCGGGAAGAAGCTCGGGCGGGGCGCTGAGGAGGGCTCGGTCACGGTTAAGGGTCAGGAGCTGCCGGCGCACATGCCGCAGTACAAGCCGTCGGTCGGGCTCATATACGCGGTCAACCCGTTCGGCGCCGACCATCAGTCGAGCGAGCACGACCCCGTCCTGACGATGCCCCCGGACAGCCGCGAGCGCGTGCGGCTGTCCCGGATCGGGTCCTGGCGCGGCTATGCCGACAGCTTCGCCCTCGATGAGGAGAAAGTCCGCTTCGCCCATGACACCCAGTGCTTCTACTCGATGCTGGACACCCTTTGCCTGTGCCAGTTCGTCTGGGGCCCGGCCTGGCAGCTCTATGGGCCGGATGACGTGGTCGAGTTGTGCCAGGCCGGTCTTGGCTGGGAGACCTCGCTGGTTGAGCTGATGCGGGCCGGTGAACGGCGGATCAACCTGATGCGCGCGTTCAACGCCCGCGAGGGCTTCACGCGGGAGGACGACAAGCTCCCGGCGCGCATCTTCGCCGGGCTGCCGGAAGGGCCGGCAAAGGGCGCGCGCATCGACCGCGAGCAGTTCGACCGCGCCCTGGACCTGTACTACGGCATCGCCGGCTGGGACCGGAAAACCGGCAACCCGACGCCGGAGAAGCTGAAGGCCTTGTCGTTGGGGTGGATGAGTGATGGCCGCGACGCGACCGGCGGCTGAGGCCCTCCCTGCGGCGACCGGAGACGTTGCGCCTTAACCGCGGGACAAAAAAACGACCCCGGGCGACAAGGCCCGGGGTCGATGCATGGGGGGGAATGAGCTCGGCCGGTGAGAGCCTGCGTTCGGTCAGGCGGCGAGGCGCTCTTGGGCGGCCTTCAATAGGCGGCGGAAGAGTTCGGCGGAAGTCCAACCGAGGTGTTGTGCCATCTTGCCGATGTAGCTGGAGTGCAGGTGCCGCTCGGCGCCGCTGAGAAGCTGCAGTCCGGCGAAGGTGTTCAACTCGAGGGCGTATGGCAGTCCGTGCCGATGGTCGTAGATGAAATCCACGCGGCCGAAATCGCGGGCCTCGAGGCTGACGAAGGCCGCCTCGGCGGCCCGCCTGAGTTTACCGAGCGCCTCGGCGTCGAGGCGGGCCGGGCAATGGAAGACTTCCCGGTCCTGCTTGTGTTCGTAGGTGTTGGTCTTGGTCCCGGAGTACTCGATCTCGAGGGGCGGCAGGACGGTCAGGTCGCCGTTGTTGCCGATGAGGCCGACGGTCACCTCGGTGCCTTGGACGTACTCCTCGACCAGGGCCCCCTGGCCCATGGTCTCGATGACGCGGCGGCAGGCCCGTTCAAGCTCCGCCGGGGTATTGACGATGGACTCGTCGGTGACCCCGGCGCTGCCCCGGCCTCTGACCGGCTTGACGAAGAGGGGGAAGGATGGCAGGGAGGCCCCGGCGAGTTGGTCGAGCCGGTCGACACGAAGGAAACGGGGGGTGAGGACCGCGGACTCGCGCCACAGCCGCTTGCGGGTCGACTTGTCCAGGGCCACGAGGTTCAGTCCCGAACCCATGAACGGGAGCCCAAGCGCCTCCAGGACGGCCACTTCAGGCAACGACGAGGCGTTGACGACCAGGTCGTACGACCCGGCCAGGAGCCGGCCGGCGTTCTCCTTCACGTCCGGCGTCCAGGTCACAATCTCGGCCTCGTGGCCGCCGGCCCGAATGGCCTCGGCATGGTGGAGGGCTTCCTCGACGGCGTCGTCGGGGAGTGCCTCGCCGGTGAACCGGGTGTGCCACTCGGAGTTGCGGTATGGGCGATGAAGGACGCAGACTTTCAACAGCGTTCCCTCCCGTTGTTCCCGGCCGCCGGCTGCGGGTCGGCGACGGGCAGGCTCCGCAGCCGCCGCTCTTCGGGTACAGGGCGGCCGTCGGGATCCACGGCCACGCAGGCCCCGTCGATCATTCGGGTGACCACCCGCCCCGCGGCCGCGGGGTTTCCTTTGAGGTGCGGGGCGTCGAGGTAACCGAGGGCCACGGCCCGGGTGAGGGTCTCCGGGTCGGTCAACGGGTCCACCACCCCGGCGGGGGCCAACCGCCTGATGGCCTCGATGAGGACGCCTGCCTCTTGCTTGAGCTCCCAACGCCTCTCCTGGACCGCCGGGTCGGCCGCCGGGTCGGGCAGACCTTCGAGGGTCGAGCGAATCACGCCCCGAGCGATCTTGCAGGACTCGATGACCTCATCTGGGCCGGCCACGTGATGACCTTCGGAGTACCCGACGACGTGGACGATGTGTGGCCGCAAGGCCATCCCGAGGGAGGTGGCGTAGGCCAGTTGCCCCTTGGCCAGGAAGAGATCGGGCGGGAAGCTCGCGAGCCCGGCCCGGACCTGCCGGTAGACGCGGAACCTTGGGCCGGCTAACGACTCGATGAGGTCGGCCTTGGCCAGCATCTTGGCCAGGTCCATGCGGGCCGAGGTGAGGGGCGGGGTGTTGAACATGTACTGGGCGATGTAGTCGCCGACGCCGAGCGCCTTGGCGTTGTATGCCGCAAGGTAAGCGGCGGCGACGGCGACCACGTCCGGCGCGTCTCGGAGACTCCAGTGGTGGGCCTCGTTGACCTCTACGGGGACACCCCGTTCGGCGTGCCACCCGATGGCCGCCTGGTTCTCGGCGATGGCCTCGATGAGCGGCCTCTCGCTCCGACCGTCGAGGACGTTGTACCAGAATAGGGGGATGGCCGCCCAGGCGTTGTGGATTGTGTCGGCCAGCAGCCGCGCCATCGGGAGGAGGTCGCGCGTTCCACTGTAGCAGCGGAGGAGGGGATGGTTCCCGGCCTGGGCGGCCGTGTACAGCGTCCTCAGGTCTTCCTCGGTGCGGAGGGGCACGCCGCCGGCGCTATCCTGGGCCGGGTCCTGGTCTTCCGGATGGAAGAAGGACGCCTGGGCGTTCTGGTCGGGGCCGATCGAGACCACGTCGAGCACGCCGGCCTCGGCGATCCGGCGGATGCCGTCGGCCGTCTCACCGACCGTCTGGCGCCCGAAATGGTGGCGGAGGAGCGGATACGGGCTCTTCGACAGCAGGCGCTGGAGCAGGTTCAAGCCGGCGAACCTGGCCGGGTCACGGCCGGCCGGGTCCGCGGGGACCGCGCCCAGGTGAGCCGCCCCGCCGGCCCCCGGCGAGGCGGCCGCCTTGAGGTAGCCGATGATCTCATCGATGTCCTCCTCGCCGGAGAAGACCGCCTCGAAGAGCCCGGCCTCCCGGGCCAGCGCGGCGACGGGCGGGGTACCCCCAAAGACCCAGCGCCGGCCGGCCAGCGCTGGGTCGGTCTCGGCCCGTTTCTTGAGCTGAAGGAGAATCTGGCGACCGGCGACCGGCCCCAACCGGTAACCCGCCGCCACGAACTCCGCGTCGACCTCGATGGCCGCGTCGCAGAGCTTGTCGACGGGCACGGCCGGTCCCAGAAACACCGTCCGGAACCCCTGCTCTTCCGCCAGCCGCAGGAACCCCAGGACACCGGCCACGTGGACGCAGTCGCCCACGGCGGCGGCGACGATGGTCTTCGGCGTGCCCATCAGGCCACCGCGCTCCCTTCGAGGACCTGGGCCATGATCTCGGCGACGGAGGGACCGCTCAGGCCGAGGCGTTCCACGGTCCGCCCGACGGTGTGGTAGTCCAGGCCGTGCATCGCCGAAGCCAGGTCGATGAGGGAACGGATGGTCGGCGTCGGGACGCCGAGGAGGTGGCCGAGGGAGGCCATCGGGACCAGGCCGGCGGGGACATCCTCGGTGAGATAGCGGTGGTTGACCTGTGACGGGGCCGGGATGCCGGCATAGCCGGGGTTCGATCGGAGGGCGGTCTGCAGGTCTCGCGCGTCGACCCCGTAGGAGCGCCGCATCCATTCAAGGGCGGAGATGTGAGGGACTCCCAGAGCGCGGGCGACACGACAGCGCTCCGTGTCCACGGCCTCGATCACCCGGCTCACCGACGGCGACGCGCCCTGCCGGTAGAACTCGAACCCGGCGCTGTCGTCCTCGATGCGGCCCGCGTTGAGCAGCGTGATGGCCGGGTGGAAGACCGCACCGATGTTGTCCAGACTGGTCTCGAGGACGCTCGAGGCGGGCACGAAGCGGCCGGGGTAAAGGCGGTCCAAGAGGGCCCCGACCTCCGGGTTGCGGGTCGCCGGCAAGGCCGCGAAGGTGACCTGCCGCTTGACCCCGTAGATGCGGGCGCGGGCCGGCCCAACGGCTCGGGCGGCGAAGAGGAAGGTGGATGCCTCGGCCACGACGACGTCGGCCCGGCAGCCCCGCTCTTCGAGGGTGGCCTTGAACTCCAAAGCCCCGCCGGTCCGGCCAGGGTTGAGCACCACGACCTGCCCGTCGTCGAGATAAGGGGCACAGGCTTCGGCCACCTGCCGGTGGCCCGTGGCCGGGAGGACGACCATCAACAGGCGGGCGCCGGTGACGGCCTCGGCCGGGTCGGTGGTGACCTTCTCGATAGGGGTGAACCTGAGGACCTCGCCCTCGAGTTCGAGCCCGCCCCGCTCGAGCACCGGGGCGAGCCTCTCCGGGCTGCGGTTGTAGAGCCGCACCCGATGGCCGGCCAGGGCCAGGTCGGCGGCCATGGCCAGGCCGCCGTTGCCGGCGCCCAGGACAGCCACCGTAAGCGGCCGTCGCTTTCCTGCGCTGAACCAGGTCTGTGGACCGAACCGGTCAAGGACCTCCGTGAGTAACCGTAATCTCTTGGTCATGACGCACCTCCTCCTTGTCGTCGGGGGGCGGGGCCAGCCGGCCGGCCGGGAAAAAGGCAGCCCCCCGCGAAAACGATGTTCGTGGGGGGCAGGTAACGACAATTCAGAGCCTCTTGGAGTGATAGCTAAGAAGGCTTGCCCTTCCCACGCTTACGAGGTTAGCTGACGGATTCGGGCCGGCAGGCATGGCCCTACGCGGATGACCGCGATTCACCCCAGAAAGATGGGTCCCCCGTTCCCCCCCGCGTGTGACCGGCGCGGCGGGGATTCAGCGATCTTGAACTTTGGAACTAATTCGCTTTTGATATTAGTCTACTGGAATATGAGCGATTTGTCAAGAGCCACCTAGCGCGCCAGAGAGTCACGGAGAGTACAGGCTGTGACTTGCGCTAAATCGCCTAGAAACGCCAAGGTTCGTTCGCCGCTGCTATCCAAGGCGTTTGACGCCCTCGACCGGCCGCGGCTGCCCGGTGAACGCTTGGAGCCGGCGAAGGCCCACGGTCGAGGGCTCTCAAAGGCCCATGTAGGCCGTCTTCACCCGCTCGTTTGCCAGGAGCTCGCGGCCGGTCCCGCTGAGGGTCGTCCGGCCGTTCTCGAGGACGAAGGCGCGGTCGCAAATGGCCAGGGACTGGGGGACGTTCTGTTCGACAAGGAGGACGGCGACCCCGGTGTCGCGGATGGCGGTCACCGTCTCAAAGATGCCCCGAACAAGTTTGGGGGCCAGTCCCAGGGAGGGCTCATCGAACATGAGAAGGCGCGGCCGGGCCATCAGGCCGCGGCCGATGGCCACCATCTGCTGCTCGCCGCCGGAGAGGGTCCCGGCGAGCTGTTCACGCCGCTCTTTCAACACCGGGAACATGGCGAAGACATCGTCCATGGTCTCGCGCCGGCGGGCGCGGGCCTGGCGGCCGTAGGCGCCCATCTCGAGGTTCTCGCGGACGGTCATCAAGGGGAAGAGGCGGCGCCCCTCAGGGACCTGGGCCACGCCGGCTTCGACGATCTCGTGTGGGGAGAGCCGGTCGAGGCGCCGGCCGAGCATGGTCACGCTCCCGGCCTCCGGGCGCATCAGCCCGGAAATGACCCGGAGGGTCGTGGTCTTCCCGGCTCCGTTGGCGCCGATGAGGGCGACCACCTCGCCGGGGCCGACCTTGAGGGTCACACCCCAGAGGGCCTGGGCGTCGCCGTAGAAGGCATCGACGGCCTCAACCGTGAGGAGCGGTTCGCCCGCGCGCTCGGCAGCGGTCGCTTCGGCGTTCGGCGTCCCCCGATCAACGGCCATGGTGGTATTCCTCCCCGAGGTAGGCCTCGATGACCTGGGGGTCGCGGGCGATCTCGGCCGGCGGCCCCTCGGCGATCTTCTGGCCGTGGTTGAGGACGACGATGCGGTCGGAGATGGCCATGACCACGCGCATGACGTGCTCGACCCCGGCCACCGCGGAGACGCCCAGCCCGCGCAACCGCATGATGAGGTTGATGGTCTCCTCGGCCTCGCGCGGGTTGAGTCCGGCGACGACTTCGTCGAGGAGGATGACCTTCGGGTCGGTGGCCAGGCAGCGGGCGATCTCGAGCCGCTTCCTGCCGCCGAGGGTCAGGCCGCGGGCCGGTTGTGCGGCCCGCTCGGCGAGCCCGGTCATCTCCAGGACGCTGAAGGCCTTCTCCCTGGCGGCCCGGATGTCGTCCGTCCGGGCGAAGGCGCCGGCCATCACGTTCTGCAGGACGGTCAGGTTCGGAAACGGCTTGACGATCTGGAACGTCCGCCCGATGCCCATCAGGGCCACCCGGTGCGGGCTGAGCCCGGCGATGGACCGGCCCAGGAAGCGGATGTCGCCGGCCGACGGGCGATGAAAGGCCGAGATGAGGTTGAAGATGGTCGTCTTCCCGGCGCCGTTCGGCCCGATGATGGAGACGATCTCGCCGGCCCGGACGGAGAGGGAGACATCTTTTACCGCCACCAGGCCTCCGAAGTTCTTGGTCAGGGTGACCAACTCCAGGAGGGACTCGGCCGCGCTCATGCCCGCACCCCCTTGGAGCCCGCCGGGGACGTGGCCGGCCGCGAGCGCCAGCGGCGGTACTGGCCGAGCAGGCCATCCGGCATGAAGAGCATGACCACGATCATCAGGACCCCGTAAATGATCAGGTGGGCCTGCTTGAAGCTACTCCGGAAGAGCTCGGAGGCGATGGTCAGCAGGAAGGCTCCCAGGACGGGGCCCTCCACCGTGCCGAGCCCGCCGATGATGGCGAAGACGCAGATCTGGATGGACAGGCCGACGGTCAGGACGATATCCGGTTCGATGTAGGACAGGTAGCCGGCGAAGATGCCGCCCGCGAGGGCCACGAAGACCGCGCTGATGGCCAGGGCCAGCAGCTTGTAGCGGGCGGTGTCGACCCCGATGGACTGGGCCGTGTCTTCATCCTCGCGGATGGCCTGCAGCCAGTAACCGGTCTTGGAGGTCGTGAGCCGCGCCGAGACCAAAAGGGTCAGGGCGGCCAGGGCTAGGGTGGCATAATAATACGGGGCCCGGCTAACGCCGACGAAGAGGGGCGGCACGGACAGGCCGACAGCCCCGTTGGTGAAGGAGCGCCAGTTCAGGGCGACCTGGCGCAAGACCTCGGTCGAGGCGATGGTCGCCAGGGTGAAGTAGGGGCCGCGGAGCCTGAAGCAGACGCCGCCGATGACCAAGGCCACCGGGACGGCGGCCGCCGCGCCGGCCAGGAGCCCGAGCCACGGGCTGACCCCGAAGCGCGACCCGAGGAGGGCCACGGCGTAGGCGCCGACGCCGAAGTAGGCCGCGTGGCCCAGCGACAGTTGCCCGGTGAAACCGCCGAGGAGATTCCAGGCCGACGCGGCGGTGGTCCACAGGAAGACCATCACCAGGAGGCTGAGGTAATACGGGCTGCTGACGAGGAGGGGTAGGGCGAGGAGGGCGACGGCCGCGCCCCAGGCGAGCCGGCTCCGCCAAGGGGGCCGAGGGCTGATACCGGCGGGCGGCTTCATACGCGTGACCTCCCGAAGAGGCCCGAAGGCTTCAGAATCAGGATGAGGAGGAAGATGACGAAGCCGTAGGCGTCCTTGTATCCGGTCGAAGCGTAGAGCGAACCGATGGCCTCGACGGCGCCCAGAATGAGCCCGCCGAAGGTGGCCCCGATGACGCTCCCCATCCCGCCCAAGACGACGACGACGAAGGCCTTCAGGGTGAATGGTTCGCCGACGGCCGGAAAGAGGTAGTAGACCGGCATGAGCAGGGTCCCGGCCGCTCCGGCGGCGGCCGCGCCGATGCCGAAGGCGACCATCGAGACCCGCTCGACATTGATGCCCATCAATCGGGCGGCCTCGCGGTCCTGGGCGGTGGCCCGCATGGCTTTCCCGAGGTCGGTCCGCATCAGGAAGACGTATAGGGCCGCCGTGATGGCCAGGGCCAGGAGGAAGGAGACGGTGTAGGGGACGCTGATGGCCAGGTTGCCGCCCCAGGTCAGGGAGGAGTAGGCGGTCCGCACCTGGCGATAGTCGGCGGTGAAGAGGAGTTGGGCCGAGTTGGTCAGGACCAGGCCCACGCCCAGGGTCACGAGGATCTGGTTGAATTCCGGGGCTTTCAGGACCGGGTTGATCAGGTACCGCTGGATGAGGACTCCGATGACGAACAGCGCGGGGGCCACGATCAGCAGGGAGACGTAGGGGTCGAGGCCGAGCAGGGTGGCGGCGAAGAAGGAGATGTACATACCGACCATGAGCAATTCGCCATGAGCGAAGTTGATGACCCGCATGACCCCGAAGATGATCGTCAGCCCGATCCCGACCAGGGCATAGAGGGCCCCGGTGAGGATCCCGCTGATGAGGATCTGGGCGAACGAGAGCATGGCTGTCTCCTTCCGCTTGCGTTCCTAGGTGGGCGCCCGGCGCCGAGGAGGGCGCGCCGGTCGAGCGGGCGCGGATGGGGATGCCCGAGGGGCATCCCCATCCGTGTCATGGCTATTTCCGCTCCTTCCAGGCGGGGGTGGGGTAGATGGTCTTGGCCCCGGCCAGAGACTCGGGGTAGACCGTCACGAACTGCCCTCCCTGAATCTGGGTCACCAGCATGGTATGGGTGTTCTGGCCCTTGGCGTCGAATTTGATCGGCCCGAAGGGGCCGTCCTTGATGTCCGTCGCCGCGAGGGCTTCGCGGAGCTTCTTCGGGTCGAGACTCTTGGCTCGTTCGATGACGTCCTTGGCGACGTTGAGGGCGGCGTAGGCCTCCGCCGAGTGGTACTCGGGATAGGTGCCGTAGAGGCCCTTGAACTTCTCGGCGAACTCCTTGGCGCCCTTCCACTTAACGTCGGGGGTCCACTGGGTGACCGACGTGGTGAACTCGGCGTCCTTACCGGCCCCGCTGGCGGCCACGAACTCGAGCATCGAGAAGCCCGCCCCGCCGGCCGTGTAGAGCTTGGGGTTGAAGTCGATCTCCCGCGTCTGCCGCATCAGGAGGGTGGCGTCGAGGAGGTATGAGACGAAGAAGACGACCTCCGGGTTCTCCTTCTTGACCTTGAGGAGCAGGGGCTTGAAGTCCGGGGCCCCGGCTTGATAGGCCTCGTAGGAGACAACCTTGATTTTCATCGCCTCGGCCTGCTCCTTGGAGGCCTTGGCGGTGCTGGTGCCGAAGTTGGTGTTCTCATAGATGATGGCCAGGGTCTTGGGCGCGGCCACCTTGTTCATGAAGTCGAGGACGACAGAGGCGTAGACCTTGGACGGGGCGTTGATCCGGAAGACCCACTGGGAGCCCTTTTCAGTGATGCTGTCGGCGGCGGCCGTCGGGATGAGGAGCGGCACCGCGTAGCCGCTGATCTTGCTGGCCGCGGCCTCGGTCGTGGCGCTGGAGTAGCTGCCGAGGATGAAGGTCAGCTTCTGCTGGGTGACCAGCTTGTCGACGGCTGAGATGGCCCCCTCGGCTTTGCTCATGTCGTCCTCGTATACGAGGGCCAGCGGTTTGCCCAGGACCCCGCCGGCCTTGTTGATCTCCTCGAGGGCGATCGCATAGCCGCGCTTCTGGGCCTCGCCGAACTTGGCCTGGCTGCCCGTGACCGGGATGATGATGCCCAGTTTGACCTCCTTGCCGAGACCCTTGGAGCAGCCCGCCGCGCCGACGACGGTCGACAGGACAAGGCTGGCCACCAGGGCGAGATAGACTGCCTTTTTCATGTTCTCACCTCCTTCCTGAACCATCCGATGGCCGAAAATTTCGACGGAATGGAAGATTAATCCTTTCTTGTCAGAGGGCTTCCTTGGAAACGATTAGCGGCGGCGTCCTCTGGGTCGGACGGCCAGGAAGTAGACCACGTTGACCAGGCCGAACTGGACAATGCCGACAAGGAGCCCGGGGAGCTGTCCGGGGACCAGGGGGGTGGTCAGGAGGACGCCGACGGCGATGGCCGCGGTGAGGAGGCTCAGGTAGGGATAGCCCCAGGCGCGATAGACAAGCCCGCCGGACCGCCGCCGCAATAAGACTGAGCGGTAGCGGACGTGGGTGAGGGAGATGACCGTCCAGTTGAACATGGCGATGAAGCCGCCGGCGCTGGTGATGAGGACGTAGGCCTGGTGCGGCAGCCGGTAGGCGACGAGAGCGGCGAGGGCGAGGACGAGGCCGCTGGCGGCGACGCTCCAGAGTGGGACGCCGGCCGTGGTCTCGCGGACGAAGGCCCGCGGCGCCTCGCCGTCGTGGGCCAGTGAACGGAGCATCCGCGAGACGCCGAAGAGGGCCGAGTTCAGGCTGGAGAGAGCGGCGGTCAGGACGACCAGGGCGAAGACGCCGCCCACTCCATGGAGCCCGAGCCGTTGCAGCGCTTGGACGAAGGGACTGGCCCCGGGGACCAGCTCGCGCCACGGGATGACCAGGAGGAGCACGGTGAAGGCCAACAAGTAGAGGGTCAGGACGCTGAGGATGAGGCCGCCGATGAGACGGGGGACCGTCCGCGGCGGGTCCTTGGTCTCCGGTGCGGCCATGGCCACGACCTGGACGCCGGCATAGGCGAACATGACCATCAGCATCGAGGCCCCGAGGCCGCGCAGGCCGGTCGGGAAGAAGCGGGCCAGCCCCACGCCCTCGGCCCGGATGGCCTGCAGGCCCGCGCCGCCGCCGCGGGTCAGGAAGTAGGCGCCGGTAAGGATGAACGCCGCCAGGGCCGCCACTTTGATCACCGCCAGGCCGTCCTCGACCTTGCCGAAGCCCCGGGTGTCCATGAAGTTGATGGCTGTGATGACGGCGGAGAAGAAGAGGCTAAGGGCCCACAGTGGCGCGTGCACGAACCACGCGTGGGCGATCAGGGCCGCCGCGGTCACCTCGCTGGACATCGTCAGCACGCCGGAGCTCCAGTACATCCAGCCGATGACGAAGCCGAGCCAAGGCCCGAAGGACTCACGCGCATAGGTGCGCAGCCCGCCCGGGGCCGGGTTGCTCGCGGCCATCTCGGCCAGGCCGGTGAGGACGCCGACGAGGGCCACTCCGCCGATGGCGAAGGCGAGCAACACCGCAGGACCGGCCTGGCGCACGGCAAGCCCGGTGGCCACGAAGAGACCGGCCCCGATGACGCTGCCCAGGCCGAGCATGATGCCGTCGAGCACGCCGAGGCCGCCGCGCCTGGGACGCGGGTGATAAGACAAGGTCGCTTTCCTCCCGTCGTGGTGTCCGCCCCTAGTCTGCCACGGCGGAGGCCAAACAAGGCCGGGAATGAACAAGGCCCGGCGGGTGGCCGGGCGAGGGCGAGGGGAGGTGTGGACGGCGGTGAGTCAGATCATCGTGGAAGGCGATGGGCTGCGCGTCCGTCGGATGGCGAACGACTCGACGGATGTCGCCCTGATGGCCGGCTGGCTGAGGGACCCGCGGGTCCTCGAGTTCTACGAGGGGCGGGACCGGCCGTTCGACGAGAGGCTGGTGCGAGAGAAGTACGCCCCCCGAGCGGAGGGGGGCCCGGTCGTCCCCTGCATCATCGAGGAGACCGCGGACCGGGCCGCGGACCATGCTCAGGACCCCGGCGACGACCGGCGGACTTCCGCGAAACGCTGGTCACCGGTGGGGTACATCCAGTTCTATCCCGTCGCGGAGAACGAAGCCCCGTATTACGGGCTGACCGACTCGGCCGAGGTCTGGGGCCTGGACCTTTTCCTCGGATTCCCCGAGCGGTGGGGCAAGGGCCTAGGGACTCAGACCCTGCGGTTGGTTCTGGGGTATCTGTTCCAGCAGCGCGGCGCCCGCCGGGTGGTCGTCGACCCGGTGGCGACCAACGCCCGGGCCATCCGGAGCTACGAGAAGGCCGGCTTCCGCCGCGTCAAATTGCTGCCACAACACGAACGGCACGAGGGCCGGATGCGGGACTGCTGGCTGATGGAGGCCAAGAAAGGGCCCCGTTGCCATGAGGCGCCGGGGCCGACAGGGTTTGGGGCGGAGATTGCCGAAAGGGATGGGGCGTAAACCATAGCCAGTCGAGGGGGCGGGCGTGATGAAGAGCGTTATCGGCCGGGAGTTCATGGAAAAGACCAAGTACCAACACATGGGACCGTCGGATCAGAACCAAGGGTTGCCGCAACCGCCGCTCGAGAAGCCGGTCGACCCGTCGCGGCGCTTGATCGACCTGCCCGCTCCGGACGGAGTGACGGTCCGGCCCATCGACCTGACCGAGGCCATCCGCCGGCGGGTGAGCCTGCGCCGGTTTGCCGACCAGCCGTTGACCCTCGGTGAGCTGTCTTACTTGCTCTGGGCCACGCAAGGGGTCAAGCAGGTCACCATCAGGCCGGCGACGCTACGCACCGTGCCGTCGGCCGGGGCCCGTCACCCGTTCGAGACCTACCTGCTTGTCAATCAGGTCGAAGGGTTGAAGCCGGGGCTCTACCGCTACCTGGCCATCGCCCACAAGCTGGTCGAGCACAACCTGGGTGAGGGCATCGCCGAACGGGTCCTGGAAGCCACCCTGAATCAGCGGTTCGCGGTCGACGGCGCGGTCACGTTCATCTGGTCGGCCGTGGCCTACCGGAGCTACTGGCGCTACCATGAACGGTCCTACCGCTACATGCACCTCGACGCCGGGCACGTGGCCGAGAACCTGTACCTCGCGGTCCAGGCCGTCGACGCCGGGTGCTGTGTCATCGGGGCCTATGACGACGACGCCCTAAACGCGCTCTTGGGGCTTGACGGCGAGGACGAGTTCGTCATCTATCTGGCCGGGGTGGGGAAGCGATAGGGGCCGGCGAGTTCCCCGCGGGCCGGAACCGGTCAGGATCTCACGTCGCCGCCGGCACCGGCGTCCAGTCGGCGGCATCGTTGCGGGCCCCCGGGACGATCTGGACCGGGTTTGAGGCGAAGAGGCCCACCGAGAAGACCGTGCCGGTGAGGCCGGCGTCCGGCCCGCAGGCCGAGGCGTAAGCGACCCGGTCGCTGTTCGGGCCCCAGGTGATCCGGCAGCCGGAGAAGCAGGTCGACTCGGCGATGTCAAAGACGATTTTGGCGAAGTTGTCGGCCACCCGGATGATGCCGAAGAAGCCCTGGCCCGACCGGAAGTCGGTGGCGCTGAGGGCCAGGAGCTTGCCGTTGGGCGACCAGGCCGGGCAGTAGTCCTTGCCCTGGGGTCCGGCCGGCACGGTCAGTCGCCTCCCCGTGGTGACATCGAAGATGATGACAAAAGAGATGCTCACCCCCGGCGTCGTGTAGGCGATCCTGGTCCCGTCGGGCGACATGGCCAGGGCGTGGTATGGCGGGGTCTCCGAATCGAGAGTCACCAGACCGGTCCCGTCGGTGTTGATGGCCTGCAGGACGAGGTTGTCGCCGCCGGCGAAGGCGATGCGGGTGCCTGACGGGAAGAAGACTGGGAACCCCCCGCCGACCAGGAAGGTCGCCGTCCCGGTGGCCCGGTTGACCAGGAAGATCCCGCTCTGCTTGACCACGGCAAGGGTGTTGCTGTCTGGCGACCACGAGAACTCCGTGGCGATGACGCCGGTGGTGATTGCCTGCGGCGTGCCGCCGGTCCCCGGCACGATATAGAGCTGCTGGTCGTCGGCCACATAGGCGACCCACTGGCGGTCCGGGGACCAGAGAGGCCCTCCGGGGACGACCGCCAGCGCGCCGGTGAGGTTGGTCGGGTCCGATCCGTCCGGCTTGACGCTGATGATGGAGTAGGCGCCGGTGGTGAGGTCCAGATGGCGGTAGATGATCCGTCCTTCTGAATCCAGCCCGATCTCGTTCGTGTACCGGCCGAGGACATTGAAGGTCTGCGGACCGACAATTCCATCGGCCGGTATCGTGTTGAAGCTCTGGAAGGTGCGGACGGCGTTTCCCGTCTGCCCTCCGAAGAAGCCGTCCACCGCCACGACCTGCACTTCGTTGATGGAGTTCAGCCATCGCTGGAGCTGCCTGACGTCCGTGCCTTTGAGGCCCAGCGACAGGTGGCGGCCGCCAAGCCAGGTGCGCAGCTTGAGGTGGTAGGTGGTGACCGGGCCGACAATCCCGTCCGGGACCAGGCCGTATCGCGTCTGAAAGGCCTTGACGGCGGCCTTTGTGGCCGGATCGAAAAAGCCCGTGGCCGGGCCCGCCTGCGTCTGGCCGGCGATGTTCAGCCGGTTCTGCAGGACCGCGACG
>JAJZPE010000147.1 GCA_021811325.1 Bacillota bacterium
CGGGGGGTCGTCGCCCCCAGCCCTGGCCCGATGGCCTGCGGGTTGGGGATGAAGACCTTCTTGTGGAGCCGCGTGCGGCGCAGCCCGAGGTCGTCCACGGCCGCGTTGACGGCGTCCCAGCCGCCGACCCGGTCGACGCACAGGTTGGTGGCCGAGTTGTCGCTGACGATAATCATCAGGGTGACCGCCTCGCGGAGGCTCAGCCGGTGCCCCGCGTCAAGCTCCTTCAGGACGCCCGAGCCGGTGACCATGTTGGCCTTGTCGAGGGTGAGGGTCTCGTCGAGGCTGAGGCGGCCCAGGCCCGCCTGGCGGAAGACCTCGTACATCACGGCAAGCTTGATGACGCTGGCCGTGCTGAAGACCTCGTCGGCCCGGATGGCCAGCTCCTCGCCGGTCTCGAGGTTGTGGGCCCAGAGGCCGAACCGCCCGGTGAAACCCGCGGTGGTTTTTTCGATGATGCGGTGCAGGGTCGGTGAGGTCAAGGGGAGCCCTCCGTCATGCGCCCTCGTGGGGCGGGTCTGGGTGGTCGGGGTGATCGCCGCCGGTTCAACCGTTCCAGCGGGCGACCCAGATGAAGCGCCAGTGGGGCACGGTGATGCCCTTGTCCGAATGGCCGTACGTCCCGGCCGCGCGTTCCAGTTCGTCCGCCATCTCCGGGGTGGTGAAGTCCGGCGCCCCCGGGGTGCGCGACAGCCACCGGGCCAGGTCCAGCTCCGTCTTCAGGTGCTCGGTGCCGGCGTACTCGTCGTTCGTGAGGATCTCGTACCCGTTGACCGTCAGGCGCTCCAAGACGCGCTCCCGTTCCCCGGAGTGGATGCCGGCGACGAGTCCTCCCGGGCGGAGCATGCGCCGCGCATCGGTCAAGTGTGACGTGGGCCCGCGGCGGCTGTAGATAAGGTCGAAGCCGCGGTCGGGGAACGGGTAGACCTCGACGCGCCCGCCTGTGCAGATGAAATCGGCGTTGGCCACGGCCGCCTCCCGCCTGTGGCGTTCGGCCAGGCGGATCATGTTCTCGGCGTAATCGACCCCGGTGATGTATTCGGCCAGGCTGGACATGACGAGCGTGTAAAGGCCGTCACCGCAGCCGACGTCGAGCACCCGCGGGTGCGATCTGATGGTGCGACGCAGCCAATCGGTGAAGGCGGCTTCGCCGTCGGGGCCGTCGAACTCAGAGTCCCAGGTCCGGAGGTAGCCACCGTGCCTGGCGGCGATGGCGTTGTACCAGTCGAGGCCCATCCGGTGCACCCCCCTGTACGGCACCAACCCGCGCCGGGCGTTGGGCCCGTAACCTGACCCGTGGCCCGAGCCTCACCTCGTGAACTGCGGCAGGTAGTCCCGGTTCACCTCGAGGATGTCGTCGAGCAGCTTCTCGGCCACCCGCTCGTCGGGGACCAGCGGATGGGTGGCCAACGCGGCCAGGGCCGCGTCCCGGTCGCCGAAGGCGCCGGCCTGCACGGTCAGCTCCTCATAGGCCTTGACCACCTGGATGAGCCCGCGGATCTTCGGGTCGAGGTGGCCGATGGCCAGCGGGTGCGGGCCGTCGCGCCCGACCACCGCCGGCACCTCGACGACCACGTCGTCGGGTAGGTCGGGAATGGTTCCATTGTTCCGGACATTGACGATATGCACGTCCCGCCGGTCGGTCTGGATGGCCGTCATCAGGTCCACGGCGACCTCGGAGTAGTAGGCCCCGCCCCGCTTGGACAGCTCGTCCGGTTTTTCGGCCAAATCGGGGTCCTGGTACTTCTCGAAGAGGACCTTCTCCACGCCCTGGACCACCTGGGCCCGGGTCCCCTCCCCGCCCTCGGCCGCCGCCCGCCGTTCCTCTTCCAGCATCCGTTGGGTCTCATAATAGTAACGAAGGTAGGGGCATGGCAACATGCCCAGCGTACGGAGCCACCTGGCGCTGAAGGCGAAGTCCGGCGGCAACAGGCCGGCCTCGGCCGCGGCGGCCAGCTGGGCCATGGCGAAGACCGTGATGTCCTGGCCGTCGAGGTAGATGCGGCGGGCCCAGGTCAGGTGGTTGAGGCCGCAGAAGTCCATCCGCACGCGGCTCGGGTCGACCCCGGCGAACTGGGCCGCCCCGCGGAGCATGCCGATGGGCACGTTGCACAGCCCGACCACCTTGACCCCCCCGCCGTGCTTGACGACGGCCTCGGTGATGATGCCGGAGGGGTTGGTGAAGTTGATGAGCCAGGCGTCGGGGGCCAGCTCGCGGATGTCCCGGCAGACCTCGAGGATGACCGGGATGGTCCGGAGGGCCTTGGCGAAGCCGCCCGGGCCGGTGGTCTCCTGGCCGATGACGCCGTACTTCAGTGGGAGCCGCTCGTCGCGGGCTCTGGCGGCCAGCCCGCCGACGCGGAACTGGCTGACGACGTAGGCCGCGCCCGCGATGGCCGCGCGGCGGTCGGTGGTCGTCGTCACCTTGACGTCCAGTTCGGCCTTACGGAACATCCGGCCGGTCAGGTCGGCGATGACCCGCAGCTTGAAGCGGGCCTCCTCGTTCTCCACATCGACCAGCCACAGCTCAGAGACCGGCAGGGCCTCGCGGTTGTTGATCAATCCTTCGATGAGTTCGGGGGTGTAGCTGCTTCCCCCGCCGACGACGGCGAGTTTCATGGGGTTCACCTCGCGGGAGTCGCTTTCGACGGGAAGTACTTTGGGGAGTGCGGGGAGCCGCCCGTGCCACAGCCAGTTTTCCAGGTGGGCGGCCGGTTCTCCTGCCCCGGCCCGGTTTGTGGGGCGGACCGCCGACCACGACCGCGACCTGAGCGAACCGGCCCGGGCCGCTTTCCGGGGAACTTACGGCCCCGTCGACGAGCGCCGGCGGCGGCTGGACGAACCCCCGTCCATCCTCTACGGTCTGCTCGCGGCTCTGCGCCTGCCCAAACTCCCGCGGTGGGGCGAGGCCTGCCTCGAGGAAGCCCGGAGCGGGCGGCTCGAGACTGCTCTGCGGCAGGCCGTTGCTGGGCTTAGTTGATGGGGCAATTGGGAAAAACAAAATCGGCCCTCCGGAAGGAGAGCCGCTAAGACCTAACCCCTGGAAAAGCGTTCGACAAAGGACCCATCAACACAAAGAAGCGGGCTCTTGAAGCCTGCTTCTACTGGTTTTCAGCCATCTTCAAGACCCTCGCCACAAACTCCGTCTTGCCCTCGGTGTACCCCGCGCGGTCATCCCTGAACCGCTCGGCCAGACGGCGCTTGAGTTCGCCGTACTCCCGGGTCACGTCAGGGTGGGCCCGCAGATAGTCGCGGAAGGACAGGTGCCGGCGCAACTCCGGATTGTCCCGGGCAAGGACGTACAGGTGATGGCGCGGCTCCCCGGCCGGCCACCTGAAGGCCTCGCGCCCGGCGATGCCTCCGTCGCCCTCATGGACGTAGCCGACGGTCGCCAGGCGCTTGATGGCCAACGGGATGTCGGCCGCCGTCCTCACCACCACGTCAAGGTCGATGATCGGCTTGGCGGCCAGGCCCGGCACGGCCGTGCTCCCGACGTGCTCGACGGCCACGGCCAGGTCGCCGAGGGCGGCCACGGCCCGCTCTTTCAGGGCCTCGAACCGGCGTGGCCATTCCGGGTCGCAGTCCACGACGTAAACGGAATCCGGCACGCTATGTGCCCTTCGCGGCAAAGAACTCAAAGAACTCAAGAAACTCCACCGCATCTCTGACTTCCGGCTCAGGGGCACCCCAGCCAAAACCACGAGCTTCGTTCCTTATTCCAATGGAGGTGACCGGCTTGTCTTTGCTACGGAGATCGTAGAGGGCCTTGGCGGCAATCGAAAGCTGAAGGTAATTGAGGTGCCCGGCTCTGTCGAGTCGGTCCAAGTTCTCAGCCACGTCCCGAGAGTACTCCGGCTCTTGTCGCTTGATTAGGCCCACGACTACGT
This sequence comes from Bacillota bacterium, assembly GCA_021811325.1. Classification (GTDB taxonomy): domain Bacteria; phylum Bacillota; class Sulfobacillia; order JAJYWN01; family JAJZPE01; genus JAJZPE01. The sequence goes on from JAJZPE010000147.1 coordinate 3,888, forward strand.
AGCCATCCGAAGTGAGCCTATGCTCGAAACGTCTGCCTTCAAACCCGCCATTCTCGTTGGCGAGACCAATGGAGGTCTCCTCGACCAAACCTAGAGCAATGCACTGTCCGAGAGCGTTATCGACCTCGGGCGAAAAAGGCCCGTAGTAATGCGGATGGTAACGGAGGTCCAGATCCATCAATAGCTTCAGAAAGAACAAGCGCTTCTGAATCAAAGTCCGGCCCTGCAGCGAGCCCCCCGCATGATCGAGCATGAGGAGCAGAACGTCTCTAGCCTTCACAAACGGTCCTCCCTTTCACGGCAAACTGGGCGGGTTCAGCAAATTATCGACCATTTCACTGATGGCCCCGTTGTAGGTCTGCAACCTCTTGCGCTGATCCGCTTCATCCTTGAAGGTGACTGGCGCGAATACCTCCAGGTACTCATCTTTCTGGGCTGCGTCGATGGACCTGTAAAGCGTGGATTCGGTTCGGAATAATGGCCTACCATCGGGCTTGATCACAATACAGTCCCCAATGGAGGGCTCATCATCCTCTCTAATAGACTGCACCCTATAGCTCAGGGCAATGATCATCCGATGATCCTCGGAGAGGTAGGAGGCGACGTCTTGTTCCAGCCGGTCACGAAAAGATGCGAACTGGCCGTCGCGGGCAAGAACAACACGAACGCCAGGGTTCCTGATGTCCTTAAGGTTAATATGGAAAATCCGCTTATGGAGCCGGCGCTCACGAAGGTCGGTGAAAATCCTCTTCGCCAGTCCATTCTTGGCCTCGGGTCGGCAAATCTCGTGTACTAACCTCTCGTCGTCCCATCTCACCCATTCGTCAGCGTGTTCCTTAGAAGCGTCGTAGGCATACAGCCTCTTCAGAATTTCGAGGTTGTCTTCTTGGATGCCCAGAGTCAGGGCCCGGGTAATCATCTGGTCTGTTATGAGGCGGATACGATGCCGGTATACCTGTGTGGTCATATAGAACTTGGCCAGGAAGAACTGCTCCAGGGAATGGATCCCATCCTCTGAAATGGCAATCGCATAGTCGTTAGCGCTATCGATGGTCTTAAACGTCGCTAGCAAGCGGTCAAGATCGTAGATTCCATATTTGACGCCGCAGTAGTAGCTGTCGCGGAGGAGATAATCCAACTTATCAGCGTCCAGCGGTCCCGACACGATGTCCTTAAGAATCTTCGAACCCCACTGCCCAGAGAGCAGGCCGCTGATGTACTCCCGTTCTGTATCGCTCAGGAGCCGGTCTATGTCGTCGTTATGCTTGATTAGCGAGACGGTCAAGTGCTCGTGAATCTGCTGCCCCTTCTCAAGCTTGACCTTACTCCTGTCGTGGAAGCGCTTCAAGACGGTCTCTGACACATGCGAGAAAGGGCCGTGTCCAATGTCGTGGAGCAGGGAGGCGAGCCTTACGAGCCTCCTATCCTCGTGGGACCCAAGAAGCTTCGCCCCAAGCTTGCCCGCCAGGTGAGCCACGCCCAGGGTGTGTTCAAATCTGGTGTGCAGGGCTCCCGGGTATACCAGTGAGGCCATCGCCAGTTGCCTGATTCGCCTGAGTCTCTGAAACACCTTGGAGTCCACAATGCTGTTTTCCTCGCGGGATTCCAGAGTGATGAACCCGTGAATCGGGTCGCGGAATTCCCTCAGCGACGTACTTCTCGCCTCCTCGAGGAACCCCAAACAAGTATTCGGTCCTGCCAATATTGTCTCCTTCCCGC
>JAJZPE010000148.1 GCA_021811325.1 Bacillota bacterium
GGAGGACGGCCCGGTACTCGGGGTGGACCGCCTCGGAGATGACTATCTCTTTGCGGCCGGTGACCGCGCAGGCCATCAGGGCGGCCTCGGCCACGGCGGTGCCGCCGTCGTACATGGAAGCCTGGGAGACGTCCATCCCGGTGATCTGGCAGATGACCGTCTGGTACTCGAAGATCGACTGGAGGACGCCCTGGCTGACCTCAGGCTGGTACGGGGTGTAGGCCGTGTAGAACTCGTTCCGCGACAGCACCGCGGCTACGGTGCTGGGGATGAAGTGGTCGTAGACCCCGCCGCCCAGGAAGCAGGCGTATTCGTTGGCGTCGCCGTTCTTCGCGGCCAGCTTGGAGAGGTGCGCGAGAAGCTCCGGCTCGGACATCGCCGCCGGCAGCTTCAATTGCCCCTTGAACTTGACCTCGTTCGGAATGTCCTTGAAGAGGTCGTCAATGGACCGCGCGCCGACGGCCGCGAGCATCTCCCGGCGGTCTTCGTCGGTGTTCGGCAAGTACTTCATCAGTGATGACTCCCCGCTTCGGACTCAAACTTCTCGTAGGTCGCGACATCCATGAGGCCGTTGACATCGGCCGGGTTGGCTATCTCGAGGACCATGATCCAGCCGTCGCCGTGCGGGTCCTTGTTGACCAGCGAGGGGTCCTCGACGAGCTTCTCGTTGACCTTGACGACCTTACCGCCGGCCGGGGCGTAGCAGTCGGAGACGGCCTTGACCGACTCGACCACGGCGAAGACGTCGTTCTGCTTGAACACCTTGCCCACCACCGGCAGCTCGACGAAGACGATGTCGCCGAGCTCGTGTTGGGCGTAGTTGGTCAGACCGACGACGCCCTCCTTGCCGTTGACCTTGATGTACTCATGGGTCTTCGTGTACTTGAAGTCCTTCGGATACGCCACTGTCAATGCCCTCCTTGGGCGCCGCCACGCGGCGCCGCGTTTCTAACGTCGCAATCGCCGGGTCCGCTGAGCCCGCGGGCGCGGCGCGCCCTACTTCTTCCTCCGGTAGAACGGGACCTTGATGATTCGGGCCTTGAGCGGACGGTCGCGGACGATGACGTCGAACTCGTTGCCGATCTTGGCCTCCGAGACCGGGACGAAGGCGTTACCGATGTTCCTGTCGAGCGTCGGCGAGTAAGAGCCGGTGGTCACGTAGCCGATCTCCTTGCCGTTCTTGGCCACCTTGTAGTTGTGGCGCGGGATGCCCCGGTCGACCATCTCGAAGCCGACGAGCTTTTTCGGCAGCCCTTGGGCGACCTGCTTCTTCAGGGCCTCCTGGCCGATGAACGGGGTCGGCTTGTCGACGTTGACGAAGCGGCCCAGGCCGGCCTCGAGCGGGCTGGTGTTCTCGTCCAGCTCCTGGCCATAGAGGGGCATCGAGGCCTCGAAGCGCAGGGTGTCGCGGGCGCCGAGCCCGATGGGCTTGATTCCGAACTCCTGGCCGGCGTCCATGATGGCTTCCCAGAGCTTGTTGGCGTTCCTCGGGTCGGTGAAGACCTCGAAGCCGTCCTCGCCGGTGTAGCCGGTGCGGGAGATGATGCACTTGGGGATGCCGGCGACCTCGACGTCGCGGACGGCGTGGTAGTACTTCAGCTTGGAGAGGTCGTAGCGGGTCAGCTTCTGGAGCGTCGCCGGGGCCAGGGGACCCTGCAGGGCCAGCTCCGCGGTGTCGGCCGAGATGTCGGTGACCTTCACCTTCGGGAACTCGTGGGCCAGCTTCTGCATCCACTCGACGTCCTTGGCCGCGTTGGAGGCGTTGATGACGAGGTAGTAGTCAGTGGGCCCGTAGCGGGTGACCATTAGGTCGTCGACGGTGCCGCCGTTCGGGTAGAGCATGTGGGTGTAGTAGATCTGGCCGTCGACCATGGTCGAGAGGTCCCGCGAGACCAGCTTTTGCAGGAATGGCAGAGCCTGCTCCCCGACCACGGTCGCCTCGCCCATGTGCGAGACGTCGAATAGCCCGACCTTCTCGCGCACGATCTTGTGTTCCTCCAGAATCCCCGAGAACTGGACGGACAATGCCCAGCCGCCGAAGTCGACGACCTTGCCCCCGTATTTCACATGCATGTCGTAGTTGGGGGTCTTCCTGAGACTGCCCAGGTTGTCCAAGTCCCCACCTCCCTCTTCAGATTGAGAATCTCCGCTGATTTGGAATCCTCCGGAAACTGAAACTAAGATGCCCAAGCCGGATAAAAAAACAAACAGAAGGGACGCCTGCAAAGCGCATGTCCCCTCTGTCCTTTGACCTGAGAGATTCCCCGGCTTGTTCGCCCAGCGGGGGATACCCCTTTGGTGCCTCCCGACCCGCCGAAGCGCCGGTCTTGCCGGCGGCGGCCGGGTGGCTCTCCAGAGACGAGTCCGGCGACGGTCAGTTGGCCTGAGAGTTTCGCTCCCCATTCGCGGTGGGGGGCTTGCTCCTTCGGCGTCCCGGCCACATGGGCTGCCGCGCTGAGTAAAGCTGGCGGCCGGGCGCTCTCCCGAAGCCTTCATCCCCAGTATTCGGTTTGGCGCCGCCGGCCTTTCGGCCGGGCGGCACGGCGACCGCCCGCGGAACCGGCGGACGATGTCCAACTGAAATTATATGCCCGGCGACCAATGGGAGTCAATGGGGAATCGGGAGACGACCGCGAGTCTTACCGCTGATGGCATCCGGTCAAGGGGCGTCGTCAACATGTAGCCGCGAATGGATGCCGCTCCAATTTCCCGCCTCACCTCAGCCAACCGGCGTCGCGGCGTGGGGCGGAAGGGGGTATCACCTCCGCACAAGCAGGCTCGCGTCGGCGTGGACGTGAAGGGTCGTGCTGGGGGTGATGAAGGCCAGAAAGTAAAGGCGGGCAGGGACTTCGCCGGCCAGGCAAACGGTGGGATCGTGGAGGCGGCGGCCGGTGACTGGGTCACTGGCGGGGTTGGCCTGGGTAGCGTTGTAGACCCGGACGACGGCCGAGGCCGCCCCGGCCTCGGTGCCCAGACTGGCGCGGAGGTTGGAGAAGAACCACTCCCGGGCGGACGCCGTGGCTGCTTCGGGGAGCAGGTAGCGCTCGCCACGGGCCAGGCGGTCGAGGTCGATCTCGCGGGCGCCGGCCAGCACGGCCATATCGGCCGCGGCTACGGCCTGCTGGCGCTGGACGAAGAGGACCCCGAGGTCGATGACGAGGCCCAGGGCGAGGACAAAGATGGGCAGAAACAGCACGACAAGGACAATCACCGAGCCGCGTGGTTCCGTGGCCCGGACCGGCAGGGGCGGGCAGTCGAAGTGGACCTGGCGCGGCTTCACCTTATCTTCTCACTCCTCGAGATGGTCGCCGCCTCCAGTGGTACGCTGGCCCCCATCACGCCCCGCAGGACCGGGAACATCGGAACGTACGCGTAGGCTATCCTGACCGTGATGGCCGTGCCGTAGGTGGCCGTCTTCGGGGTGATGCCGATGTCGGCGGCGGCCGGGTCGATGCGCCCCAGGCTCAGTTGCTGCCTGATGCGGTCGTAGACGGCCGGCGTGGCCCCGCCCTCGATGGCCGCCCTGCGGGCCCCTTCCCGCGCCGCCGCGACCAGGACTAACTTGGCGTTGAGGAGCAGCCCGAAGTCGACCAGCGCGAAGAGGATGGTCACCAGCAAGGCCACGACGATGACGAACTCGACCATGGCGGCCCCCAGCGGGCCGTCTTCCTTTTGCCTTCGATTGGCGCCCATTGGCTCGCGTCTGGCGCCCATCGCTTACCCGCTCGCCCTGATCTTCTCAATGATCGTCTGGAGCTTTTCCCGCAGGGCGTCACCGAGAGCGGTCAAGGTGCCAATGAGGATGACTACGACCAGAGCTAGCACGAGGGCATACTCGGTGGTCGTGGCCCCGGACGGGCGCCGGAGCCAGGCCCAGACTCCTGGGATGACCTCGCGCGCCGTGAAGAGCCCGGGACGACGCACACGACAGCTTGCCAGCATCCGACCCGCGGGTATCGACTTGGACCTCACGCTCAACCCTCCTTGACTACCACTGGCCGTTGGTGAAGGCCAGCAGGTTGGGCAGGATGACAAAGACGAAGATGGCCGGCAGGAAGAAGAAGACGGTGCACAAGCTGAGTTTCAGGGGCAGGCCGGCGATGAGGACCTCGATCTCGCGCCGCCGCGCGATCCTGGCCGCGCCGGCCTGCAGTCGCAGCACCTGGGCCACCGGGGACCCGAAGGTCGTGGCCTGCTCCACCGCCGTGGCAAACCCACGGGCCGCCTTCAGGCCGGTCTTCTCAGCCATCCGTTTCAGGGCCACCGGCAAGCGGACGCCGGCCGCCGTTTCGTCAAGCGCCCCACGCAGTTCGCGGGCAAACGGACCGGCATGCCTGGCGCATACCAGTTCCAGGGCCTGACTGAGGGCGAGGCCGCTGGCCGTGGCCACGGCCAGAAGGTCCAGGACGGCCGGGAAGTCGCGCATCAGTTCTTTTTGTCGGGCCCGCCGTCTCCTGACCGCCAGCCACGCCGGGGCGAACCAACCGCCCAGGCCGGCCACCATGGCCGGGAGGATGGATGGGTGCCCGGTCGTGGCGAGGGCGCAGATAGCCACGGCAACGGCGGTTACGGCCCACATCAGCCTGCCCGGTGTCGACGTCCCGGTAAGGGCGGCCGGGGCCATGGCCCGTGGCCCTGCCGGCCGCGATGAGGGCGGCCTGGAGTGCCGCCCCTGACCGTGGGCCGTCAGTCCCAGCCTCCTCCACGACCGGCGAAAGGAGGTCTCGCCGAAGTGGGCGACGACGCCGAGCAGAGCGAGTCCCCAAAACCCGGCCGCGAAGACGGTCTGCGTCAGGCCGGTTGGCCGCAAATCCTTTCACTCCTCGATGTCGCGTACTCTGGTGAGCCGGGCGACGGACCAGCCGCCCAGCAACCACAGCCCGATACCGACGGCCAGTCCCAGCCGGCCGCCGGGGTAGACCCACAGGGGCGCCATCAGTTCCGGGTTCATCACCCAGGCCAGGGCGGCGATGACCGGTGGAATCAGGGCCAGGACGATGGCCGACTGGCGGGCCTCGGCCGTCTTCACCTTGAGTTCCTGACGGAGGTCGCGGCGCTCGCGGATGATCTCCGCCAAGCTGGCCAGGCCGGCCCTGAGGTCGCCGCCGCTGAACCGCTGGATGTCAATGGTATCGCACAAGGAGTTGAACGAAGGGTGGGCGACGCGGGCTCGCGCGCGGGTCAGGCACTCGGGCAGGGGTACACCGGCGCCGAACTCCTCGACGACCCGTCTGAACTCGGTCGCCAGGCGGGGCGGGCATTGTTCCGCCGCCATGCTCAGCGCCTGGATGAGTCCCGCGCCTGCCTCCATGGCGGCGCCCAGGGCATAGAGGCCTTCCTCGAGTTCGTCCTCGTCAAGGGAGGCCCCCCGCGATAGCTCGAGGGCGCCTCTCACCCAGCCGGCGACGGCGGTCCATGTCGGCCGCAAGCGCCCGGGCCTTTCGGAGTCCGCAGAGAACCGGGCCGCGCCATCAGACGCCGGCCCGGACCGGGCCATCCTCACGCGGCTCAGTCGGGACGGCCAGCTTTGGCCACCTTTGCCCACGGATAGGCCGAGCATCAAG
>JAJZPE010000149.1 GCA_021811325.1 Bacillota bacterium
CTTCGGTGCGGTCACCGGGGCGATCGCCGACGGGCGGCGAGCCTGGGAACCGCTCTCCGAGGGCATCTCGCCCGTCCAGGGGGCCGACCGGCGCGGCCCAACGGCCGTCCTGAGGTCGGCTGGCAAGCTCGACCACGTCCGCACCGGCGGGACGCTCCTCAACCAGAAGTTCTCGCCTCAGGTCGTCGAGGGCGACGAAGGCCTCGACAACCTGGCCCACCTGGTCCGCTCGTACTTCCGGCTGGGCGGGCACCACATCCAGTTCAACGTGGTCAGCGCGGCCACCCTCCGCGAGGCCCAGCGCGAGCCGGACAAGCACCGCGACCTCATCGTCCGCGTGGCGGGCTACAGTGACTACTTCTGCGACCTGACCCGCGCCCTGCAGGACGAGATCATCGCCCGGACGGAGCATAGCGCGTGGTGAGGAACTCCAAATCCACGCTCGCCTTCCACTCGCCCCCACGGAAAGGATGAGTCGCCATGAAGAGCGCCCAGGAGTACACCGACAGCATCAGGGGCCTGAGGCGCGAGGCCTACATCCTCGGGAAGAGGGTCGAGCACCCGGCGGACCATCCGATGATCAGGCCGTCGCTGAACGCCGTGGCCGCCACCTACGCCCTGGCGGCCGACCCGGAGCACGCCGCGCTGGCCACGGCCACGTCCCATCTGAGCGGGAAGCCGGTCAACCGCTTCACCCACATCCACCAGAGCCCCGCGGACCTCGTGGCCAAGGTCAAGATGCAGCGGGTCCTCGGCCAGAAGACGGCCACCTGCTTCCAGCGCTGCGTGGGGATGGACGCCCTGAACGCCCTGGACAGCGTGACCTTCGAGATCGACCGGGCCAAGGGGACCGACTACCACGGGCGGTTCAATCGGTTCCTCCGCCACGTGCAGGAAGACGACCTCGTCTGCGAAGGGGCGATGACCGACGTCAAGGGCGACCGCGGCAAGCGGCCAAGCCAGCAGGACGACCCCGACCTCTTCGTCCACGTGGTCGAGGAGCGGCCCGACGGCATCGTCGTCCGCGGGGCCAAGGCCCACCAGACCGGGGCCCTGAACTCCCACGAGATAATCGTCATGCCGACCATGGCCATGCGCCCGGAGGACGCCGACTACGCCGTCTCCTTCGCCGTGCCCGCGGATTCGCCGGGCCTGACCTTCATCCTCGGCCGCCAGTCGTCGGACACACGCAAGCTCGAGGACGGCGACATGGACGTCGGCAACCCGCGCTTCGGCGCCCAGGAGTGCCTGGTCGTCCTGGACGATGTCTTCGTCCCCTGGGAGCGCGTCTTCATGTGCGGCGAGCACGAGTTCTCCGGGATGCTCGTCGAGCGCTTCGCCGCCTATCACCGGCAGAGCTACGGCGGGTGCAAGGCGGGGGTCGGCGACGTCCTCATCGGCGCCGCCGCCAAGCTGGCCGAGTACAACGGGGTCAAGGACGCCGGTCACATCCGGGACAAGCTGGTCGAGATGGTCCACCTCAACGAGACCCTCTACTCCTGCGGGCTGGCCTGCTCGACCGAGGGGCGGCCGACGGCCTCCGGGGCCTATCTCGTCGACCTGCTCCTGGCCAACGTCTGCAAGCTCAACGCGACCCGCTTCCCGTACGAGATCGGTCGCTTGGCCGAGGACATCGCCGGCGGGCTGCTGGTCACCCTGCCGTCGGAGGCCGACTTCCGCCACCCGGTGACCGGGCCGCTGATGGAGAAGTACCTCAAGGGCCTCAGCGGCGTCACCACCGAGTGCCGCCTGCGGATGTTCCGACTGGTCGAGAACCTGACCGTCGGCTCGGCCGCGGTGGCCTATCGCACCGAGTCCGCCCACGGGGCCGGCTCGCCGCAGGCCATGCGGGTGGTCATCGCCCGCCAGGCCGACCTGGAGAAGAAGAAGCGCCTGGCCGAGGACCTGGCGACCGGCACGAAGACTGGCCCGAAAGAATAAAGGGGGAACGACCGTGGCCAACAACCCAATGGACTACTATCTGGTCGATGAGATGTTCTCAGCCGACGAGCGGGCCGTCCGCGACACCGTGCGCAAGTTCGTCGACCGCGAGGTCAAGCCGATAATCGGCGAGGCCTGGCTGAAGGGCGAGTTCCCGACGCACCTCATCCCGAAGATGGCCGAACTCGGGCTGTTCGGCCCGACCCTTCCCGAGGAATACGGCGGGGCCGGCCTTTCCCCGATCGCCTACGGGCTGATGATGCAGGAACTGGAGCGCGGCGACTCGGGCCTGCGCAGCTTCGCCTCGGTCCAGTCGAGCCTGTCGATGTTCGCCATCTTCAGGTTCGGGACCGAGGAGCAGCGCCGTCGCTGGCTGCCGCAGATGACGGCCGGCAAGGTCATCGGCTGCTACGGGCTGACCGAGCCGGACGCCGGCTCCGACCCCGGGGCGATGCTCACCCGGGCCAAGAAGACCGACAAGGGCTGGGTCCTGGACGGGGTCAAGCGCTGGATCACCAACGGGACGCTGGCCGGCGTGGCCGTCGTCTGGGCCAAGGACGACAACGGCCAGATCCAGGGGTTCCTCGTCGAGAAGGACCAGCCGGGCTTGACCACCGTGGACATGAAGACTAAGGTCTCGATGCGCGCCTCGATAACCTCCGAGCTGTACCTGGACGGGGTCGAGGTGCCCGAGTCCAACCGCCTGCCGGGGGTCAAGGGCCTGGGCAGCGCCCTCAGTTGCCTGACCGAGGCCCGCTACGGCATCGCCTGGGGGGTCGTCGGCGCGGCCATGGACTGCCTCAAGGAGGCCATCGACTACACGGCCACCCGGACGGTCTTCGGCCAGCCCCTGGCGGCCAAGCAGCTGACCCAGGAGCGGCTCACCGACATGCTGGCCCGGGTGGTCGACGGCCAGCTCCTGGCGGCGCGGCTCGGCCAGATCAAGACCGTCGGCAAGCTCACCTATGCCCACGTGTCGCTGGCCAAGCGGGAGAACGTCCGGCGCTCCCTGGAGGTCGCCCGGATGGACCGCGAGCTTCTGGGGGCCAACGGCATCACCGTCGAGTACAACGCCATCCGCCACATGGTCAACCTGGAGACCGTCGACACCTACGAGGGGGCGTACGAGGTCCATTCGCTCATCGTCGGCCGCGACCTGACCGGGCAGGCGGCGTTCTAGGGCGGGCCGGCATCAACAGATACAGGAAAGGCTTTCGGCGATGGGCCACCGAATCGTCGTAGAGCTTCAGACCTTTCCTGCTTAACCAGGCGGCCCACCTGTCCAGAGTGATCTGGTCATTAACCTGAAGCCCCCGCAACGCTGGTTGCGGGGGCTTCCAGCTTGTGCGAGGTTGAGCGCTGGCCGGACATGGAAGATTTGGTGGGCAATGGCGCCACTCTGCGCTTGCCCGCCAGTAGGAATATGACCGCCGACCCCGAATAGGGAGTACAACGACGATTCGGGCAGTTAGGGCAATTCTCACCACTAACCCCAGCTACATCGGAGGATGTCGCCGTGATTGAATTCCGTGAGGTCCACAAGTACTTTGGGACCAACCACGTCCTCAAGGGCCTCAACCTGACCATCCCGACCAACGAGAAGCTGGTCATCATCGGACCAAGCGGCTCCGGGAAGTCGACCCTCATCCGCTGCATCAACCAGCTCGAGCGGGTGACGAGCGGCCATGTCCTGGTCGACGGACAGGACGTGACCGCCCCGCGCGCCCCGTTGAACCGCGTCCGCCAGGACATCGGGATGGTCTTCCAGCTCTTCAACCTGTACCCGCACAAGACCGTCCTCGAGAACGTCACCCTGGCCCCGCTCAACGTCAAGGGCGTCCCCAAAGCCGAGGCCGAGGAGACCGCCCGCTACTACCTGCAGCGGGTCGGCCTGAGCCACAAGGCCGAGGCCTACCCGGCCCACCTCTCCGGCGGGCAGCAGCAGCGCGTGGCCATCGCCCGGGCCCTGGCCATGAAGCCCCGCTACATGCTCTTCGACGAGCCCACCTCGGCCCTGGACCCGGAGATGATCGGCGAGGTCCTCGAGGTCATGACCGGCCTCGCCCGCGAGGGCATGACGATGGTCGTCGTCACCCACGAGATCGGCTTCGCCCGCCAGGTGGCCGACCGCGTCCTCCTCCTCGACGAGGGGGAGATCATCGAGGCCGGGCCGCCGGCCAAGGTCCTCGACGACCCGGACAATGCCCGGACGAAGAGCTTCCTGAGCAAGGTTCTGCACTGACGGCGCGCCCGCGGCCCGTCCGCCCGGCGCGCTCACGGTCACAAGGCCCGGCAAAGGGCCGTTGGACATATTCCATGAGGGGGGTTCACCTGATGAGACGGCGGACATGGGTCCTCTTGCTGGTCGCGGTCCTGGTGTCGTCACTCGTCCTGACCCTCGCGGGTTGCGGCAAATCATCCACTCCGAACATCGCTAAGATCAAGAAACGCGGGGTCCTCAAGGTCGGCGTGAAGGCCGACGTCATCGGCTTCGGTTACAAGAACCCGGCCACGAACCAGTTCGAAGGGCTCGAGATCGACCTCGCCAAGCGCATCGCCAAGGAGTTGCTCGGCGACGAGAAGAAGGTCGAGTTCACCGGCGTGACCGCCAAGACCCGCCAGGGCCTGATGGACAACGGCGAGGTCGACATGGTCATCGCCACCTTCACCATCACCGAGGAGCGCAAGAAGATCATCGACTTCAGCCCGGTCTATTACGTCGACGGCATCCGGCTGCTGGTCAAGAAGGACTCCAAGATAACCGGCCTCAAGGACATGGACGGCAAGACCATCGGCGTCGCCAAGGGCGCCGACACCCAGGCCCGGCTCGAGGCCAAGGCCGCGGAGCTGAAGGTCAAACCCAAGTTCCAGGCCTATGAGACCTACCCGGAGATCCTCGCCGCCCTGCAGGTCAACCGGGTCCAGGCCTTCTCGACCGACGCCGCCATCCTCAAGTACTACGAGCTGCAGGACAAGACGACGCAGATCCTCCCCGACCGCTACAGCGACGAGGAGTACGGCGTGGCCACCAAGAAGGGCAACGACGACCTGAAGGACTTCGTCGCCAAGGTCGTCACCAAGCTCAAGGACTCAGGCGAGTTGAAGACGATGTGGGAGAAGTGGGGGCTCGTCACTAAGTGATCTTTGGCCCGCAAGCCTGGCTGGCGCTCCTTAGCGACTGGCGGATTTTCGCGGGCGGACTGGGCCAGACGGTGGTCGCTTCGTTCCTCGGCCTCATCCTGGCCGTGGCCCTGGGGACGCTGATGGGCGTCCTCGGGGTCGCCCCGGTCCGCCCGCTCCGCTGGGTCAACCGGGTCTACGTGGAGTTCTTCCAGAACACGCCCCTGGTGACCCAGATGTTCTTCTACTACTACGGCCTCCCGAGGCTGGGCATCGTCCTGTCGGTGCTGGCCGTGGGCGTCATCGGCCTGGGCGTCTACACGGGCGCCTACATCGCCGAAATCGTCCGCGCCGGCATCCAGTCGATCCACCGCGGCCAGCTCGAGGCGGCCTACAGCCAGGGCTTCACCTACGGCCAGGCGATGCGGCACATCGTCCTGCCCCAAGCCTTCCGGATCATCATGCCGCCCCTGAC
>JAJZPE010000150.1 GCA_021811325.1 Bacillota bacterium
TCTACGGCGCCATATGGCGGGTGGCCGCGCCGCTGACCCGCAACCCGCTGCGGATCGCCGGCGCCTGGCGCCGGGCCATCCGCGCCCATGCCCTTCATGAAGAGCGCCTGCGGGCCGGTTATATCCCCGGGGTCCAGGCGGCACGGCGGGGGAGCCAGCCCCCAGGTGACGGGGGCCGGCCTACGTGGCGCCGTGGGGATGGCCTCACCGTCGCCGTCGTCGGCCACCCGTACAACGTCTATGACCGCCACATCAGCCTCGACGTCGTGGCCCGCCTGAACCAGTGGGGAGTCCAGGTGGTCACGGCCGATATGGTCCCGGCGACGCTGGTCCGCGAGGAGACCGAACGGATGCCCAAGGACCTCTTCTGGACGACCGGCCGCCGGATCCTCGGGGCGGCCTACTACTTCCTGCACTCGCGGTCCGTGGACGGCCTCGTCCACCTGGTCTCTTTCGGCTGCGGGCCCGACTCACTCGTCGGCGAGCTGGTGCAGCGCCAGGCGGCGCGCCTGCGGACGACGCCCTTCCTCCTCCTGACCCTGGATGAGCACTCCGGCGAGGGCGGGCTGGTGACCAGGCTCGAGGCCTTCATGGACATGGTCCGGCGCGGCCGGGAGGCGGCCCGGGCCGCCGAGGCCGAGGGAGGGACGGCCCGATGAAGGTGACCTTCCCCCACATGGGCACGCTGTGGATCGCCGCCAAGGCTATCCTCGAAGACCTGGGCCTGGAGGTCGTCATCCCGCCGCGCCCGACCCGCGAGACGATGACCCTCGGGGTCAGGCACGCGCCCGAATTCGCCTGCCTGCCGCTCAAGGTCAACGTCGGCAACTACATCGAAGCCTTCGAGCGCGGGGCGGAAGCCATCGTCATGGCCGGCGGGGTCGGGCCTTGCCGCTTCGGTTATTACGCGCAGGTCGAACGGGAGATCCTCGACGATCTCGGCTTCCCCTACCGGATGATCGTCCTCGAACCCCCCAAAGGCCACCTTAGCGACCTCATCAACGAGATCAAGGACTTCACCGGCCAGCGGTCGCTGATGCGGATCTACCGCGCGGTCCGGCTCGGCCTCGAGAAGCTGACCGCCCTCGACGCCGTCGAGCGCCGGGCCGGCTATGTCCGGGCCGAGGAGGCGGACAAGGGAGCCACCTCGCACGCCGTCCAGAAGGCGATGGCCCTCATCGACCGGGCGGCCCTCGTCGGGGACATCCGGGCGGCCCGTGGCCGCGGCCTCGAGTTGCTGGAGGAAGTGCCGCGGCGGCCGGACCAGCGCCCCCTGCGCGTCGGCCTGGTCGGCGAGGTCTACATGCTCCTCGAGCCCTCCGTCAACCTGGACATCGAACGCCAGCTCGGGGAGATGGGGGTGGCCGTCGAACGCCACGTCTATCTGAACGACTGGGTCCGCAGCCACCTGGCCCTGGATTTCCTGCGGATGGACCACGAGCGGGAGATGCGCCGGGCGGCCGAGCCTTACCTGCGGCACTGGGTCGGCGGGCACGGGCTGGAGACCATCGGCAACGCCGTCCTCTACGCGCGGCGCGGGTTCGACGGGGCGATCCAGGTGGCCCCGCTCACCTGCATGCCGGAGATCGTCGCCCGCAGCCTCCTGCCCGTGGTCAGCCAGGACGTGGACCTGCCGGTGCTGACGCTCTTCCTCGATGAGCATTCGGGTGAGGCCGGCGTCAGGACCCGGCTCGAGGCCTTCGTGGACCTCCTCACCCGGCGCCGCGAGCGGAAGCGACCCGGCGACAACGAGCGTGTGCAATCCGGCGAGACCCGCCTGGAGGTGATCGGAGATCAGCGGTAAACCGGCATTCCTCGGCGTCGACGTCGGCTCGGTGAGCACCAACCTGGTCTTTGTCGACGCGGACGAGATGGTCCTGCAGGCCCTCTACCTCAAGACCGGCGGGCAGCCGGTGAAGGCCGTCCAGGAAGGGCTGGGCATGCTCGGTGAGGAGTTCGGCGAAGACCTGGCCGTGGGCGGCGTGGGGGCCACCGGTAGCGGGCGGCAACTGATCGGGGTCGTGGTCGGGGCCGACGTGGTCAAGAACGAGATCACCGCCCACGCCGTGGCCGCTCTGCAGCGGTATCCGGGCGTCCGGACGATCATCGAGATCGGCGGGCAGGACTCGAAGATCATCCTCATCCGCGACGGGGTGGTCGTGGACTTCGCCATGAACACCGTTTGCGCCGCCGGGACGGGGTCATTTCTCGACCGCCAGGCCGCCCGCCTGGGCGTGCCCATCGAGGACTTCGGCGGGCTGGCCCTGCGCTCGCAGCACCCCGTGCGCATTGCCGGTCGCTGCGCCGTCTTCGCCGAATCGGACATGATCCACAAACAGCAGATGGGCCACTCCGTCGAAGACATCACCCGCGGACTGTGCCAGGCCCTGGTGCGCAACTTCCTGAACAACGTGGCCAAGGGCAAGGAGATCCTCCCGCCCGTCGTCTTCCAGGGCGGCGTGGCCGCCAACGTCGGCATGAAGCAGGCCTTCGAAGAGGCCCTCGAGGTCGAGGTCAACGTCCCGACCTACTTCGGGGTGATGGGGGCCATCGGCGCGGCCCTCCTGGCCAAGGAGGAGCTGGCCCGAAACCCGCGTCGCAGCCTGTTCCGGGGCTTCGGGGTCAGCCGAACCGATTTCCGGACGACCAGTTTCGAGTGCGACGGTTGCTCCAACCATTGCGAGATCATCGAGATCTACCTCGACGCGGCCCTGGCCGCGCGGTGGGGAGGCCGTTGCGACCGCTGGGAGCGACTGGAGCGGGGGAGGGCGGCCGGGACACCCGCCGAACGGACCCCGTGATGGACAGGCCAGACCCGACACCAATGGGTCTGGCCTATTTCATTGACCGGCCCGGGTCGGCGGCGGGTGGCCCTCATTCTTCTCTTGACGAGGTAGACCTCGGTTGCTATCATTGGTTTAGTCTTCATACAATGGATGGCTGGATGGCGAGTCCGAACCGCCGGCGGTCTGTCCGCCGCCGAACGCCCACATAAGGCCCAAAGGTGGAACGAGCCAAGTTGGCTTCGAGAAAAAGAGAGACCGGCAAGGACCAGACCCCAGACCTGCCTCCCGGACAGCGCATCGGCCCGGACGGGCACCTTCTCCTTGGGGGTTGCGACGCGCTGGGGTTGGCCAAGGAGTTCGGCACGCCCCTCTACGTCGTGGACGAGGACGTCCTCCGTGGCCGCTGCCGCGAGTACGCCCAAGCCGCCAGGCGGCACTACCCGGCCCGGCCGGGAGTCCTCCCGGCCTACGCCGGAAAGGCCTTCTTGAACCTGGCGATGGCCCGTCTGATCGAACAGGAGGGTCTGGCTCTCGACGTCGTCTCCGGCGGCGAACTGCAGACGGCCCTGATAGCGGGCTTCCCGCCGGAACTCATCATCTTCCACGGCAACAACAAGACGCCCGATGAACTCCGCCTCGGGCTTGAGGCGAGGGTCGGACGTTTCGTCGTTGAAAGCCTCGAGGAGCTGGAACTCATCGAGGAGTTGGCGCCGCGGCGCCGGTCCGCGGCCCGGCCGAAGGTCCTGCTCCGGGTAACCCCGGGGGTGCAGGCCCACACGCACCACCACGTGGCCACCGGAGTCGAAGACACCAAGTTCGGCTTCACCCTGCGCCAAGGGATCGCCATCGAGGCCGCCCGCCGCGCGGCCGCCTCCCGTCGCGTGGCCCTGGTCGGCTTCGCCGCCCACATCGGCTCGCAGATCCTCGAGGTCGAGCCGGCCCGCCTGGCGGCCACCCGGATGATGGAGTTCGCGGCCGAGGTGAGGGACAAGACCGGTTTCACGGCTTCCGAACTCGACCTCGGCGGCGGGCTCGGGGTCCGCTACACGTCCGCGGACGATCCGCCGACGGCTGACGACTACATCGGGGCCTCCGCGACGACGGTCCGGGCCGAAGCCAAGCGGCTCAACCTGCCCCTGCCGCGGCTCATCTTCGAGATGGGCCGGCACATCGTGGCCGAGGCCGGGACGACCCTCTACACCGTGGGCGGGGTCAAGCGCATCCCGGGGATACGCACATACGCCTCCGTCGACGGCGGCATGACCGACAACCCGCGCCTGGCCCTGTACGGCGCCGTGTACGCGGCCATCGTGGCCGACCGGGCGAACCGAGCCGCGACGCGGGTCTACGCCATCGCCGGCCGGAACTGCGAGTCCGGCGACATGCTCATCTGGCGGGCCAAGCTGCCGCCCCTGAAGGCCGGCGACACCCTGGCCGTCCTTTGCACCGGCGCCTACAATTATTCGATGGCGAGCCATTACAACCGCGTGCCGAATCCGGCCGTGGTCATGGTCAAGGACGGCCGGGCCGAGGTCATCGTCAGACGCGAGACCCTCGTTGACATCATCGCCAACGACGTGATACCGAGCCGAATGGCGGCGTCCGAAGTTGAGGCCGCGTCGGGCCGCGGAAGTTGATTCTGACGCGGTCCGGAAGCCTGTCGGAGCGGGCCGCCGCTGCTCGGCCGTTTTGACTTTGCCGCGTCGATAGGTTAAAATATAATCTGTACAACTTCATCGGGCGGTTGGCTCAGTGGTAGAGCGCTTGACTCACATTCAAGAGGTCGCTGGTTCGATCCCAGTACCGCCCACAGCAAAACAGGCCAGCTCCGGATACATTCCGGGGCTGGTTTTCTTTTCGACCTAGGTTGAATCGAGGGTGAACTGCATATTCCGGGGGAAGTCGACCACCCATTCCGGAAAGTCGCGACCACCCGTTCCGATAAATGTCGACCACTCATTCCGATAAGTGCCGACCACTGGAGCCGGGTTAGGGCCCGGACCGGGCCGGACGGCAAGGACCGGCGAAGCGGCGCTGGACAACCGATGTCGCAGGGTTGGCCCTTCCGCCACGGAATCCCTCGTGGAGCGTTCAAACCACGAGAGAGGTGGCGGAGGACTGTGTTAGAGTCTCAAGTAGTGGTGTAAATTCAGGGGGCCATTGACAATAGTGGCCACCTCATGGTTTCCTAGCGGATGTAAGGGACCAATCCGACATCCGCGAGGAGGTAGCCAACGAGGTGGCCAATGACACCATCTCACTCTTGGAGCTTTTGCGCAAGGTCGGTATGGACAAGGACACCGATTTCCTCCGTGAGGGCGTCAAGACCCTCTCCCAGGCGATCATCGAGCTCGAGGCGGCCGAGAAGATCGGAGCCGGATATTACGAACGCTCGGCCAGCCGGCTCACTCACCGGAATGGCTACCGTGAGCGGGAATGGGACACCCGGGTTGGGGCCATCCCGCTGAGAATCCCGAAGATCCGCCAGGGATCGTTCTTCCCGAGTCTCCTGGAACCACGCCGGCGCGCTGAACGGGCTTTGGTGGCCGTCATCCAGGAGGCGTACGTCCACGGGGTCAGCACCCGCAAGGTGGGATCTCGTCCAGGCCCTGGGCCTGAACGGGGTGTCGAAAAGCGAAGCCTTGCGGCTAGATCGACCTCCAGGAAGAGATTCCTGGCGAACAAGGGCCAGCCATGGTCATTACCGACTTAGAT
>JAJZPE010000151.1 GCA_021811325.1 Bacillota bacterium
CGCCGTAGAGCAGGTAGACCGGGCGGAACTGCCCGCGCTCGAATTCTTTGAGGGCTTCTTCGGCCTTCAGCGGCTGGCTCATGGGGACTGGTTTCGACCCCCGCGGCGGAAAAACCTCCGCGCCCTGATCCCCGCCGCCGCGGCGTCACGGGCCGCGCCGCTTGATCCGGCTGCGGAAGCTGGAGACGGCCAGCCGGCGGCCGTCGGTGACGAAGGTGACCGCCCCGTCGCGGTCCGTGCGCAGGACGACGACACCGGCCGCCGCCAGCCGGGCCTCGGTCGCCGGGGACGGGTGGCCGAAGCTGTTCGGGCCGACGGAGATGACGCCGAAGCGGGGTCCGACAGCGCTCACGAAGTCCTCATCGGTGGAGTACTGACTGCCGTGGTGGGAGACTTTCAGGACAAGGGCGCGCGGGTCAGGGTGGGCGGCGAGGAGGGCCGCCTCGCCTTCGTCTTCGAGGTCACCGACCAGCAGGAAGCTGACCGCGCCATAGGTCAGTCGCAGGACGAGCGACGAGTTGTTGACATCGGAGTGGGTGCCGGTGAGACCTGGAACGGCCGGACTGAGGACGTCCAACCGGAGTCCTCGCCCCAGGGTCCATCCCTGGCCGGAGACCGCGTGGAGGGACGGGACGTGGTGGCCGGCGGCCGCCTTGTGCGCCTCCTCCAGGGTCGGGCTGGTGTAGGCGGCCGGGCCCTCGATGACGGAGCCGACCGGTATTCCCTCGATGACCGCGCGGGCGCCGCCGGAGTGGTCGTCGTGGGCGTGGGTGACCACCAGCATGTCGACGCGGGAGACGCCGCGGTGCCTGAGGTAGGGCAGGACGACTCGTTCTCCGGCATCGAAGGCCGGGGACTGGCCGCCGCCGGTCGGGGACCGCTTGCCGGTGTCGACGACGATGGTCCGCCCGCCGGGGAGGCGAATGACGGCGCAGTCCCCCTGGCCCACATCGAGGAAAGTGACCTCGAGGCGGGTCGGCGGGAGGAGCCGCGGCCACAGGAACAGCGCGGCCCCGAGGTTCACGATGAGGAAGCCCACGGCGACCGTCAGGGCGAGGCTCGGGCGCCTCGGCTCGCGGGCCCGCAGGCGAGCGGCCAACCAGAGCAGGGCGGCGTAATAGGCCGCGGCCAACGCGAAGGGCGGGGCCGGACCGCTGAAGTAGGCCCAGGGGAGCGCCGACGCCAGGGCCACCGTCCTGAGCATCACCCATAGGCCCAGGCGGCATGGGAAAAAGACCAGCCCGGCCAAGACCGGAACGATGACGGCCACAAGCGAAGCCGCCACGCCGGCCAGGACGAGCCCGCCGGCGACGGGGATGACGACCACGTTGCTGACCAGGGCGGTGCACGGGGCCTGGCCGAACAGTCCGAGGGTCAAGGGCAGGAGGGCCATCTGAGCGCTGGCCGTCGTTCGGAGGCCGAACCGGTCGGGGCCGCGGGCGAAGAGGAGCAGTCCCGCCGTGGCGCCGAAGGAGAGCTGGAAGCCCGGGTCATGGACGGCCAGCGGCGACCGACCCAGGATGACCAGGGCGGCCAGGGCCAGACTGTTGGCGGCGTCGGCCGGGCGGCCGATGACCCGACCGAAGAGGATCACGGTGGCCATGATCGACGCTCGCCCGACAGACGCCCCCAGGCCAGTCATCAGCGCATAGAACCAGACGGCTCCGATGGCCGTCAGGGCGGCCCGTTGCGGCCGGACCCGCAGCCGGCGGGCGAGCCAGAGCATGGCGCCGCCGACGAAGGCGACGTTGGAGCCGGAGACGGCCAGGATGTGAAAGACCCCGGCGTCCCGGAAGGCCTTCTCGACCTCCGGTGGCAGGCCGCGGCTGCCGCCGAAGACGATGCCCTCGAGTAAGGCCGCCTCGGTCGCTGGGAGATGGGCCTTCACCGCCGCGCCCAGGCGGCGCCGAAGGGCCAGGGCGGGCCCGGTGAGGGAGGGCCCGGCCGGCCGGCCGAGGTCCTCTCGCGTATAGGCGTCAAAGAGGGCGGCCACGCCGCGGCGGGTCAGGTAGGCCCGGTAGTCGAACTCCCCCGGGTTGCCCGGGCGGCGGGGCAGGGTGAGTTCGCCCTCGAGGGCCACGGATTGCCCGAACACGAGGGCCAAGGGCTGGGTGGCATCTTCCCGGCGGCCGCCCGGCTCGGCTCTCTCGCGGACCAGCACCAGGCCATCCAACCGGAGCCTTCCCGAAGACTCGTCGACCCAGGCCACGCGGACTTGATAGCGAAGGCTATCGGTCGATTCTTCGGGCTCGCCGGCGACCCGGCCGCCGAGGCGAACCCAGCGCGAGAACTCCTCGGGCGCAACCCCGTCCTTGGCGGCCGCGGCGGCCTGGGAGGAGACCCAATCGCCGAACGTGCCTGGCCCGGCGGCGCGGACGGCCGCGGCGTTGAGCCCTCCGGCCAGGGCGGCGCAGAGACAGAGGGCCGGCCCCCAGCGGCCCGACGGAGTCCGCACCGCGACGGCCAGGAACGCCGCCGCCACGGCAAGCGGCAAAGCGACTACGGGACCGGCCAGGACCCCCGAAACGTAGGCCACGGCCACCCAGACCAGCGGCCGCGAGGACCAGACGGGCAAGCGACACCCCTCCCCCCGGACGGGGAGACGGGCTTTCGACGGCCCGGGGCGGAATCCTTCCGCGCAACCCGGCGGACGCGGGCACCGATTGGGACGCCCTTGACTGGATTGAATGGGATGGTATAATCCTGTTAGAACCAATACCCCACGGGGTATATTTCGGACTTCGGCCCGCGGGCCAAGGCCCGCGAGGCGCATGAGTCGACGTTCGAGGAGGTAGGCCATTGGCGGTAGTCATCTACACCACCCCCACGTGACCGCACTGCACGGCGGCCAAGCGGTACATGAAAGAGCGGAACGTCCCGTTCCGGGAACTGGACGTGACGAAGAACCCCGCCTGGGGGCGGGAGCTCGTCCGTAAGACCGGCCAGCAAGGGGTCCCGGTGATCGACGTCAACGGGACGATCATCATCGGTTTCGACCGGCCCCACCTGGCTCGTGCCCTTGGGGTCAGTTCCTGACCGGCAGTCCGCGCCGCTGGGCCCGAAAGACGGCGGTCGCCGTCGCAGAGGGTCATGCCAGACGCTCGAAAGGCCTTGGAACGCCATCATGTGAAGGAGGATCAGACCGTGAAGCTGCAACCGCTCGACGACAGGGTCCTGGTGAAGCCGCTCAAGCCGGAAGAGAAGACGCAGGGCGGGATCATCCTGCCGGACACGGCCAAGGAGAAACCACAGGAGGGCAAGGTGATCGCCGTCGGCACCGACGAAGACCTGCAGAAGGTGGTCAAGGAGGGCGACATCGTCCTCTACGCCAAGTTCGGCGGGCAGGAGACAAAGGTCGACGGCGAGGACCACCTCATCCTCAGCCGTTCGGACATCCTGGCCCTCATCAAGAGCTAGTCCAAGAAGGTCAAGGCCTGAGAAGGAGACAAGAACCCCCCGGCACCAAGAGCCGGGGGGGTTTTCTTCCGTTTTCGGCCCGGGCGGCTGCCGGGAATCCGCGCCCGGACGGGCCTGACCAGGGTCGTGGAGGACCGCCAGGCCGTCCCGGAAGATGATAGGCAAGCCGGTCCCGCTCGGGGCTCCGAGAGGGACCGGCGGGCCCTCAACGGTCCTGCCCGTGCGGCCCGGACCGGGGCGGGCCTTGCTCAGGCTCGTCGGGCCGGCCGCGCTCACCGCCGGTCGGCGCCGGCTGCGGGGCCGGCTCCTTCGCCACCCGGGCGTTCGCCGCCTGGAACTCGGCGATGGCCCGGCTTCCCGGGGACATCGCGTTGATCATGTAGGACTGGGCTTCCACCGGCTCACGCTCGTACTCCTGTTCTTGGCTGTCTCGAGGTCGTTGGCGACGTTCCTTGCTCATTTGGTCTCACCTCGCCTTTCGCGGGACAAAGGGCCGACGCGTCGACCCGCCGCCCGGTCTTAGGTTCCCCCGCGGGCCTCGCTTCAAGCGCCCGACCTGTCGCCATAAGCTGCCCGAGCAGGAATATTTCTGGTACAGGTAGAATTGTGACCCGTCAACGGAGAAAGGACGGACACCCAACCGACGTGCGTGAGATCATTGGCGTCATCGTAGCCTTCGCCCTAATCCTTTGGCTCGTTGGTCGCAAGGTGCAGCTCGGCTTGGTGATGCTGTATAGCTCGACCGTCCTCGGGCTGTTCGCCGGCGGTTTCGAGGACCCGCATCGCCTCCTCGTCACCGACTACAAGGCTCTCACCGACCGGGACACCATCGAGTTCGTCGTGGTCATCGCCCTGATCACCGCCCTGGCGCGGTTGATGGGCGATCTCAGTTTCCTGGAGGCCATGTCGAACGCCCTGGCCCGGCTGCTCCGCAGCACCAAACTGGCCCTCGTGACGGTCCCCGGGGTCATCGGGTGCCTGCCGGTCTTCGGTGGGGCGGTCATCTCCGCGCCGATGGTCGACTCCCTCGGCGACCGGCTGGACCTGGACCCGGACCGCAAAGCGGCCATCAACATCATCTTCCGGCACACCTGGTTCTTCGTCTTCCCCTTCATCCCCAGCCTGATGCTGGCGGCGCGGATCGCCGAACTCGATGTCTCACAGCTCATCCGGTTGCAGTGGCCGATGACGGCGGCCGGGATAATCGCCGGCTACCTGTACTTCTTTGGGCGGATGCCCCGCGAGTCGGCCGATGGCGCGGTCTTCCGCTTCTGGCCCGACCTCCGCGACTTCCTCGTCAACGGGGCGCCCCTCCTCATCGCCGTCATCCTCGGTGTCGGGCTGCCGGTGCCCTTCATCGGCGTCGTCAAGCCGCCCCTCTACGTCGGCCTGGCCACCGGCATCGCCGTCGGCATGGTCCTCGGACGGCGGCACCCCAATTTTCGCTGGGACCTCCCCATCCGCGGGGTCCAGTGGACGATGGTCTGGGCCATGCTCGGAGTGATGCTCTTCCGCTGGACGGTCAACGAGGTCACGTTCTTCCCGGTCCTCATCGACAACCTCATCCGGGCCGGGGTGCCCCTGGCCGTGTTGTGCGTCGCCCTACCGATGGCCATCGGGATGGCCTCGGCCTCCCAGGCGACGACCATCGCCCTGACCTATCCGATCCTCCTCAGCATCGTACCGGCCGGCTCGTCGCGCGCCCTTTACGCCATGCTCATCTACGTCAGCAGCTACATGGCCTACATGGTCTCGCCGTTGCACCTCTGTCAGGTCTTCACGGTCCAGTATTTCGGGGCCAACCTGTCCAAGGTCTACCGCTACTATGTGGTCCCGATGTCGGCCATCCTCGTGAGCATGGTCGCCGTCTACTTCATCGCCCGTTGACTTTCCGGCCCGGCTTCGAGACATGAACCACAAACGCCCCTCTTTACCCGCACCCCCCCAGACCCATCGGGAGGCGGCCGACCGGTCGCCTCCTTTGATTTTTCTCCCGCCCGCCCTGCTCCGAGGCCGTGGGACGGAGCGGGACGGATGGGGGGCCGAGCCGGGCCGGTGACAGCAGGCATGACCAGGACGGCCG
>JAJZPE010000152.1 GCA_021811325.1 Bacillota bacterium
ATCCTTTAGTATAAGGAAGCCGCCCCGACTGCATTCGGGGCGGCTTTTCCTTGTTGGCCATGTCGCCTTATAGGAGAGTCAGCGTGAGACGAATTGGGTCTAATCAGTCTCAGTGCCATCGGACGGGAGTGCAGTCACGGCGCCGCAACCTGCTGGCCAGCGCCGGCGACCGCCCTCGCCCGCTCGGCGGTCTCCACCCGGTGGATGTGGATGAAGAAGAAGCTGCCCACTAGGCGCATGGCCGCGGTGGCCAGGAAGGCCCCCATGTAGCCGAGTAGGTTCAGGAGCCCGACCCCGATGAGCGGCGCGACCACGGCCGCGACCGTGATGGCCGTGTTGTAGTAGGCGATGTAGGTCGTTTTCCGGGCCTCCGGGGTCATCTCCAGGAGGGCGTTGAAGAGCGACAGGGTGACGCCCGAGAAGATCAGGCCGGTGGCCAGGTTCCAGAAGGCGATGCTGTAGAGGCTGTGCGAGAAGGCATAGACTGTCGGTACGGTGAACATGCCGAGGCTGGCCGTGAAGAGCGTCTTCAGGTTGCCGTTGCGCTCGGCGTGGCGGGCCCAGAAGCCATACCCGACAATGGAGCCGCCGGTGTTGGCCAGGTTGAGGATGCTGACCCAGGTGTTGTTGGCCCCCAGGACGCGCACCTGGTAGAGGCTGAAGAGCGGCCAGGCCGACTGCCAGGCCAGGTAGAAGCCCATCGAGGCGAGGGTGTAACGAATGAAACGCTTCTCGGTCGTGAGGTCGCGCGCCAGCCCTGAAAACGAGAGGGCGGGGACCCGCCGCTCCGTGGTCGCCGGTGCGGCCTCGGGCTGCTCTTCCTCCAGCCTGGTGAAGACCCATATCTCGACCAGGGCAAGAACGAAGGCCAGGGCGAAGACGACCTGATAGCCAAGGGGGTAGCCGATGATGTCGATGGTCCGGCCGACGATGAGGACGGCGACCGTCCCGGCCACGTTCATCCATAGGCTACGTTGGGCGAAGGCCGACGGCCGCCGGTCCGCCGGGATTATCCGGGCGATGAACCCTTGCCAGGCGACGTTGGAGATGGCGCCCGGCAGGTTCATCAGGGCCACGGCGGTGACGAGGACGGCGGCCCGGTGGTCGGTCGTGAAGAACGGGATCAGGGCGATGAGGAAATAGAAAAGCCGGTGACCGAGGAAGAAGATGGCCGTAAGCCGCTTCTTGTCGGGGCGCCGGTCGACCAGGGCCCCTCCGGGGATCATCGTCACCAGGCTGACGAGGGCCGGGGCCGTCGAGAGCATGGCCACCTGGAAATTGGTGGCCCCCGACTTGATGGCGAAGATGTTGATGAACGGCTGGATCATGTTGGCCGCGGCCACCGAGATGATGCCGTGGGCCGTGTTGGTCCAGATGTTCCGGGACAGCCGCCCGGCGCCGCGCGGCGGGCCGACCCGTTCGCGCAACGACGTCTGCAGTTCGCGTAAGCTCATCGCGGCCTTCGGTGAGGCCGCCCGCCATCAGGCAATGGACGTTTCCCCCGCTCCCAGCGCCGGAAAGAGGCGCAGTTCCGCGCAATGGGCGCAGACCATTCAGAGATTCGTCCCGGCGGAGAAAACTCCTTTTCGCCGGCCGCGGTTAATGCCCCCTGGGCTGGGAATTAAGGCCGGTCCTGGGCCCGCTTCGGCAATAAGACAAGGCGGCGCTGAAGGGCGCCGCCCGGTTTCATCGCTCTCTGGTGGACTCGGGAGTCCGCCGACGGCGGTTGTCCGCCGCCTCGCTAGAACAGCTGCTGCCAGCTGCGCCCGTTCGTCCAGGAGTTGCGTTCCAGCGAACGGACCCGATCGGCGACCTTCCCCACGAAGGACCGGTCAAGCTCCCGCTTCTTCCGGTCGATGAGGAGCATGGTCATCGCCCAGAAGCCGCCGAAGATGATGGCGAGGGTCAGGTACGCGGCCGCATTCCCTTGCTTCGACCACAGCACCAGCCCGATGCTCGCGGCGCCCAGTCCAAGCACGATGACGGAGAGGAGTTTCTTACCGAAGTCGGCCTTCTTCCTGGCCGCCGCCACGCAGGATTCGCAGAAGGTCATGGTGAAGGGCACGACATCCCGGCGGGTCAAGGTCTTTCGGTTGCCGTGGATGGACTCGTGGGTATTGGCCGCCTTCAGTTCGAGGGTCACCCCGCCGGCGGTCTCCCGACCGCAAGCGTCGCACTTCATTCCGGTCACCTCCGTCATCACCCCTCGGGGGTGTCGGCTGCCGCTCTGCGTCGTCCGGCGGGGCCGATTCTGAAGGAGCGCCGGCGGGGCCGGCGCTCAAAGGGCGCTTGCGGTCTGTCGGTGGACGTATTCTCGCCGGGGCGCCCTTTTCCCTCTTCCCCAACCAACGTTTCCCAGTGAAAGCAGGACAAGCAGGGCCGCCCTCGAAGGCTCTTCACCGGAGGAGGGGATGGAGTTGGGGGCCAGAGCGCGGGCGTCCCTGGTCGTGGTCCCGGCAGTGGTCCTGGCCGTGGCCGTGCTGGCGGTAACCGCCGCGGGGTGCGCGTGGCCCGGCCGCCTCTCCGGACTGCGGGGCTCGGACCGGGTCGCCGTCGTCGAGGACGGGCTGGTCACCCTGTATGAGGACGCCGACGCCAGGGCCTTGCTGGCCGTCCTCAGGCAGGCTCGGGCGGTGAAGGCCGAGAAGGCGGTCGACGGGCCGGCCGTCCACGTCATCGTCCTCCCCAAGGGGCGCCTCGGGCCCGGGACGCCGCTTACATACGTCCCTGGTTCGCGGGTCATCATGGCCGGCGGCCGGGCCTACCAGTTGCCGAAGGAGCTGCCCCGGCCACGAATGCCTGGCGGAGACGGCCGCTCTGGGCCGCATCGAACGGGCCAAGGTCCTCTTCATCAGCCTGGGCGAGAAGCCGACCTCCGGGTACGAGGTCCGGTTGGTCGGGCTCGAACGGGCCGGCTCGACCTGGCGTCTGCTCTTCGAGTTCAGGAAGCCTGAGCCGGGGGAGGCGGTCAATCAGGTGCTGACGACCCCGGTCTTCATCGCCGTCTTCAACTACGACCCGGACGTCGAGGCTTATGAACTGATCGGGCATGGCCAGAGAAGCATCACCCTGCGCCAGGAGATGATCCCGGTCCCACAACCCGCCCGGCCGGAGGGCGTGACCTTCGAGGACCGGGGTCGGCACAGCGGGCTGGGGTCGAGCCCATAGCCACAGGGCAGCCACGAAAGGGGAGCGTTCCTTGATCACCAGACCTTTGACCAAGCGCGACCGGAGCCGACCTGTCCGCCCTGGCCGAGGTTCTCGAAAGTGAGGCCCCGTCACGGGTGGTCCTCAGCGACAACGTCAGGACGCCGCCCGGCCTGACCGCGCGGCTCAGCGGATACAGGGTGGAAACAGACTCAGCCGAGCGCCTCCGCCGGCTGCGCCCCGGGGGGTTCAGGGACCCCAAAGACGGTGGGGGCCCTGGTGGCGCTGGTCCAGATGACGGAGCGGCCGCCCGCGCCCGGCCGGGCACCGAGGACGACATCGACCGTCTGACGCGGTTCTATGAGCGCGCCCCCGACGGGATACGCCGGGGCCGCGACAGCGTCCGGCGCTCCATCGGCGGTGGCCGCCGGACCCACTTCATCGAGCACGATGGCGAGGTGGCGGCCGCCGCCCTGACGACGGCCGAGTTGCCCGGCCTGGCCATGGTCGGCGGAGTCTATGCGCTGCCCACAGCCGGACGAACCGCCTTGACTCACGCCCTGTGGGCCATCACGCAGGCGCTCTTGGCCGAGAGCAAGGTCGTCTGCACGGTCACGCACGACCCGGCGGTCGACGCCCTCTGCGACCGCCTGGGCTTCGAGGTCCTCGGGCCGTGGCGGACAGTGCACCTGGTGAGACGCTGACCACCGGCCATTCGAGTTCACCCGTTGCGTCGCTTCAGCCTAAGCCAGCACCCTGACTGGAGGCGGCTCGTGTGTTCCCGCCGGGCGGCGTCATGGTCACGCCCCCGGAGGAGCTGCGCACCCGCTTCAGGCAGCACCGGGCGGACGTGGACACGCGCGTTTGCGGGGATGTCGCCGTGACCACGCTCGAGGAAGACTTCGACCCGGACGGGAGTTGTCGGACCTGCCCCCGGACGAAGACTACCCGCTGGTCGCGGCAGTTAGGAGGAGCCTTTGAGAACCGCCTTGCCGACGCCATCACAATCACGGCCGCAATCGCCGTCGCGGTCTGCATCACCGTCCTCGACCGGCCTGGGCTTCACCCTGCGGCGGGCCGGCGTCGCCGACCTGCCTGAGCTGTGGCGGGCCTACTGGGACTCTGAACACGGACCGCGGGTGAAGATGCCCGACATCCCGGTCCCGCCCATCTTCCGGCACGAGCTGGAGACCGGCCACGTATGGGTGGCCGAGGGCGCCGCCGGCGTGATCGGGTTCACCGCCAGGGTGACCCGCGGAGACGTGACCTACCTCGCCGAGCTGTTCGTGCGGCAAGGGCATCAGTCGACCGGCGTCGGCCGGGCCTTGCTGAAGCGGGTCATGGCCGGCCGCAATCGGGGGATTCGCTGCGCGATGAGCTCGCGCGACCCGCGGGCCCTCTCCCTGTACATCCAATCCGGCATGCTCCCGCGCTGGCCCAGCTTTCAGCTGCACGCGGCGAGCCCGCGCCTGGAGGCCCTCCCGGGTTCGGACGTGCGGGTGATTGAGGCCGACCCGGCCGATTCACGAGCCATGAAGGACCTCGTCCTCTGGGACGCCCACATCGGCGGCCGCCAGCGGCCGCAGGACCTGGCCTATTGGCTCCGAGTCGGTGGCCACCCGTTGTGGCTGACGCGCCGGGGGAAGACCGTCGGCTACGCCTTCATGAACACCCGCCGAGAGGGACGGGGCGGTGCGGGTCTGGCCATTCTCGGGCCCATCGGTTCGGCCACGTTGAAAGATTCGGCGGCCTGCGTCGGGGCCGCCTGCCGGTGGGCCTGGGCCCATGGCGACGAACTCTACCTGGCTGTCCCCGGCCCGCACCCGGCCCTGCGCCCGCTCCTCGCGGCCGGCTTCCAGATAACCGACCTCGAGACTTTCGTCTCCTCCTCAGACCGGCCCTTCGCCGACCCGCGCCGTTACATCACCTCGGGCGGTCCGGAGGGGAGTTCGCTATATTGACGGCGGTCTGTCCCCACGCGGGAGGCCGCTCCCGAGGCGAGACCCGCCACGGGAAAGCATAGCCGTCCTTAAGGCATCGCCGTCCTCCGGGGCGGCTTTCCCTTTTTCCCGCCTCTCGGGCCCAGTCGGGCACGGCACAGGCCCGGGCAGGAACCGCCAGCTAGACCTGCGGAGGAACCCAACCCGCCGCGGGGCCGTCTAGAATAGCATGGCGAGTCCCGTTCATGGTTGAAGTCGGAAAGGATGGTGCTTCAATGTCCGCAACATGGCAGCGTTCGCTGAAGAAG
Organism: Bacillota bacterium; assembly: GCA_021811325.1. Taxonomy (GTDB): domain Bacteria; phylum Bacillota; class Sulfobacillia; order JAJYWN01; family JAJZPE01; genus JAJZPE01. The sequence continues at coordinate 5,396 of JAJZPE010000152.1, forward strand.
GCCGTCGTGCCCCGCCTCCTCCCGGCCCTGCTGCTCCTGACCCTGATCCCCTCGACCGCGACGGCCGGCGCCCTGCCCGCGGGCGCGGCGGTTCCGCAGGCGG
>JAJZPE010000018.1 GCA_021811325.1 Bacillota bacterium
CCGTACGACTATTCCTAAGCTTTCCGCCAGCCTTTCCAGCCCCTCATCCTCCATCACGGCCCCCCGCTCCCCCTTTCCGCCTCCCCGACCCGCCCCGTTTTTCGGCCTCGAGAAAGACCAGCAGCAGCGAAAGGTCGGCGGGCGAAACCCCGGAGATCCGCCCGGCTTGGCCGACCGTTTCCGGCCTCCGGGCCGCCAGCTTCTGCCTGGCCTCGTTTGACAGGCCATAGACCCGGCCGTAATCGAGCTCGGCGGGCAGCCTCCGCTCTTCCAGCAGCCTCATCCTCTCGACCTGAGCCACTTGTTTGGCGATGTAACCGGCGTACTTCATCTGGACCTCGACTTCGTCGGTGACCTCCCGGGATAGCTCCGGCCGGCCCGGGTCGATGGCCGCCAGCGCTTCGTAGTCCAGTTCCGGCCGCCGGAGCAAGTCGGCCACGGCCGCCGGGGCCCTCAGTTCGGCCGACCCGCGCACGGCCAGGAAGGCCTGGACGCGCCCGTCCGGCATGATGACCGTCTCCTCGAGCCGTCGCTTCTCGGCTTCGATGGCCTTCTCCTTCGCCAGGAAGGCCTCGTATTGCCGGTCCGAAACCAGCCCGACGGCCCGCCCCTTGTGGGTCAGCCGAAGGTCGGCGTTGTCCTGCCGGAGCAGCAACCGGAATTCGGACCTGGCCGTGAGCATCCGGTACGGCTCGTTGGTGCCCTTGGTGACGAGGTCGTCGATGAGCACCCCGGCATAGGCCTCCGAACGGCCGAGGACGAGGAGCGGCCGCCCCTTGATCTTCAGGGCCGCGTTGGCCCCGGCCACGAGGCCTTGGGCCGCGGCTTCCTCATAGCCCGACGTCCCGTTGATCTGCCCGGCGGTGTAGAGGTCTTCGATGGCCTTGGTCTCGAGCGTCCTCTTGAGCTGCGTCGGCACCAGATAGTCGTACTCGATGGCGTACCCCGGGCGCATGATCTCCGCTCGCTCCAGCCCCCGGACTGTCCGCAGAGCCTCCAGTTGCACGTCCTCCGGTAGCGAGGTGGAGAAGCCGAGGACGTACATCTCCCTCGTATCCCGCCCCTCGGGCTCGATGAAGATCTGGTGCCGCAGCTTGTCGACAAAACGGACGACCTTGTCCTCAATGGACGGGCAATAGCGTGGCCCGGCCCCCTTGATGACCCCCGTATAGAGCGGCGCCCGGTGCAGGTTCTCCCGGATGATGGCGTGGGTCCGCTCGTTGGTGTAAGTGAGCCAGCAAGGGAGTTGCTCGCGGTCGCCGACCGGGCCTCCCGACAGGTAGGAGAAGCAGTACGGGCGCTCCGCTCCGGGCTGCTCAACAAGGGCCGAGAAGTCGATCGAGTCCCGGTCGATCCGCGGCGGGGTGCCGGTCTTGAACCGTCCGAGCTCCAACCCAAGGCGCTCGAGGCTCGCGCTGAGTCCCCTGGAGGTCATCAGCCCGTTGGGTCCCGAGTCGAAGGTCGCGTCCCCGACGATGACCCGGCTGTTCAGGTAGACGCCGGTGGTCAGGATGACCGCCTTGCCGCCGTATACGATGCCGGAGCTCGTCCTCACCCCTCGGACGCGGCCCCCCTCGACCAGGACCTCCTCGACCATCGCCTGCTTGAGGTGAAGACCCGGGGTGGTCTCCAGAACCCGCCGCATCTCCGCCTGGTAGGCCCGCTTGTCCGACTGGACCCGCAGGGCCTGCACGGCCGGACCCTTGCCGGTGTTGAGCAGCCGCGCCTGGAGCTTGGTGACGTCGGCCACCCGGCCCATCTCGCCGCCCAACGCCGCGATCTCCCTGACCAGGTGGCCCTTCGCCGGGCCGCCGATGGCCGGATTGCACGGCATCAGGGCGGTGTTCTCCAGGCTGATGGTCAGGACGAGCGTGGAAAGGCCGAGCCGGGCCGAGGCGAGGGCCGCTTCGCATCCGGCGTGACCGGCTCCGACGACGATCACGTCTTGGTCCCGAGCGTGGTAATCCAAGCTTTTCACTTCCCGACACAGAACTCCGCGAACAACCGGTCCAAGATGTCCTCGGTGACGGTCTCCCCGGTGACCTCGCCAAGCGCCCCCCAGGCCTCCCGAAGATCGACCACGGCCAGGTCGTCAGGCAGCCCCTGGCTCAGTGTGGCGAAGGCTTGGTCGAGGGCGCCAAGCGCCCGCCGCAGGGCCTCCTCCGCGCGAACACTGCCGACCAGGGCCTCCTCGGGAGCCTCGGCGCCCCCGGCATAGACGAAACGGAGGAGTTCATCCTCCAAGGACCCCAGGCCTTCGCCGGTCGCGGCGGAAACGGCCACCAGCGGCCGGCCGCCCGAATGATGGACAAGCTCCGCAGCGAGCTCGGGCGGGAGCCGGCCCCCGGGGAGGAGGTCGACCTTGTTGGCCAGGACGATCGCCCCATCCCGTAGCTCCCGGAGCAACTGCCGGTCTTCTTCGTGCAGTCCCTCGCTCCCATCGACGACCGCCAGGACGATGTCGGCCGCCCGCAGCCACTCCCGGCTCCTTTCGACCCCCAGGCTCTCGACCGGGTCGGCGGTGGCCCGCAGGCCGGCCGTGTCGACCAGGCGGACCGGCACCCCGCGCAGGTCCAGGGTCTCCTCGATGGCGTCACGCGTCGTCCCGGGGACAGGGGTGACGATGGCCCGGCCCTCCCGCAGCAAGGCGTTCAGCAGTGACGACTTCCCGACGTTGGGCCGTCCGGCCAGGACCACCTTGAGCCCTTGACGGAGAATCTTCCCCGTATGGGCCGAGGCGATGAGCTCGGCCAGCGAACCCCGGATGGCCTCGCATTCCCCTCGCAGCGGGCCGAACGGGCTCTCATCCACCTCGTCGTCGGGGAAGTCGACGCCCGCCTCGACCTGCGCGATGGCCCGCGTCAGGCGCTCTTGCAGGGCCCTGACCCTGGCCGACAGCCGACCGCCCAGGTTCTCCAGGGCCGCCCGCAGGCTGGCTTCCGTCCTCGCCCGGATGACGGCCATCACCGCCTCGGCCTCAGCCAGGTCAAGGCGACCGTTCAGAAAAGCCCGCTTGGTGAACTCACCCGGCTGCGCCAGCTTGGCCCCGGCGGCAAGGACCTCCTCCAGCACCCGCCTGACGACCATCGGCCCGCCGTGGCACTGGAACTCGACGACGTCCTCGCGGGTGTAGCTCCGTGGCCTGCGCATCACGGCCAGGAGAGCCTCATCGATGGTCTCCCCGCCGACCGTGACGACGCGGCCGTGCCGAAGGCGGTATGACTCGAGCCGCCCCTGGCGAGGCCCTCGCCGCGACGGCCGAAAGAGGCGGGTGGCGATGGTCAGCGCCTCCGGGCCGCTCACCCTAACGATGCCGATGCCGCCCTCACCGAGCGGTGTGGCGATGGCGGCAATGGTGTCCTCGCCGGCGGCCGGCCTGTCGGGGCTGGCGTCCGCCCTTCTGGTCATGCCGGGAATCCCCCTTCCGGGCCAAAAGAAAAAGAACCGCCATGCGTGAGCAGGCGATTCCGCTGTGACTACCGTTTGAGCGAGATGACCACGTGCCGCTGCGGCTCTTCGCCTTCGCTCTGAGTGCCCACGTATTGGTTGTCCTGCAGGGCCAAGTGGATCACCCTTCGCTCTTGAGCGCTCATCGGTTCGAGGACGACGCTCTGCCCGCTTCGCCGGACTCTCTCGGCCAGCCGCTCGGCCAGTCGCTGGAGGGTCTCCTCGCGCCGCCGCCGATAGCCCTCGACGTCGATGATGATGCGAGCCTTCTCACCTTCGCCGATCCGGTTGGCCGCCAGGTTCACCAGGTACTGCAGGGCGTCCACGGTCTGGCCACGCCGGCCGATGAGGATTCCGAGGTCCGGCCCTTCCAGGTTGAAGACCGTCGCCCCCTCGCGCTCCTCGGTCCCGATCGTCACCTCGAGGCTCATCGCCGCCAGGACGTCTTTGATCAAGCGACGGGCCACCTGGCGACGGTCCTCGCGCAACCGCACCACGACCCGGGCTTCCTTGGTCCCGATCAGCCCGAAGAGGCCTTTTGCCGCCTCCTCCAGGACCTCGATGTCGACCTCGTCCTGGCCTACGCCGAGTTCCTTCAAGGCCGCCTTGACGGCCTCATCGACGGTCTTCCCGCGTTTCTCGACTTGTTTCACTTGCTTGCGTTCTCCCCTTTCGCCGGCAGCGGTTTGGGGGTCAGGTATTGCTGAAGGATGGCCAGCATGTTGGAGACCACCCAGTACAGGGCCAACCCGGCGGCGAAGCGGAGGCTCAGGAAGGCAATCAACACCGGCATGGTGAAGAGCATCGTCTTCTGGGTCTGGTCGTTCGCCGGAGTCGAGATCTTCTGCTGCCACCAGGTCGTGATCCCCGTCAAAACGGGCAGGATGAAGAGCGTGTCCGGCCGGCCAAGGTGGGGGATCCAGAGGAAACCAGCCGGCCCGAGGTACTGGAAACGGTCAAGGGCCCGGAAGAGGGCGATGATGAACGGAAACTGCAAGAGCAGCGGCAGGCACCCGCCAAGGGGGTTGACGCCATTCTTTCGCCACAACGCCATTGTTTCCTGGTTGACCTTCTGGGGGTCGTTCTTGTACTTCTTCTCGATCGCCTTGCGGTGTGGCTCAAGCATCATCATCTTCTGAGTGGACCGCACCTGGGTGTATTGGAACGGGGCCAGAAGAAGGCGGATGGCCGCCGTCAGGAAGATGATGGCCAGCCCATAACTACCGGTCCACCCGTAGAAAACGTTCATGCCCTGTTGCATCACGGTCGTGAGCCAAGTCAAAGGCCGCCCCTCCTTAGTTCCTCCCCCGGCAATATTATGTTCTCCGGGAATTGTCGCTTATTCGAGACCCCGCTGCCGGCCCCGTCAAGGCACTGGGTCGTATCCCCCTGGGTTGAAGGGGTTGCACCGCAATATCCGCCACCCGGCCAACATCAGTCCTTTGGCCACTCCGTGCTTGGCCACCGCCTGTTCAGCGTACTCCGAACAGGTCGGGTAGAACCGGCAGGAGGGTCGTTTAAGTGGAGAAATGTGCCGCCGGTAGAACCGGATGAGGCCGGTCACGCCTGACTGCAGAAGACTCAAACTTGGTGCCCCCGTTCGATCACCTGTGCCCTGGTCAGAAGGTGCTCGACAGTCTCGACGACTTCCGCCCACCGCAGTTCAAGCAGCCTCCGACGGGCCACCAAGATGAGGTCCGCCCCCCCGGCGGGCCGGCAGTCGCCGAGAGCCGCCCGGAAGGCCTCCCGGAGAAGGCGCTTGGCCCGGTTACGCTGGACCGCGGGCCCGAGGCGGCGCCCGGCCACAAAGCCCACTTTGGCCACCCGAGAAGCCGTCGGTCTGACGTAAAGGACCGCCCCGGGCATGACCCAAGACCGGCCCGTCTCGTATACGCCGCTGAAGTCCCGCTGAGAGCGAAGTTTTTCGATCCGATATGAGCTCATCCTTCGAGCACCCCAGGGAAGAAAAGGGCCACGGACTACTCCGCGGCCTCTAGCCCGCCAACCGCTTGCGCCCTTTGAGCCTTCTGCTCTTCAGGACCTTCCGCCCGCCGAGAGTCGACATCCTCTTCAGGAAGCCGTGAACCTTCTTTCGCTTTCGTGCCTTAGGCTGGTACGTCCGCTTCAACGATGGACACTCCCTTCGGAAAAACAAAACCTTGGGCCAGACGGCCCAGGGACGTAAAACTCCTTTCTAGATTATATCCTGCGCAAAAAACAGCTGTCAAGCCACAGCCGCTTGACCGGGCGCAGGCCTGCGGGCGTCGACCAGGCCCGGCGGTCCCGAACCGGCTCACCGACCGCCCCCCTCTTAGCTTCCCTCCGGGCCGGCCCAGTAATCCGGCGCGTCGCCCCGCCGCCGCGAAGCCCGGCGGAGCCTTCGCCGCCGCTCTCGTGCCAGCTTCCGCGACCCCCTAATATTTCTCCGACGGCGAAAGGAAAACCCCGAGAGTCCGTCTAATCCCTGCCAATGGCCTTCCGGGAAAGACCGTCCAAAGGGACCATGCCTTCCAGACACGGGCGCATATTCACATCCTGTGGATAACCCTGTGGATACTTTGTTGATTCAGACTTCAGCCGCCTCGTTGGGCTGAAGTTTTTTCCCCAGTCCAGATGGGCTGGCGCTCCCCGGCCCCCTATCAGGACAGCACGCCTAGCTCACTCAGCGTCAGGGAAGCATTGGCAACACGCTTCCTTCAGCGGCAGCGAAACAAGGTTATCCTCTTCGTTGTGGATAACATGTGGACAAGTTTTAGGGTCGGAGGGCTCCGCCATGAAAGATCAACTCAACGAAACCTGGGACAAAGCCCTTGCCTTGATGGAGCAGGAGCTACCTCGCGCTGGCTTCGAGACCTGGCTCAAAGGGACGAAGCCGCTGGCCCTCCACGACGACACCATCGTCATCGGCGTCCAGAACGATTTCGCCCGCGAGTGGCTGGAGACGAAATACCTATCCCTCATCAAGCGAACCCTGAAGAACCTCGCCGGTTACGAGATGTCCGTCCGCTTCGTCCAGAACTCCAGCCCGGCGGCGGTCGCTGAGAGCGAGGTCGCCGCCACCTGGACCAACTCTCAGCCCGTGTTGATCACAGCCAACGGGGAGTCTTTCGGGCAACCGCTGAACCCCAAGTACACCTTTGACCGTTTCGTCGTCGGCAACTCCAACCGCTTCGCCCACGCCGCTTCCCTGGCCGTAGCCGGGGCGCCGGCCAGGGCTTACAACCCTCTTTTCATCTACGGCGGTGTGGGTCTCGGCAAGACCCATCTCATGCAGGCCATCGGGCATTTCATCCGGAGCCAGGGGGCCGGCGCCCGGGTGGTTTACATCTCCTCGGAGACGTTCACCAACGAACTCATCTCGTCCATCCGTGACCGGACCCAACACGAGTTCAGGAGCAAGTACAGGACCATCGACGTCCTCCTCGTCGACGACATCCAGTTCTTGGCCGGCAAGGAGGCCACGCAGGAGGAGTTCTTCCACACTTTCAACTCGCTCCACGAGGCCAACCGGCAGATCGTCATCTCCAGCGACCGTCCTCCCAAGGAAATCACCGCTCTCGAGGAACGCCTGCGCTCACGGTTCGAGTGGGGATTGATCGCCGACATCCAACCGCCCGACCTCGAGACCAGGGTGGCCATCCTCCGCAAGAAGGCTGAGATAGAGCGCCTCGAGATTCCTAATGACGTGATGCTCTTCATCGCCTCGAAGATCGACACCAACATCCGGGAACTCGAAGGGGCCCTCATCCGGATCATCGCCTATGCCTCGCTCATCAACCGCGACGTGACCATCGACGTGGTCGCCGAGGCCCTCAAGGACATCCTCCCGGAAGCCCGGCCGAAGGCCTTGTCCATCGAGCTCATCCAGCAGCGGGTGGCGTCTTTCTATGGCCTGCGGGTAGAGGACCTGAAGGCCCCGCGCAGGACTCGGGCCCTCGCCTTCCCCCGCCAGATTGCCATGTACATCAGCCGGGAGCTGACCGACTCCTCCCTGCCCAGAATCGGCGAGGCGTTCGGCGGCCGCGATCACACCACCGTCATCCACGCCTACGAGAAGATCGCCACCGACATGAAGGTCGACGCGTCCCTGCGCTCGGTGATCCAGGAACTGATCGAGAAGATAAAGACCGAGTGATTGTGGGCAAACTGTACACAATTTGTTGATAAGCTGTGGACAACCAGGATTGCCCTCCCCCCTCTGTGGAAAAAGGGGATAAGAACGACGAAACCACCCTCAGAATCCACAGCTTATCAACACCTTACAACGTCGCAAGGCCGCCGTCTTCTGGTCTTATCCCCAAATCCACACGACCTGTTACTTATACGGCTGGTATTTATATAACTCTTGGAGAACAAGAAATCTTGCCTCGTCAGACCGGAGAAAGGGGATTGAGAGGTCCATGAAACTAGCTTTTCAGCAAGAACAGATAGCGCCGGTACTGCAGACCGTGCAGCGAGTCGTCTCCCCGCGGACGACCTTGCCGGTGCTGACCGGAATCCTGATCACCGGGCGCGGAGGGAAGATCACCCTGAGCGCCACCGATCACGAAATTGCCATCGAGTCCGAGGCTCCGGGTGAAGTCGTCGAAGAAGGCGCGGTCGTCCTGCCGGCTCGGTATCTTGGGGAGATCGTCCGGCGAATCCCCGGTGGCCCCGTCACCCTGGAGACCGGGGTGCAAGGCAAGAGCGCCACCGTTCGCTGGGGACGATCGCACTATGTCATCCACGGGTTCGCCGCTGAAGAGTACCCGTCCCTCGGCCGGTTCGGGCAGGATAACGTCATTTCCTTGAAACGCAAGGAACTGCGCGAACTGATCGAGCGGACCATCTTCTCGGTCTCCCACGATGAGACCAGGCCGATGCTCACCGGGGCCCTGCTCGAAATGGCGGAGGGTAAAATCAGGCTGGTGGCGACCGACGGGGTGCGGATGGCCATGAAAGAAGGGCCGCTCGAAGGAACGGTCAGCCAGCAGAAGGCGATCATCCCCGGACGGGCCCTCGGTGAACTGAGTCGGACCTTGGGCGAAATCAGCGAAGAGAACGTTGCCGCCGGCCTCGAGGGTGGCCAGTTCTTCCTCCAGGCCCAAGGGTTGCACTTCCGGTCGAGGACGATCGACGGCCAGTTCCCGAACTACCGTCAGGTGATTCCAGGAGACTTCAAGACGGAAGCGGTCTTGAAGACGTCCGAATACCTGGCGGCCTGCGAGCGCAGCTCGGTTCTGGCCCAGGAGGGCGGAAACGCCGTCCGCCTCGATTTCAAGTCAGACTCCCTGACCATCACCGCCAACGCCCCGGAGGTCGGCAACGTGCAGGAGGAGATAGCCGCTTCGACCACCGGGGAGAACATGCAAATCGCCTTCAACGTGAAGTACCTCATCGAAGGATTGAAGAACATCGGGGCCGACGAAGTTGTCTTCCAGATGACCGGCCCGATCAGCCCGACGGTGATGAAACCCAAGGACCGCGAGGACCTGCTGTACGTCATCCTGCCTCTGCGGACCGTCTAGCGGCCCCTGAAGGCCGCGGACCCGAGGAGAAACCCGTGCGACTCAAACGCCTCCAACTCCACGATTTCCGCTCTTTCTCCACCCTGGACCTGACCCTCAGCGGCCAGGTCAATGTCTTTGTCGGCGGAAATGCGGAGGGCAAGACCAACGCTCTCGAAGCCGTCTACCTCCTGGCTACCGGGCGGTCCCACCGGGCGGTGCGCGACCGGGAACTGGTCCGTTGGGGGGCACCGGCGTATCTCGCCCGGGGCGACTTCGAACGGCCTGCCGGACCCCTCCGGGTGGAGGTCGGCTTCTCCGGCGAGGGGCGCAAAGTCCTGCGTCTCAACGGGCTTCCCAAGCGGCGCCTCAGTGAAATCATCGGGCAGGCCCGGGTCGTCCTTTTCGCCCCGGAGGACCTGGAGTTGGTCAAGGGTGCGCCGGAAGTCCGTCGCCACTACATCGACCTGCAGTTGTCCCAGGTGTCGCCAGCGTACTACCATCACCTGGCGACCTATCATCGGATCCTGGAGCAGCGTAACCGGCTGCTGAAGGGCGGGTCACAGGCCGAGGCGATGGGGTTGGCCGTCTGGGACGAGAAGCTGGTCGCCCACGGGGTGGAGATCATCCAGCGCCGCTTGACGGCTCTGGAGAAGCTTTCGCGGTGGGTCGCTTTGGCCCAGCGCCAGGTCTCGGGCGGGCAGGAGGAACTGAGCGTCAGTTATCAAAGTTCTATCGTTGGGGATAGTCCCCGGGCAAGCCGCGAAGCCACTGCGGCCGGCCAGAACGACGAGACCCTGGGGAAAGCCTTTCGCCGCCGCCTGGAAAAGCTCCGGCCGGTTGAACTGGAGCGGGGAATGACCCTGGTGGGGCCCCACCGCGACGACCTCCGGCTGGAGGTCAACGGCCAGGACGCCCGCCTTTTCTCCTCTCAGGGGCAACAGCGGACCGCGGTCCTCGCCCTGAAGCTGGCCGAGGTCGAGTTCTTGGCGGCCGACGACGGCGACCAACCCATCCTCCTGCTGGACGACGTCCTGTCGGAACTGGACGAGAGGAGGCGGGGGCTCCTCCTGGAGACCGTCGGGCGGGTGCAGACCATCATCACGGGTACCGACGCCGCGCCCCTGGCCGGCCGCCTGGCCGCGGACGTCGCCTTCTACCATGTGGCTCGGGGGACGATCACCCCGGCCGAGGACGGTCGAGCGCAGTGAAGCCGACAGCGATAGGCAAGGTCCTCGAAGAAAGCCTCGAGCGCATGGAGCTGAGGAAGACCATGCGGGAGAAGCTTGCCCTGTTCATCTGGGAGGAGGCCGCCGGTCCAGAAATCGCCCGTTTCACCCGGCCCGTGCGGGTCCAGCGGGGAGTCATGACCGTCGAGACGGCCAGCCCCTCGTGGTCGCAGCAGCTGACGCTGTTGAGGCCGGGTCTCTTGGAGGCAATAAACAGGCGGCTGGGAGAGAGACTAATCAAGGACCTTCGCTTTCACAGCGGGCAAGGGCTGGGCGCAATCCCTCCGGCGGCCGGGCAAACCACGTCCGGGCGGCCGGCGGACCATGAACAGCCCCCGCTCTCCCCCGCTGAACTGGCGGTCGTCGATGAGTGGGTTGCGGTCATCGACGACCCCGCCATGCGGGAACGCTGGCGGCAGGTGATGGTCAAGGCCAGGGCCCCGCGGACGGGTGAGTCCGGAGCCTGAGGCGACCGGCGAGGCGTACACCGCCCGCCGCGGTCGCGGACGACGCGCAAGTTGAAAGGAGCGATTCGATGCTGGTCAACATCGGGGGCGAGGCGGTCCTGCGGAGCCGGGAGATCATCGGGGTCTTCGACCTCCAGACAGTCGGTGAGTCGCCCGTCACCAAGGAGTTCCTCGACCTGGCCAGGACCGAGGGAACCACCGTCGACCTAAGCGGCGGCAACCCTAAATCACTGATCCTCACGGCCGATAAGGTCTTCCTGACGACGGTCTCCATCGGGACCATCAAGAAAAGGGCGATGAAGGGCGGCGGCCTTGAAGACAGCGAGTGAGACGAAGCGGATGGCCGTAAAGTTGAGAGCCACCGGCTTTAAGTGCTATAATTGGCGAGGGAGAAGCGTTAACGGGATTGGAGGGCCCGGCTGATGCCAGAGGACCTGAAAAAGAACGGACGGGCACCAGCGGCCGCCGGCGGCCCCGCAGACAACGGGGTCGAGGCGGCTTACGATGCCAGCAAGATTCAAATTCTGGAGGGGCTCGAGGCAGTCCGGCGCCGCCCGGGCATGTACATCGGCAGCACCGGCATCCGCGGCCTCCATCAGCTGCTCTACGAGGTCGTCGACAACAGCGTCGATGAGGCCTTGGCCGGCGTGTGTACCGAGATCAACGTCCTCCTCCACAAGGACGGCAGCGTCACCGGCATCGACAACGGCCGCGGCATCCCGGTGGACATCCACCCCAAGACGGGCCGGCCGGCCGTCGAGGTCGCCCTGACCATGCTCCACGCCGGCGCCAAGTTCGGCGGCGCGGGTTACAAGGTCAGCGGCGGGCTGCACGGGGTCGGCGTGTCGGTCACCAACGCCCTCTCGGAGTGGCTGGAGATCGAGATCCACAAAGATGGCGGGGTCTACCGCCAGCGCTACGAACGGGGCAAGCCGGTCACCGAGTTGAAGAAGGTCGGCAACACCGACCGGCACGGAACCGAGATCACCTTCCAGCCCGACGCGGAGATCTTCGAGGCGGGCATCTCCTATGACTTCGAGACCATCGCCCAGCGCCTGCGGGAACTGGCCTTCCTGAACCGCGGCCTGAAGATCACTTTCAGCGACGAGCGGACCGGGGAGAACCGCAGTTTCCAGTACGAGGGAGGGATCATCTCCTTCGTCCTCCACCTCAACAAGAACCGTAACGTCCTCCACGACAAGCCGATCTTCCTCGAGGACCGCCACGAGGTCAACGCGGTCGAGGTGGCCCTGCAGTACAACGACGGCTACACCGAGAGCATCTACTCCTTCGCCAACAACATCCACACCCACGAGGGTGGGTACCACGAAACCGGCTTCAAGAGCGCGGTCACCCGGGTGGTCAACGACTACGCCAAGAAGTCGGGGGTTCTCAAGGGCGACGAGACGCTCTCCGGCGAGGACACCCGCGAGGGGTTGACCGCCATCATCAGCGTCAAGCTCCTCAACCCCGAGTTCGAAGGGCAGACCAAGACCAAGCTCGGCAACACCGAGATGCAGGGCATCGTCAACTCGGTCGTCGGCGACGGCCTGGCCACCTTCTTCGAGGAGAACCCGGGCATCGCCCGGCGCATCGTGGAGAAGGCCGTCAGCGCATCACGCGCCCGGGAGGCCGCCCGCAAGGCCCGGGAACTGACCCGGCGGAAGAACGCCCTGGAGTTCACCTCCCTGCCCGGCAAACTGACCGACTGCTCCAGCCGCGACCCCGCCGACTCGGAACTGTTCCTGGTCGAGGGTGACTCGGCCGGCGGCTCCGCCAAACAGGGGCGCGACCGTCGGACCCAGGCCATCCTGCCCCTCGGCGGCAAGATCCTCAATGTCGAGAAGGCCAGGCTGGACAAGGCCCTGGCCCACGAAGAGATCGCGGCCATCATCACCGCCCTGGGCACCAACATCAAAGACGAGTTCAACCTGGAGAAGGCCCGGTACCACAAGATCATCCTGATGACCGACGCCGACGTCGACGGGTCGCACATCCGGACCCTCCTCCTGACTTTCTTCTACCGCTACATGCGGGGGCTGATCGACGCCGGTTACGTCTACATCGCCCAGCCGCCCCTGTTCCTGGTGCGCAAGGGCAAGGTCGAGAAGTACGCCTTCAACGAGCGCGAGTTGGAGAAGGCCATGAAGGAGATCGGCGGCCGTGACGATAACGTGGTCATCCAACGCTTCAAGGGCCTCGGCGAGATGAACGCCGACCAGCTCCGGGAGACGACGATGAACCCGGAGACCCGGACCATGCTGCAGGTGACCATCCCGCCGGATGATGAGATGGCCGTCGAGGAGATTTTCACCATCCTCATGGGCGACAAGGTCCAGCCGCGGCGCGAATTCATCGAGGAGCACGCCAAGGAAGTCAAGAACCTCGACACGATCGGGTGAGCCAGGAGGAGTCAGGTTCAATGGCCGACGAGACTACGACCGCGAGGGTCGTCCCCGCGCGGATCGGCGACGAGATGAAGACATCCTACATCGATTACGCCATGAGCGTAATCGTCGGCCGCGCCCTGCCCGACGTCAGGGACGGCCTCAAGCCAGTCCATCGCCGCATCCTCTACTCCATGTACGATCAAAGCTTCACAGCGGACAAGCCCTACAAGAAATCGGCCAAGACCGTCGGGGATGTCATCGCCCGCTTCCACCCCCACGGTGAGGTGGCCGTCTACGACGCCATCGTCCGGCTGGCCCAGGACTTCTCGATGCGCGCGCCGCTCGTCGACGGCCACGGAAACTACGGCTCCGTAGACGGCGACCCGCCGGCGGCCATGCGTTACACCGAATCCCGCCTTTCTAAGTTGGCCGGCGAGCTCTTGCGCGACATCGACAAGAAGACCGTCGACTTCGTCCCGAACTTCGATGAGAGCGTCGACGAGCCGCTCGTCCTCCCCGCCCGCTTCCCTAACCTGCTGGTCAACGGCTCTGAGGGAATCGCCGTCGGGATGGCCACCAACATCCCGCCGCACAACCTGCGGGAGGTCATCGACGGCGTGATCATGCTCATCGATAAGCCGGAGAGCACCACGGCCGACCTGATGACGGTGATCAAGGGCCCGGACTTCCCGACAGCGGCCATGATCATGGGCCGCGACGGGATTAAGTCCGCTTACGAGACCGGGCGCGGCAGCATCAAGATGCGGGCGCGGGCGGTCATCGAGGAAATGGCCGGCGGCCGCTTCCGCATCGTCGTCAGCGAGATCCCTTATCAGGTCAACAAGGCCAGGCTCATCGAGCAAATCGCCAACCTGGTCCGGGACGGCCGCGTAAGCGGCATCAGCGACCTTCGCGACGAGTCTGACCGCGATGGCATGCGCATCGTCGTCGAGCTCAAGCGGGACACCAACGCCAACGTGATGATGAACCAGCTCTACAAGTACACGCAAATGGAAACGACCTTCGGGGTCATCAACCTGGCTCTCGTCGACGGGCGCCCGCTGGTCCTCACCCTCCGCGATACCCTCTATCACTACCTACAGCATCAGAGGGAAGTCGTCACCCGGCGGACCCGCTTCGACCTCGAGAAGGCCGAAGCCAGGGCGCACATCCTGGAAGGCCTGCGGATCGCCCTCGACCACATCGACCAAGTGATCAACCTCATCCGCGGGTCGAAGACGGTAGACATCGCCCACGCCGGCCTGATGCGCGAGTTCGGGCTGTCCGACAAGCAAGCCCAGGCCATTCTGGACATGCGCCTGCAGCGCCTGACCGGCCTCGAGCGCGACAAGATCGAGCAGGAGTACCTGGCCCTCCTGAAGGACATCGAGTACTACCGGGCGGTGCTGGCCAGTGAACGGATGGTCTACCAGATCATCAAGACCGAGCTGACCGAGATCCGCGACAAGTATGGCGATGAACGGCGGACGAAGATCGCCGCCGCCGCCGGCGACCTCGAAGACGAGGACCTCATCCCCGTCGAGGACATGGTCATCACCATGACCCACCAGGGGTACATCAAGCGGCTGGCGGCCAGCACGTACCACAGCCAGCGCCGCGGCGGGCGCGGCATCACCGGGATGGGGACGAAGGAAGAGGATTTCGTCGAGCACATCTTCGTCACCACCACCCACCACTACATCGTCTTCTTCTCCAACACCGGCCGGGCTTACCGGCTCAAGGTTCACGAGATCCCGGAGGCCGGCCGGACGGCCAAGGGGACGAACATCGTCAACCTCATCCAGGTGGGCCCGGGCGAGAAGGTCACGGCCGTCATCCCGGTCCGCGAGTTCAGCCCGGACCAGTTCCTGATGTTCGTCACCAAGAAGGGGACGGTCAAGAAGACCGGGCTTTCCGAGTACGAGAACATCCGCCGCGGCGGGCTCATCGCCCTAGCCCTGGAGGCAGGCGACGAACTCATCAGGGTCCGGCTGACCTCCGGCCGGGAGGACGCCATCCTGGTCACCAAGAAGGGCCTGAGCATCCGCTTCCCCGAGACCGACGTCCGGCCGATGGGCCGCGCGGCCAGAGGCGTCACCGGGATCCGGCTGCGGAGCGGGGACGAGGTCGTGACCATGGATATCGTCCGCGAAGGCGCCGATCTTCTCGTCATCACCACCAAGGGTTTCGGCAAGCGCACCCCCATCGGCGAGTACCGCGAGCAGAAGCGGGGCGGCCTGGGGATCAAGGCCATCCGCAGCACCGGGCGCAACGGCCCGGTGGCCGGGGCTCAGGTGGTCGAGGCCGAGGACGAAGTGATCCTGGTGACCGCGGCGGCGATGGTCATCCGCCTCCAGGTGGCCGGCATCTCGGAACTCAGACGGGACACCCAGGGGGTCTTCGTGCAGCGCCTCGAGGGCGGCGACGAGGTCGTCGCCGTGGCCAGGGTTCCCGGCAAGGAGGAAGACCCGGCCAACGGGACGGGCGAGGAGGAAACCCCACGGGGGGCGTGACTCTTGCGCGGCTATAGGTTCCTTGACCACACCGCCGACGTCGGGCTGGAGGCCAGCGGGGAGACTCTTGAAGAGGCCTTCGGCAACGCTGCCTCGGGCCTCTTCGCGTTGATCGCCGAGGGCCCAGTGGCGCCGGTCGACGAAGTCCGGGTCGAGGTCGCCGCGGGCGACCTGGAGGAACTGCTCGTCCGCTGGTTGAACGAACTGCTTTACCTGCACGACACGGAGCGCCGCCTCTTCTCCCGCTTCAGCCTGCACATCTTCAGCGGGGAGAGGACGGCGCCCGCGTCTTTGAAGCTTGAAGCCCGGGCCTTTGGGGAGAAGGCCGACCCGGGCAGGCACGGTCGCCTGCGCGAGGTGAAGGCCGCCACCTACCACGGCCTGCGCCTCGACCGGCGGGGGCCGGGGGCGAGCGGGCGGTACCTGATCCGGGTCATCTTTGACGTTTGAGCCCGCCGGGGAGGCACCGTGAATGGCCGGGGAATGGGGCGGCCCGCTCGAGCCGGCGGGTCCGGGCAAGTGGCGCATCCCACGCGGCTATAAGGCCGGGATGCGGACCGACGGGGTCATCTACGCCGACGAGAAGATGCTCAAGGACATCCGGCGCGACCAGGCCCCGGAACAAGTGGCCAACGTGGCCACCCTGCCGGGCATCGTCGGACCGGCCATGGCCATGCCCGACATCCACTGGGGCTATGGCTTCCCCATCGGCGGGGTGGCCGCGACCGACACGGCTGACGGGGTGGTCTCGCCCGGCGGGGTCGGCTACGACATCAACTGCGGGGTCCGCGTCCTGCGGACCAACCTGGTCGAGGCGGAGGTCCGCCTGAAGATCAGCGACCTCGTCCACGAGCTCTTCCGGGAAGTGCCCTCGGGTGTGGGTTCCTCGGGCAAGCTGACCGTCAGCCCGGACGAACTGGAGCGGGTGCTGGCCGAGGGGGCCGGTTGGGCCGTCCGCCGTGGCCTGGGCCGTCCCGAAGATCTCGAGCACGCCGAGGAGCGCGGGGCCATGGCCGGGGCGAAGCCCGGCACGGTCAGCCGGAAGGCCCTCAAGCGCGGTCATGACCAACTCGGCACGCTGGGCTCGGGCAACCATTTCCTGGAGGTGCAGGTAGTCGAGAGGGTTTACGACCCGCCCGTCGCCGGCCTCTTCGGGCTCCAGGAAGGCCAGGTGGTCGTGGAGATCCACTCCGGGTCACGCGGCCTCGGCCACCAGGTCTGTACGGACTACCTCGAGGTGATGCTCCAGACCGTACGGGAGTATGGCATCAACCTGCCCGACCGGCAGTTGGCCTGCGCCCCCGTGGGTTCGCCGGCCGGCCGGGACTACCTGGCGGCGATGGCCGCCGCGGCCAACTACGCTTGGGCCAACCGCCAATGTCTGAGCCACTGGGTCCGGCAGGCCTTCAGCAAGGTCCTCGGCCTCCCCGAGGAGCGCCTCGGGCTCGAACTGGTTTACGATGTCGCCCACAACATCGCCAAGATTGAGCGGCACCGGGTCGGCGGGCAGGAGATGGAGCTGTGCGTCCACCGCAAGGGGGCCACGCGGGCCCTCGGACCGGGCCACCCGGCCGTCCCCGCCGCTTACCGCGCGGTGGGCCAGCCCGTCCTCGTCCCCGGAGACATGGGCCGCTACTCCTTCATCCTGGTCGGCACGGCCGAGGCGGAGGCCGAGACCTTCGGCTCGGCCTGCCATGGAGCCGGCCGGGCGATGAGCCGTAGCGCATCTTCGCGCCAGGTCAGGGCCGACGACCTCCAGCGCGAACTGGAAGAACGCGGGGTCGTGGCCGTCGCCGCAAGCCGCTCGACGCTGGCCGAAGAGGCTCCCTCGGCCTACAAGGACGTCAACGACGTCGTCGCCGCCACCGAGACGGCCGGCCTCGCCCGGCGGGTGGCCAGGCTGAAGCCCATCGGCGTGATCAAGGGTTGAACCCACCGCCTCGCGCCGGCCGCGTGGCCGAGGACGCGGTTCGACGAGAGACCGGCGACCACAGACCGGCCAGTAACTTGTCTTTCCCGGAAGCAGTGTAGTACAATATATAATGCGATTTCCCAGGATAGGGAGGAGACCAGCTTGTCCAAACAAGAACCGAACGCCGGCGCCCAGGGCACCTGGCGGGTCAAGGCCGGCCTGGCTCAGATGCTGAAGGGCGGCGTCATCATGGATGTCACCACCCCCGAGCAGGCCAAGATTGCCGAGGAGGCCGGAGCCGTGGCCGTCATGGCCCTCGAGCGCGTCCCCGCGGACATCCGCGCGGCGGGCGGCGTGGCCAGGATGGCCGACCCGACGATCATCACCCGGATCATGGAGTCCGTGACCGTCCCGGTCATGGCCAAGGCCCGCATCGGGCACTTCGTCGAAGCCCAGATCCTCGAGGCCCTCGGTGCCGACTACATCGACGAGAGCGAGGTCCTCACCCCGGCCGACGAAGAGCACCACATCAACAAGAACAAGTTCAAGGTCCCCTTCGTCTGCGGGGCCCGGAACCTCGGCGAGGCCCTCCGCCGCATCGGCGAGGGGGCGGCCATGGTCCGGACCAAGGGCGAACCCGGGACCGGGAACGTGGTCGAAGCCGTCCGCCACCTGCGGACGGTTATGGACGAGGTGCGTAAGCTACAGACCCTTGACGAGGACGAGCTCATGGCCGAGGCTAAGAACCTCGGGGCTCCTTACGAGCTGCTCTCCGAGGTGAAGCGGCTGGGGCGGCTCCCGGTGGTCAACTTCTCCGCCGGCGGCATCGCCACCCCGGCCGACGCCGCCCTGATGATGCAGCTCGGAGCGGACGGCATCTTCGTCGGGTCGGGCATCTTCAAGTCGCGGAACCCGGCCGCCCGGGCGCGGGCCATTGTCCTCGCTACGACCCACTACAACGACCCCAAGGTCCTCGCCGAGGTGTCCAAGGACCTGGGCGAGGCCATGCCCGGCATCGAGATCTCCAAGATCAACCAGGCCGAGATGATGCAGACGCGCGGCTGGTGACCGGAAGGGACGAACATGGCGCCGAGAGTCGGAGTCCTGGACCTTCAAGGCGACGTCGCTGAACACGTCGAGGCCCTTCAGCGGGCCGGCGCGGAGACCTTCCGAATCAAGCGCGTCGAGCAACTGGCCGACCTGGACGGCCTGGTCATCCCGGGCGGCGAGAGCACGGCCATCGGCAAGCTGATGACGCGATATGGTTTCATGGACGCCATCCCCCGCGAGGCGCGCCGGGGCATGGGCGTCTACGGGACCTGCGCCGGCCTCATCCTGGTGGCCACCGAAATCGACGGGTCGAGCCAACCCCGGCTGGGCCTGATTGACATGGTCGCGAAGCGGAACGCCTTCGGCCGGCAACGGGAGAGTTTCGAGATCGACCTCGACCTCCCGGAGCTAGGCAAGGAGCCCGTCCGGGCGGTCTTCATCCGGGCCCCGTATGTGGGCAGCGTCGGCCCTGGCGTAAGAGTGTTGGCCCGGGTTGGGGAGAAGATCGTCATGGCCTCCGCCGGCAAGCACCTGGTGACGGCTTTTCACCCCGAGTTGACCGAGGACCCGCGGGTCCACCGCTACTTCCTCGATTTGCTCGGGAAGTCCTGAACGAAGAGGGCGCCGGGGCGACCGCCCCGGCGTTCGTATTGAGGGGGATGCTTCCCGGAGATGGACCATCTCTTGCGGGCCGCCGACGAGGCCGGCACGGTGCGGGCCTTCGCCGCGGTGACGACGGACCTAGCCGGCGAGGCGGCGCGGCGGCAGCACACCTTTCCGGTGGGCACCGCGGCCCTCGGCCGGGCCCTGACGGCCGCCGCCTTCCTGGGGGCCAACCTTAAAGGTGAGGGGTCGGTGACCCTGCGGATCATGGGCGACGGGCCGCTCGGCGGACTCCTCGTCATCGCCAACGGACGCGGTGAGGTCCGGGGTTACGTCAAGAACCCCGGCGTCAACCTGCCCTCGGTCAGACCGGGCAAGCTCGACGTGGGCCGCGCGGTCGGGCCCCACGGGTCCATCTCGGTAGCGACCGACCTGGGCCTGAAGGAACCATATACGGGAGGGGCCCCGCTCATCTCCGGCGAGATCGCCGAAGACCTGGCCAACTACTTCCGGGTCTCGGAGCAGACGCCGTCGGCTGTGGCCCTGGGCGTGCTGGTCGGGACCGATGGCGGCGTGCTGGCCTCGGGAGGGCTGTTGGTCCAACTCCTGCCGGGAACGGACGAGGAGATGGCGGCCCGCCTCGAGGGCAACCTGGGCAAGCTCGGACAGGTGAGCCGGCTGATCAACGCGGGGAGTTCGGCCGAGGACCTCCTCCGGGCCGGCCTGGAGGGCGTCGACTGCCGCGTCCTCGACCGGATGGAGTTGCGCTTCCGTTGCCATTGCGACCGCGATCGGGCCGCCGACCTGCTGGTCTCCCTGGGTCGGGAGGAGCTGGCCGAATTGGCCGAGAGCGCCGAGCCGACCGAAATGCGTTGCCACTTCTGCAACGAGGTCTACCGCTTCACCCCGGAGGAAGTCCGGTCGTTGATGGACAAGGCCGTCCCCGGGGGCGACGGGCGCGGCCCGGCCCCAGAAGGTTAGGGGGCGGCGGCCGCGAATCCGGGAATGTGAGAGAAACACGGGCGGCCCGCCGGTCGTCCCCATGGAGGTAGAGGCGAACTATGGGCAAGGAAAAGCCGCAGGCGGAGATAGGCATCTTCGGCGGCTCGGGTTTCTACAACTTCCTCGACAAGGTCACCGAGGTCTGGGTGGAGACCCCCTACGGGGCCCCGTCGGACCGGATCGCCCTGGCTGAGGTGGCCGGCCGGAAAGTGGCCTTCCTCCCGCGCCACGGGCACGACCACCGTTTCCCCCCGCACAAGGTGCCCTACCGGGCCAACCTGTGGGCGATGAAAGAACTCGGGGTCGAGCGGGTCATCGGGCCCTGTGCCGCCGGAAGCCTGCAGCCCGAGATCAAGCCTGGGGATTTCGTCGTCAGCGACCAGTTCGTCGACCGCACCTGGGGCCGCCCAGACACCTTCTACGACGGCCCGCTGACGACCCACGTCAGCTCGGCCGACCCCTACTGCCCGGTCCTCCGGAGGGTCGCCATCGAGCAGGGGCGGGCCCTCGGGCTACCCCTCCATGACCACGGGACGGTCGTCGTCATCCAGGGGCCGCGCTTCTCGAGCCGCGCGGAGAGCCGCTGGTTCTCCAAGATGGGCTGGGAGGTCATCAACATGACCCAGTACCCCGAGGTCATCCTGGCCCGCGAGCTCGACATGTGCTACGTCAACATCGCCCTGATCACCGACTACGACGCCGGGCTCGAAGGCCGCTCGGACATCAAGCCGGTCGACCACGAAGACGTGATCAAGGTCTTCAACAAGAACAACGGCAAGCTCCGCGAGCTCCTCTACAAGATGGTCCGGGCCATCCCGGCCAAGCGTGACTGCGCCTGCCCCACAACACTGGCCCACAGCCGGCTGTGAGGCCGCGCCAGAGCAACGGAGGGCAACCATGGAACCGGTCCAACCCGTGCAGTACAAGGACGGCCGCCTGATCCTCATCGATCAGCGGCGCCTGCCCCTCGAGCTGGTCACCAGGGAATGTGAGACATACGAGGACGTGGCCCAGGCGATCGAGGATATGACCGTCCGAGGCGCCCCGGCCATCGGCATCACCGCCGCCTACGGGCTGGCCATGGGGGCCAAGGCGCTGGCCACGGGGGCGACCTTCGCCCGCCCGGGCGTGCCCGGGGGGACCTCGGGGGCCGCGGCCACGGAGCTTTTCCTGGGGGCCCTCGAAGGCATCGCCGAGCGGCTCAGACGGACCCGGCCGACGGCGGT
This sequence comes from Bacillota bacterium, assembly GCA_021811325.1. GTDB lineage: Bacteria > Bacillota > Sulfobacillia > JAJYWN01 > JAJZPE01 > JAJZPE01. Next base: position 21,326 of record JAJZPE010000018.1, read on the forward strand.
CAACCTCTTCTGGGCCGTCGACCGGATGATGCGGGCGGCCACGGCGCAGGCTTCGAGGGGGCCGGCCGGCATCAGCGTCGCCCTCCGCGAAGAGGCCAGGGCCATCGCTGAAGAGGACCTGGCGATGAACCGGCGGCTCGGGGACCACGGTCAGGCCCTCATCCCCGGCGAGGCCACGGTGCTCACCCACTGCAACGCCGGGGCCCTGGCGACCGGCGGCTTCGGCACCGCCCTCGGGGTCATCCGCGCCGCTGTGGCCGCCGGGAAACAAGTCCAGGTCCTGGCCGACGAGACGAGGCCCCTGCTGCAGGGCGCCCGCCTGACCGCCTGGGAGCTGTCCCAGGAGGGCATCCCGGTGACCCTCATCACCGACAGCATGGCCGGCCACATGATGCAACAGAAACGCGTCGACCTGGTCATCGTCGGCGCCGACCGGATCGCCGCCAACGGCGACACGGCCAACAAGATCGGCACCTACTCCCTGGCCGTCCTGGCCAAGGAACACGACCTGCCGTTCTACGTCGCCGCCCCCTCGTCGACCATCGACCTGAGCCTGGCCGATGGAAGCGGGATCATCATCGAGGAGCGACGGGCCGAGGAAGTCACCCGGATCGGGGAGACGGTCATCGCCCCGGCCGGTGTCAAGGTGGCCAATCCCGCTTTCGACGTCACGCCGGCGCGATATATCACGGGGATCATCACTGATCGCGGCGTGGTCAACCCGCCTTATGAACAGAACCTCAGGGAGCTTTTCGGACCGCGTCCGAGTCGATGACGGCGGCGCTCGCGCATCGTTCGCGAGGACGTCCGCAAAATTGACAGGGCCTGAAAACGCATGGTATACTTTTTTCGCTTCCGTTTGATGAGGCCGCGAAAAGCGCGATTCTGCCGCTCCGCGGGACACGCCGTGACGGCTGCGCAGGCGGAGCGCCAAGGGACGAATAAGCACGGCGAGGCAACCCGGAGGGGTGTCCGAGGGGTTTAAGGAGCTGGTCTTGAAAACCAGTGTCCCCGCAAGGGGCCGTGGGTTCGAATCCCACCCCCTCCGCTACAATCGGTTCAACTTGTTTTGCGGCGGCGGATGTGCTATGCTATTGAGGCATCTTTGAGGAAGCCGACGGTCTTCGCGTTAAGTCTCAACCCTCGCCACGTTAAGGACTGGTTTGACAGCCCCCGGAGAGATACCCAAGAGGCTGAAGGGGCGGGTTTGCTAAACCTGTAGTAGGGCGTTTAGCTCTAGCGAGGGTTCGAATCCCTCTCTCTCCGCAGAGGTTCATAAACGCGCCCGTAGCTCAGTTGGATAGAGTGACAGACTACGAATCTGGAGGTCGCAGGTTCGAATCCTGCCGGGCGCGCAAGTCACTCTCACGCGGACTCACGCGGATTGACTGTGGCGTCCCATGCGCCCGTAGCTCAGGTGGATAGAGCAGCGGTTTCCTAAACCGTGTGTCGGTGGTTCGAGTCCTCCCGGGCGCACGACAGACCACCGGGGCCGGGTGCCGAAAGGGAGTCTCTCCCACGGCTTCTGGCCCTGTTTGTTGAGGACGGCATGACCGACGAGGAATTCATGCGCAAAGCCTTGGCCGAAGCCGAAGAAGCGGCGGCGGCCGGCGAGGTCCCCATCGGCGCCGTCATCGTGGTCGACGGCCGCATCGTGGCCAGGGACCACAACCGCCGTGAGGAGCTTAATGACCCGACCGCGCACGCCGAGATCCTAGCCCTCCGCAAGGCGGGTAAAGAACTCGGCCGTTGGCGCCTGGGCCGGGCCACGCTTTACGTGACCGTCGAGCCCTGCCCGATGTGCGCCGGGGCGATGGTCCAGGCCCGCCTCGAACGGTTGGTCTACGGGGCCCGCGACCTCAAGGCCGGGGCCGTCGAGTCCACCGTCAACCTGGTCCGCAACAAGGCCTACAACCATCAGGTCGAGGTGCGGGCCGGCTGCCTAGAGGACGCCTGCGCCGACGTGATGACGCGGTTCTTCGCCGGGCGCCGCGGCCGGGACGGGGACCATCCGGACCCAGAGGAAGGCACCGGCGGCTCCCGAAGTCAATAGGCAACCTTTCTCAAGCCCATGGAGAGATGGCTGAGTGGTTGAAGGCGCTCGCCTCGAAAGCGAGTAGGCGGCTAATCCCTGCCTCGTGGGTTCGAATCCCACTCTCTCCGCAGTCCTTCAACAATCAACCATACTGGTCGTCTGTAGAGCGGTTCGGAGAGATGCCGGAGTGGTCGAACGGGCTCGCCTGGAGAGCGAGTAGACGGGCTTAAACTCGTCTCGTGGGTTCAAATCCCACTCTCTCCGCAGTGTTGTCTGCGGGTCATCCCGCAGGCCGATTTTGGTCGTGCTAGACGGGGAGGTAGCGGTGCCCTGCACCCGCAATCCGCTATAGCGGGGTTGAACCCCCGCCCGAGGCTTCCGTCCTGTGGGGTCCGCCCCCCGCAAGCGGCGACGAAGACCTGGTCCCGCGCAACGTGAACTCACGAACCCCGCCAGGCCCGGAAGGGAGCAACGGTAAATGAGCCCTCGCGTGTGCCGCGGGGCAACCTGGTTGGAGCCGGCTACGGTGGTCACGCCCGGAGGGGGACAGTCGAAGGTGGGTGCACGACCAAAAAGATTCAGGGGCGCCGTCATTGACGGCGCCTTCTAGCTAGTCACCGCCGAAGCCCGAGGCTGCCGCGACGGCGGTGACCCGAAGCCCCGGCCGGCAAGGCCCGCCCGTGCCCCGCGGCGCAGGGATTCCGGCCGCGCGGCGCGAAGTACCACGGCGTTGAGGGGGTGACCCGCTGTGACTTACCGCGCCCTATATCGTGAGTGGCGCCCGCAGACTTTCGCCGAGGTCGTCGGGCAGGAACATGTGGTCAGGACCCTCAAGAACGCCCTGGCCGGGGGCAACGTGGCCCACGCCTACCTCTTCTGCGGACCGCGGGGCACCGGCAAGACGACCGTGGCCAGGCTCCTGGCCAAGGCGATCAACTGCCGTTCGCGGCGTGACGGCGAGCCGTGTAACGAGTGCGACTCCTGCGTGGCCGTGACCCAGGGCTCGTCCCTCGATGTCATCGAGATTGACGGGGCCTCCTACGGGCTCGTCGACGACATCCGGGACCTCCGCGAGAAGATCCAGATGGCGCCGGTCGGCGCCGGACGCCGGGTATACATCATTGACGAGGTTCACATGTTAGGCCGCGGGGCCTTCGCCGCCCTCCTGAAGACGATCGAAGAGCCGCCGCCGCACGCGGTCCTCATCCTGGCGACCACCGAGCCGCAGAAGGTGCCGTTGACCATCACTTCGCGTTGCCAGCGTTTCGATTTCCACCGGCTGTCGGTGGCCCAGATCGAGGCGCAGCTCAAGAAGGTCGTAGCGAAAGCCGGGGTCCAGACCGAGGACGAGGTCCTGAAGACCGTCGCCCGCAAGGCCGAAGGGGCCATGCGCGACGCCCTCTCCCTCCTCGACCAGTGCCTGGCCTTTGCCGCCGGGCCGCTGACCATGGACGACGTCCGGGCGGTGCTCGGCAGCGTCGAGGATGACGTGCTCCTGGCCCTGGCCGGACAGGTCGCCGCCGGCGACCTGCGGGGCTGCCTGGACACCGTGGCCCACCTGGTCGACCAGGGCGAAGACCTCCGCCAGTTCTTGAAGGACCTGATCGCCCTGTTCCGTGACATCCTTGTGGTCAAGCTGTCCCCCGATGCGCCCGGGCTGGTCCTATCGATCGACCCGGCCCGGCTGGCCGAAGCGGCCGGGGCCTTCGACGCCGGACGCGTCCGGGACGTGATCGAGACGCTCCTTTCCCGCGACAACGAGATGCGCTGGTCGCCGCAGCCGCGCCTGGTCCTGGAGATGGCCCTCCTCGAGGCCGCCGGACCGAGGACGGCCAAGGTGGTCGCCCCCGCTGTGGCCGAGTCCGCTTCGGCGCCGGCGGCGAAGCAAGAGGCCCCGGTCCAGGCCACGCCGGGACTCGCCGACAGACCCGGGCCGGCCGACCCCAAGCCGGGGGCGGCGGCGAAATCGGTGGATGACGCCGCCGGTCCGGCGGTCAAGGCGAGTTCTCCGGCCCTGGCCGAAGCCCAGGCGAAGTGGCCGGAGTTCAGCGAAGCCCTGAAGAAGCGGAGCGTGTCCACCCACGCCGTCATGCGGGAGGCCGAGCCCGTCGGTTACGAAGGCAAGGCGCTGGTCATCGCCTTTAATCACTCGGCCCTACGCGACCTGGCCAACCGCGACGAGCACCGCAAGGCCATCGAGGATGCGCTGGCCGAGGCTCTCGGGCGGAAGACGCCGGCCATCTGCCGGCTGGCCTCCGAAAAGACCGCCACGACGGCCAGGGACGGGGCCGGCGCCGCCGAAGGCAAGTCCGCCGCCGAGACCACCCCGCGGAAGAACCGCGGCAAGGCCAAGGACCCGCTGGTCAAAGCAGCTGAGGACATGTTCGGGCGCGACGTGGTCGAGATCGACGACGAAGGCTAGGGGGCAGGATCCATGGGCATGAACATGAACAAGATGATGAAGCAGGTCCAGAAGATGCAGCAGGACATGGCCAAGGCCCAAGAGGAGCTGGCGAACCGCACCTTCGAAGCCACCGTCGGCGGCGGGGTCGTCCAGGTGGTGGTCAACGGCCACCACGAGGTGAAGAGCGTGACGATCAAGCCCGAAGTGGTCGACCCCGACGACGTCGAGTTGCTCCAGGACCTCATCCTCGCGGCCATCAACGAAGCCTTGCGTCAGGCGGACGAGACCATTCAGGCCGAGATGGCCAAGCTGACCGGGGGCCTCAAGATACCCGGGTTGTTCTGAGAAGCGGCCATGGCTTATTCCCCGGCACTCGCCCGCCTCATCGACGAACTGACCAAGCTCCCCGGGATCGGCCCCAAGACGGCGCAGCGGTTGGCCTTCTTCCTCCTGTCGCGGCCGACTGAGGATGTCCAGTCGCTGGCCGTGGCGATGGTCACGGCCAGGGAGCGGACTATCCACTGCCGCATCTGCGGCAACCTCAGCGAAGCCGACCCCTGTCCCATCTGCACCGGCGACGGCCGGGACAGGTCGATCATCTGCGTCGTCGAAGAGGCCAAGGACGTCCAGGCCCTCGAGCGGACGCGCGAATACGCCGGGCTCTACCACGTCCTCGGAGGAGCCATCTCACCGCTGGACGGGGTCGGCCCGGAGGACCTGCGAATCAAGGAGTTGCTGCGGCGGCTGGAGGGCGGGACGGTCAAGGAGGTCATCGTGGCCACCGACCCCAACGCCGAGGGCGAGGTCACCGCGATGTATCTGGCGCGGGCCCTGAAGACCGTGAACGTGCGGGTGACCCGCCTGGCCAGGGGCCTCCCCGTGGGCGGCGACCTCGAATACGCCGACGAAGTCACCCTGGGCAAAGCCCTCGAGGGCCGGCGCGAGTTGTAAGAAAGCCGATAACTGCACACAATCTCCTCGTGGAGCGTCTCGTCCACTGGAGCAACGCCGATCGGCGTTGCATACACTGGTGAGCGACGCTTCCCGAGGAGGTTTCGTTTCGAAATGAAGCCCGGCAGCATCTTCAACGCGGTGAGCTCGAGGATCTTCCCCGACGACGCCGACCCGGTGGTCGGCCAGCCGCCCACCTTCGGCGATACCGTCGAGCACGCCCGGCGTGACTGGCTGGCGGCCAAGTCGTACTTTGAGGCGGTCACCGACCCCGACCTCGTCGACCACGCCATCTACGTCCTCGAAGCGGCCGAGCGCAAGTACATGTACCTCATCAAGCGGGCCAAGGTCGAAGGGCTAACGACAGGCTCTTAGCCGCGCGGGCAGACGCCGCGCGCGACGTGGCCCAAGCCACGTGCGCCGGAGCCCCGTTCGCGCCGGCCTTGCCCGGCTCGGTCCCCGCGTGACTCGGGCCTCGCTGGCCGGGCATAAGTCGTCCACCCCGCCAATATGATTGGCCGAGAGGGGGTGGACGATTTGGACTATAACCTGATCATCGCCTACGCCTTCGGCATCATCCTGCTCTACCTGGTGGCCCGCCTGCTCCTGGTGCCCCTGCGCGTCCTGGTCTACGCCCTGTACAACGCAGCCATCGGCGGGCTGGTCATCTGGGGCCTCAACCTGGCCGGCCAGTACATCGGATTCCGCCTGGCTCTGAACCCGGCGACGGCCCTCGGCGTTGGATTCCTGGGCGTTCCGGGGGTCGTCCTGCTCTTCGTCCTCCAGCGCATCCTGGGTTAAGGCGGCCACTCCGGCCGCCCGTCTTCGTCGCCTTCAGCGTGGATGGCCCGACGGCCGTCCGTTTTCGTTCCCCGCGCGCGTCCAGGAATCCCCCGCCGTTCGGCCGGCGCCGCCTGGGGCGGCGGTCATCCACGGAACCGCGCTTTTCTTGTCTTTTTGCCGGAAATCGGGTATCTTTGAGAGGTAAGCCCCGGCGCATGCCTGCGGCCGGGGCGTGAAGCATGCCTTGCCTTACCGGCAAGGTCCCCAATGAAAGGCGGCTGGCGAGAAGATGGACGAGCGCAGCAAGGCAGACCGGACGGACCCGCGACCGGACCTTCCCGGAGCCGTGCGGGTCCGCTTCGCCCCCAGCCCGACCGGTTATCTCCACATCGGCGGCGCCCGGACGGCCCTTTTCAACTGGCTGTTCGCCGCGCGCAACGGTGGGCGTTTCATCCTCCGCATCGAGGACACCGACTTCTCGCGGAAGGTTGAGGACTCCACCAGGCAGATCACGAGCACTATGCGCTGGCTCGGGCTGCAGTGGGATGAGGGCCCGGCGACCGGCGGCCCGGTCGGCCCGTACTTCCAGTCCGAGCGGCTCGACCTCTACCGCCGGGCGGCCGACGAGCTCAAGGCCAAAGGGGCGGCCTACGAGTGCTACTGCACTCCCGAGGAACTCACGCAGCGGCGCGAGGAAGCCCGCCGGCTCGGGCAGGCTCCGCGCTACGACGGCCGTTGCCGCCGCCTGACCGACGACGACCGGCGGCGCCTGGCCGCCGAGGGCCGTCGCCCCGTCCTGCGGTTGAAGACGCCCACCGAGGGCCAGACTGTGGTCGAGGACCTCATCCGGGGGACCGTCGTCTTCGACAACACCATTCTCGACGACTTCGTCCTGATGAAATCGGACGGCGGCCCGACCTACAATTTCGCCTGCGTCGTCGATGACCACGGGATGAGGATGACCCACGTCATCCGGGCCGACGAGCACCTCTCGAACACCCCCAAGCAGATTATCATCTACCGGGCCTTCGGTTGGGACGTGCCGGCCTTCGCCCACGTCCCGATGATCCTCGCCCCGGACCGGTCGAAACTCAGCAAGCGGCACGGGGCCACCTCCGTCGAGGAGTTCCAGGAGGCCGGCTACCTGCCCGAGGCCATCGTCAATTACCTCGTCTTCCTGGGCTGGTCGCCCGAGGGCGGCGAGGAGGTCCTGTCCGCCGATGAGCTGCGGCGCCGGTTCTCGCTCGACCGGGTTTCCAAGAACGCGGCCATCTACGACATCAACAAGCTGACCTGGATGAACGGTCACTACATCCGGACCATCGACCTGGACCGCCTGACCGATCTGGCCCTGCCCTTCCTGGCCAGGGCCGGGCTCGTCGGTGACCCGGTCGACCCGGCCACGCGCGGCTTCATCAAAGCCATCCTGGCCGCCCTGCGCGACCGGGTGAAGACCCTCGGGGAGCTGCCCGACGCCACGGTCTACTTCTTCCGGGACGACTACGGCTTCGACCCGAAGGGCGTCCAGAAGCACCTCACCTCGCCCGACGCGGCCGGGCTCCTCGATACGGCCCGGGCCGAGCTGGCCGGGCTGGCCCGCTTCGACCTCGAGTCCTGCGAGGCGGCTTACCGCGGGCTCATCGAGCGCCTGGGAATCAAGGGCGGGGCCCTCATCCACCCCACGCGCGTCGCCATTACCGGGCGGACCAACGGCCCCGGGCTGTTCGACGTGATGACTCTCCTCGGGCGGGAGCGGACGCTCGGCCGGATGGAGCGGGCCGCCGCCGTCATCCGGGCGGGTGGGCCATGGCCAGAGCCCGTGGCCCTGGAAACGCCCGTCGTGCCTGGAGTCGACGCGTCACGACGAGTCTGACGACGGCTTTGACGGCGAGTTGCGCAGCGGCCATCGCGGTGCTATAATATAAAAGCGCCGCTCTAGCGGCGGCCAACATGACGTTCCTTGAAACAGCCGGATATGTTTGTGAGACCCTGGGGAGTGGTCTAATGGTAGGACGACAGACTCTGGATCTGTTTATGATGGTTCGAATCCATCCTCCCCAGCAACGAGCCATTTACCTTGGCATAGCTGAGGTTTTGGGTCGGGCCGAGGCGGCTTTACAAGCCGAACGGCTTACGGTATAATGGGTGTTGCGTCAATGGCCCCTTCGTCTAGAGGCCTAGGACATCGCCCTCTCACGGCGGCGACAGGGGTTCGAATCCCCTAGGGGCTACAGGTTCCGGCTTTTCAACGAAGCCGCGGAGGCTTCTTTTTTACGCCCCCTGCGACTCCACCGGACGGTCTTGAATAGGCCGGCTGCTTCATCGGACAACATATTCTATAGCCGGTTTGAGCCGGTCGTCCGCAGCCGTTGACAAGTCGAGAACGGTGTGCTAGAATGCAAAACTGTGACTGCCCCAACGGGCGGTCACGTAGATTCCTTGAGACACTGGACCTTGAGAACTGAACAGTGTGCGAAGGATAAGGCGAAAGGGATTGTGCGGAGCCTTATCGGTAATCAAGCGAAAGCCAGTTGACTGAGAGCTAAAGATTAGCTCTTTGTGAATCTTTCACGGA
>JAJZPE010000153.1 GCA_021811325.1 Bacillota bacterium
CGACGACGGGACCGGCAAGACGACCCTCATCCAACGGGTGGCTGAGGCAGCCACGATGAACGGCTATGACACCGAGGTCTATCACTGCGCCCTCGACCCCGATAAGATCGACCACCTCGTCATCCCGGAGCTGTCGGTGGCCCTCATCAACGGCGTCGAGCCGCATTACTACCAGTCCAGGACGGCCGACGTGGTCATCGACACCGGCGACTACGTCGACAAGTACATCGACCTCACCCTCCAGGAGGAGCGCGAGGTGGCTCGGGAGATGTACCGCAAATCGTTCGACATCGCCATCCGCTTCATCAACCGGGCCAAGCAGACCCACGACGAGATGGAGAAGTACTACGTGCCGAACATGAACTTCGCCGCCATCGAGAAGCGGCGCCTCGAGGTCCGTGAATGCATCCTGTCCATGGCCAAGGAACGGGCCACGGCCGAGCTCTGATGGCGAAGAGGGACGGGGCGGGGGCAGCGACCCCGCCCCGCTGCTTTTTCGGGCTCTTTTCGACCGCGGGAGGTTCCACCCCGGCTCCATCGAAACCTCACTCAAACGGGTCCGGTGGGGGGCTGCGGCGTGGACGAGGCCGTGATTGAATCCCTGAAACCCGAAGGGCGGTGGCTGCTTTCGCAGGGCTCCCCCGGCCTTCGGGCGCGGACCAAGGAGTGGCTCCTCGGGCTGCCTCGGGACCACCCTTCGGTGGCTGAGGAGCGGCGCCAATACCGGCGCGACCCGGCCTTGGCCCGCCTCTTAGCCGGTCAAGCTCCCGACGGGTCGTGGGGTGGTCGGCATCTATACGTCAAACGGCGAGGTTTACGAGTGCCGGAAGGCCGCCGGTGGCAAGCCTTCGCGGGAAAGGCCGGTGCCCTGCGTCGCCGGGCGGTTGATGGCCTCTCTGGCCCAGCTCGGCTACGCCGAGGACCCCCGCGTGCGGCGCGGGATCGAATACCTGCTCTCGACTCAGCGCCCTGATGGCGGCTGGTCATGTGAGGGACGGGCGATGCCCCGCGGCTCCGAGTCAGAGCAGCCGTGCCTCGGGATGACGGCTGGTTTCCTGGCCCTGGCGGAATCCGTCCCCGGCCTACCGGGCCTAAAGGCCGCCAAACGGGCGCGAGACCTGGTCGGGTCGTTCTATTTCAAGGACCCCAAGGGTTACCACGTCGCCAACACCTGGGCCAAGCTCAACCACCCGGCGTCGATGCTGGACCTCGCTGCCGTCGGGCGAACTCTGCTGACCCTAGGGCACAAGAGCCCCGCGCTCAAACGGGGCGCCGACTACCTCATGACCCGCCGAAACCCGGACGGCACCTGGCCACTGGACGGCCATCCATATCGCCCGCCGGTCGGCCCGGGCCGACGCGGCCAACCGCACCCCTGGGTGACCCTGCGGGTCCTGAGGTTCCTCAAGGCAGCGGGCGGGTGGACGCCCGGATGATTAGCGTGACCAACCTGTTTCGGCCATCTTGACAACGAGAGCGGGGGCTGCACCCCGCTTTTCCTTTACTGATTCTTCTTTTTCCGAACTTTCGGGCTTCGGAAGGTTTTCGTTTCAATCATGTTATAATGTTATCGATTTACCCGCAGGCTGCAATTCTGGGTTCGGCGTTTTTCACTCTACAAGAATGGGTCAGTTGGGGGTACACTCATGGCAGGAAAAATCACCGTAGACGGAAACACCGCAGCGGCACATGTCGCCTACGCCCTTTCGGACGTCGCGGCCATCTACCCCATCACCCCTTCGTCTCCCATGGCCGAGACGTGTGATGAATGGGCGGCGCACGGGCGTAAGAACGTCTTCGGGCAGGTCCTGAAGATCACTCAGATGCAGTCGGAAGCCGGCGCCGCCGGGGCGGTCCACGGGTCGCTGGCGGCGGGCGCCCTGACCACCACGTTCACCGCGTCTCAGGGCCTGCTGTTGATGATCCCGAACATGTACAAGATCTCCGGCGAACTCCTGCCGACCGTTTTTCACGTTTCGGCGCGGGCCCTGGCGGCTCACGCCCTGTCCATCTTCGGCGATCACTCCGACGTGATGGCGGCCCGCCAGACCGGCTTCGCCATGCTCGCCTCGAACTCGGTCCAGGAAGTCATGGACCTGGCCCTCGTCGCCCATCTGGCGGCGATCGAGGCCAGCGTTCCGTTCGTCCATTTCTTCGACGGCTTCCGGACTTCCCACGAGGTCCAGAAGATCGAGTCGATCGACTACGCCGATATCGCCAAGCTCGTCGACCAGAAGGCCGTCGAGGATTTCCGCCGGCGAGCCCTCAACCCCGAGCACCCGGTGCAGCGCGGCACCTCTCAGGCCCCGGACATCTACTTCCAGAACCGGGAGGCCGCCAACCGCTTCTATAACGCGGTCCCGGGCATCGTCGCCGAGATGATGGAGAAGGTCGGCGCCCTCACCGGGCGCAAGTACCACCTCTTCGACTACGTCGGCGCGCCCGACGCGGAGCGGGTCATCGTCGCCATGGGCTCGTCCTGCGAGACCGCCGAGGAAACCATCAACTACCTGAACAAGAAGGGCGAGAAGGTCGGCCTGGTCAAGGTCCGGCTGTTCCGGCCCTTCGTGGCCGACAAGTTCCTGGTCGCCCTGCCTCCGACGGTCAGGCGCGTCGCCGTCCTCGACCGCACCAAGGAGCCGGGCTCGCTGGGCGAGCCGCTCTACGAGGACGTCATGACCGCTTTCGCTGAGAAGGGTAAGGTCCCGGTGGTCGTCGGCGGGCGTTACGGGCTCGGCTCAAAGGAGTTCACGCCGTCGATGGTCAAGGCCGTCTTCGACAACCTGAAGGCCGAGGCGCCCAGGAACCACTTCACCGTGGGCATCACCGACGACGTCACCGGGACCTCGCTCGAGGTCCGCGAGGTCATCGACTCGGCCCCGCCGGGGCTGTTCCGTTGCACGTTCTGGGGCCTCGGCTCCGACGGCACGGTCGGCGCCAACAAGAACTCGATCAAGATCATCGGCGACCACACCGACCTCTACGCCCAGGGCTACTTCTTCTACGACTCGAAAAAGTCCGGCGGCACCACCGTGTCGCACCTGCGTTTCGGCAAGTCGCCGATCCAGTCGACCTACCTCATCGACCAGGCCGATTTCGTCGCCTGTCACAACCGGTCCTACGTGTCCCGCTACAACATGCTCGGCGGGATCAAGGACGGCGGCGTCTTCCTCCTCAACTCCACCTGGGGCCTCGCGGAGATGGAGCGCTTTCTGCCGGCCAGGGTCAAGCGGACCATCGCCCAGAAGAAGCTCAAGTTCTACAACATCGACGCGGTCAAGATCGCCAAGGAAGTCGGGCTCGGCGGCCGCATCAACATGGTCATGCAGTCGGCCTTCTTCAAGATCGCCGGCGTCCTGCCGGTGGACGAGGCCCTCGACCTGATCAAGAAGTCAATCGCCAAGACATACGGCCGTAAGGGCGAGAAGGTCGTCCAGATGAACATCCGGGCGGTCGATCGCACGTCCGAGGCCCTCGAGGAGGTCAAGTACCCCGCCGCCTGGGCCATGGCCGCCGATGAGGCCGCCGCGACCGTCGACGCCCCGGAATACGTCCGCGACGTCATCTTCCCGGTCCTCAGCCTCGAGGGCGATAGCCTGCCGGTCAGCGCTTTCTCGCCGGACGGCACCGTCCCGACGGGCACGACCAAGTACGAGAAGCCCGGCATCGCCCTGGAGGTCCCGGTCTGGAACGCCGAGGTCTGCGCCCAGTGCAACCAGTGTTCGCTGGTCTGCCCGCACGCGGCCATCCGGCCGTACCTGGCCAAGCCGGAGGACCTCGCGAAGGCCCCGGCGGGCTTCACCATCAAGGCCGCCCTCGGCCGCGAGGCGGCGGGGCTGCAGTACCGCATCCAGGTCTCGCCGCTCGACTGCACCGGCTGCGGCAACTGCGTCGATGTCTGCCCGACCAAAGTCAAGTCGCTGGAGATGAAGCCGCTTCAGGATGTGGTCGCCGGCGAGCAGGCCAACTGGACCTTCGCCGAGCGCCTGCCGAAGCCCGAAGTGGGCTTCCGGACCGACACCATCAAGGGCAGCCAGTTCCGTGAACCGCTGTTCGAGTTCTCGGGGGCCTGCGCCGGCTGCGGCGAGACCCCGTACGTCAAGCTCGTCACCCAGCTCTTCGGGGACCGGATGGTCATCGCCAACGCCACCGGCTGCTCGTCGATTTATGGCGGCAGCGCCCCGACCTGCCCGTACACCGTCAACGCCAAGGGAGAGGGCCCGGCCTGGGCCAACTCGCTCTTCGAGGACAACGCCGAGTTCGGCCTGGGCATGCGCCTGGCCATCAACCATAAGGTGGCGCGGCTCGAGGAACTCGTCAAGGCGGCCGTGGCCAGCGACCTCCCGGCCGACCTCAAGGCGGCCTTCGGCGCCTGGCTTGAGGGCAAGGACGACGCCGACAGGTCGCGCGCCGCGACGGCCAGGGTCCGGGCGGCTCTGAAGCCGGCCCTGGCCGGCAGCGCCGGCGAGCTGAAGGGCCTCCTGTCCGAGATCGCCGCCCTCGAAGGGTACCTCGTGAAGAAGTCGGTCTGGATCATCGGCGGCGACGGCTGGGCCTACGACATCGGCTACGGCGGCCTCGACCATGTCCTGGCCTCCGGCGAGGATGTCAACGTGCTGGTCCTCGACACCGAGGTCTACTCGAACACCGGCGGCCAGTCGTCCAAGGCGACGGTCACCGGCGCGGTGGCCAAGTTCGCCGCCGCCGGCAAGCGGACCAAGAAGAAGGACCTCGGCCTGATGGCCATGTCCTACGGTTACGTCTATGTGGCCATGGTGGCCATGGGCGCGAACATGAACCAGGTCATCAAGGCGGTCCACGAGGCCGAGAAGTACCACGGCCCGTCCCTGATCATCGCCTATTCCCCGTGCATCAACCACGGCATCGACATGAGCCACAGCCAAATCGAGGAGAAGCGGGCGGTCGATGCCGGTTACTGGCCGCTCTACCGGTACAATCCGGAGCTGGCCGCCGAGGGCAAGAACCCGTTCACCCTCGACTCGAAGGAGCCGACCGCCTCGTTCCGCGACTTCATCCTGGGCGAGGTGCGTTTCGCCAGTCTCAAGACCGAGTTCCCGGACCAGGCCGACACCCTGTTCGCCCGGGCCGAGAACGAAGCCAGGGCCAAGCTGGAGCAGTACAAGCGGATGGCCCAGGGCTGAAGGCAGCTGCGGGCCCAAAGGCATGAGAGAGCCCCGCAGGCGATACCGCCGGCGGGGCCTTTTTGTCGCGTGGATGCTCGTGAGAGACGGGTTATGTTGGTCAACCGGTGACAATCTTATAAGCCACTGCTAGAATGGCCAAGACCACTGAGCTCAAGAGGGCCCATGCAGCCTTCTTGCTCTGGCCCTCCTTCAAGCTGTAGACCGGGGACCGAACTATCGTTCGACACAACCCCGTGAGGTATGGCGGCCCAGGTCGGCCGCGGCTGAAATGACTCGGCGCGAGATCGG
>JAJZPE010000154.1 GCA_021811325.1 Bacillota bacterium
CGCCCTTGGGGACGTGGAAGATCATCTTCCCGCCGTAGTCCGCGGCCGCCGCGTTGGTGAAGCTCAGGTCGTAGGCGACCAGCACGTCCGTCGTGTCGTACTCCGGCTCCAGGTGGATGTCCATGGTCTTGATGCTGATCGGCGAACCTCCGGCGGCCCCCGCGGCCAGGGCCGGGACCGGGACCGCCACCGTCACCGCCACGTCCAGCGCGGCCGCGAAGACGGCCGCCCTCAACAGGCTCCCGATTCTCCGCAGGTTTCGGACTCTCAGCAGGTGCCGCACACGCAACAACTGGCTCAACCTCCCCCGGTGGACCCGCCCGCGCGGTTGTCCGGATCAATAAATGCGCCGTTTGGTACAAAGTGGCCAGGAAAAAAAGGCCTGCTGCGATAGGGGACTGGTGGGCAGGCCTGGTCAACGGACAAACTCTCAACAGGGCTCCTGCCAGCATACCTAACCGGGGTATGGCATGGAACCTGAGCCCATTATAGAGCAGCAAATCACTCAGCGTCAACGTTTTGACAATCCTCCGTTGGGTTAAGATTCCTTTAGACTTACCTGGGGGGCACCGGGGGCTCAGGACCGGAGCGACTGCCGGGTCGCCCGTCGCCTGAAAGGAAGGGATTGACGGCGCGCCCGGCGAAGTTGCTAGGTTAGCTAAGCCTTCCAAAGCCAGCCTTTCAAAGCCAGTTCGCCAAGGCCGGTCTGCCAAGGTCTGCTTACCAAGGAGGCCGCGGAGTTTGCCCACGGTCAACGCCGTCCCCGACTTCCTCGCCTTCTGGGACCAGGCGGCCCTCCTGGCCGCGCCCCTGCAGGTCATGTCCTGGGAGAAGGCCTATTATGAACCATACCGCCAGGTCTTCGACCTCTACTTCACCCGCTGGGGCGAGCGCGCTCGCCTCCAAGAGGCCATGACCGGCTACCCGGCCGTCATCGACAGAGTGCGGGCCCTCTCCCGTCCCCTGAACGGCGAGATTGAGCAGGTCACCATGCACGTGAGTTCCATCCTGGCCGCGGTGGCCGCCATCGATGTCATCGCCTTCGTCGGCGTCTTCGGGGCCGGCTCGTGGTCCTGGCCCGTCTTCTCCCGGCCCGCGGCCCTTGTCACCCTCGAGTCCTTCGCCGACGTTGCGTCGCTGAGGCTGGCCCTGGCCCACGAGGTCACCCACGCCATCGCCGCCAACGCCGCCGGCATCGGTTTCAGCGAGACCCACCGCTACCAGAACGACCTTCTCTTCAACCTGGTCTTCGAAGGCCTGGCCACCCTCGTCTCGACGTGGGTCTGCCCGGGCCACGGCGACGCCAGGTACCTGTGGGCCAGGGACGCCGGGGCCGCCGGCCCGCGGCCCGCGACCGACCGCCTGGCCTGGTGCGACGCCCACCGCCGGGACCTGATCCGGGCTTTCAGCCAGGAGAGCCTGGCCAACGAACCAGCGGTCGACGAACGCTATTTCGGACTGGACGCGGGCACGGGCTTCATGGGTCAGGCCGCCACCGGCCGATGGCTGGCCATGCAGTTCGCGCGGGAGACCTTCGACCAGGCCTCCGTGGCCGGCGCGCTGGCCGCGGGGGTCGAGTCCCTGCGGGCGACGGCGGCCGCTTGGCTGCGCCGAGCCGCGCGGTAGCGGCCCGGTCCGGCGCCGGCGCAGGCGCCGGTCCCCGGCATCCGCCTCACCGCCCTCGCGGGCAAAAAAAACACCTGCGGTCACAGACCGCAGGTGTTTGAACATTTCGAGGAAAACCTGAGCGTCAGGCGGCCGATTTGGCTGACTGCGGGCTGCGGTGGAACAGGCTGCGGGCGAACGGCAGGAAGAACCGGTCGGCGCCGAACCAGCCGGCGTTCTCGCCGGCGAGGACGATCAGGATGGCCAGGGTATAAAGGACGGGGTTGGTGCTGGTCGTACCGGCAAGCATGTAGCTGAGGTTCATCAGGGCCGCGAAGATTGCGGCGGTGGTGGTGGCCAGGCCGAGGACCAGGCCTAGACCAACGGCGAATTCGCCCAGGGCGATAGCATAGCTGAACCAGACGTTCGAACCGCTGGTGGCCAGGAACGACAGGAACGACTTGTACCAGCTGTAGTTGATGGCCGACTTGACCGGCGTGCCGTCCGGGTTGGTCAGGGCGACGAGGGCGCCACCCTGGAGCTTGGCGGCCAGAGCCCGCAGCCAGTAGCCCTGAATCGCGGTACCTGCCTTCTCGCCGATCCACAGATGGTTGGGGTCCGTGAGCTTGTGCCAACCGGCCTCGATCCACTGGTAGCCGAGCCAGACACGAACCAGCAACCAGACCATCGATAACTTCTTGTCTTTGAAGAGCCGCATCGTTAGACACCTCCTTGTAGTTCGTTCGTTGCTTCCTCACCTTGAGGATAGTACTTTGTGAAAACTATTGTCAATAAACGATAGTAACAACTATGTAAAGAAGTCTTTATCGTTTCCTTGCGCTGCTACGAGGGCCAGCCTATGGATGAAACCGGCAGGTCAACGTCCGGCCAGCGTCATCAGCCAGCGGATGATGCCCCCGGCGAGCCAAGCGAGAAGCGTCGCGACCGCCCAGGCCAGGCCGGCGGCCGTATAGGCCACGGGGCCGCCGAAGGCGAAGTCCCGGGCGATGAAAAGTGAGCCGACGATGATGACGGTCGCCGGGACGGCCACGCCGGCCAGGTAGGCCGGGCCCGGTCCGAACCGGCGGGGCAGGGAGGCCATGGCACCCGTGCCACACACGGCGGCGACGGCGGCCATGAGCAAGCCGTAAAGGTAGTAACCGCCGGCGTAATAATAGCGGCTGAAGACCCAGAGCTTGGCGACGCCCGCGACGAGCGCGCCCGCCGCCGCCCAGGCCGCGGCATCGGTTGCCCACGTCAATCTGTCTTTCGTCCAAGACTTGGCTCGCTTCATGCCGTCCCTCGCCCTTGCCAGGCTGTAGTTATGCGTTCTATACTGATATAGGCTTTTCTTCGCGAAAGGCCTGAGCCCATTGCCCGACGGGGCGGAAAGTCAGGCGTTCTGCCTATGCGCGCCCTCGCCTACACGCTCATCTATCTGCTCGTCATCCAACTGGCCCTCGGCCTCGCCTTGCCGACGGGCCTGGTCTACCATTATCGCCTGGACTTCAACGTCGTCAAGAGCACGCCGGCCGCCGACTACGATGTCGTCCTCGAGCAGGTCGGCCAGGAGATAAGGCGGGAGAAGCTGGCCGACTACCTGGTCATCCTGGGCGACTCGGTCGGTTACAGCGGGCCCGGCGGCCCGGAGCAGTCCCTCGGCTACTATCTCGAGACGATAAGCCGCGAGCAGGGCCACCCAATGCGGGTCTTCAACCTATCCATGCCGGCCATGCAGGCCGGCGACATCTACACGGCCTTCCTGAAACTACATGAGCATGGCATCTCCACGCGCCATGTCGCCATCAACATTATCTACGGTGGGTTCGTTGCCCGCAAGCCCGACCCGCCTGCGGCCACCTGGCTCCAGGACGACCTGCGCCGCCTCGACCCCGAGGCTTATGCCTACGCCCTGCCGAGCCTGAAGGCCAACGGGCGGGTCAAGCCCCTGACCTACGCCGACTGGTTTCGCCGGGTCATCTACCCGCGGATTCCAGTGCTGCGTTACCGCGATTTCCTGCGGGCGGCCATCGACCGCTACATCCCGGGCCTGGGCCCGGACGAGGTGATTGACACCCGGCCGTGGTCCGAGAAGCCCGGCCTGCCGGAACTGCTGCAGGCCCGCGAGTACCAGCGGCTCTTCGATGACACGCCGTTCGTCATGGACGAGACGAACCCACAGGTCTACTTCACCAATCGGCTCATCGCCCGGGCCCGGGCCGAAGGCTCCGACCTGATCTTCTTCTTGACCCCGGCGAACAGCGAGCTGATGCGGGCCAACGTGGCCAAGCCGGGCTACGCGGCCAACCTGCGGCGGATCGACGAGTTCTTCACCGCGCGCCCCGTGCGCTTCGTCAACCTCGAAGGCCAGATCAGCCCCCGGCTCTTCGCCGACCACCTGCACCTGGTCCCGGAGGGGTACCGCCTGATGGCCTCGCTGCTCTGGCGCGACTGCTTCAAGAGTGCCGCTTGGCCGCCGCCCGGGGCGCGGGGCGCGGTACCGCAGCCGCTGCTCCAAGCGCGGAGCGCGGCCGGCAAAGCGAGGAGGGGGGACGCCGTTGCTCTTCCATAGCCCGGAGTTCCTCAGCCTGCTGTTGGTCACCGCGGCGGCCTTCCACGCCTTCCCTCGGGCCCGCCTGTACCTCCTGGCCCTGGCCAACGCCGTTTTCTACGGCGCGGCCGGCCTGCCCTGGCTCGGCCTCTTCGTGGGGCTGTCGCTCCTGACCTACCTGGCCTCCAAGCGGGCCCAGCCCGACCTCGGGCCGTCGGCGCGCCGCTGGGTTTGGTTCGGCGTCGTCGCCAACCTCCTGAACCTCGGCTTCTTCAAGTATACCAACTTCCTGTTCCAGAGTCTCAACCACGTCCTGCGTTTCGCGCCTGATTCCAAGCTGCTCACGATCGTCCTGCCGGTGGGTATCTCCTTCTACACCTTCCAGCTCGTCGCCTACCTCGTCGACGTCGGCCGCGGCGAGCAGGCCCCCAGCCGTTCGTTCCTCGAGTTCTGGGTCTTCGTCGCCTTCTTCGCCCAGCTCATCGCGGGGCCGATCATGCGCGCCAGGGACTTCCTGCCGCAGGTCGAGCGGACGGCCGCGGTCCGTTTCCGTTCGAGCGACTTCAAGTACGGCGTCTACCTGCTGCTCCTGGGCATGGCCAAGAAGGTCATCCTGGCCGACACCATCGCCCCGCTGGCCGACAGCCGCTTCGCCGCCGGGACGGCCATCGGCGCCCTCAGCGCCTGGGTGGCGGCGTACCTCTTCGCCTTCCAGATCTACTTCGATTTCTCCGCCTACAGCGACATGGCCTTGGGCATCGGCCGCCTCTTCGGTTACCGGCTTACCAAGAACTTCATTACGCCGTACCTGAGCACCGGCCCGCGCGAGTTCTGGCGGCGCTGGCACGTGACCTTGTCGACGTGGATCCGCGACTACCTCTACGTCCCGCTGGGCGGCTCCCGCGCCCGGCGGCCGCGGTTGCTCTTCAACCTTATCCTGGCGATGACCCTGTCCGGCCTGTGGCACGGCGCCGCCTGGACCTTCGTCGCCTGGGGCGCCTACCACGGCGTCCTCGCCGCCGTCGAGCGGCTCTACCGCAAGCACGTCGAGGCCCCGCTGGCCGCCGGCCGGCTCGGCCGGCGCATCGTCGGGAGCTGGGTCTATCGCGCGGCCTCGGTCTTCGTCTGGTTCCACCTGACGGTCATCGGCTGGGTCTTCTTCCGCTCACCGACCATCCTTCAGGCCCTGGTGATGATCAAACAAATGCTCTTCCTGCGACCGCTCGGCTTCAGCTACGGCGAGCTGGCCATGGTCGGCTTCGCCGCCCTCCTGTAC
>JAJZPE010000155.1 GCA_021811325.1 Bacillota bacterium
AGGATGTGGGTCCCGCCCGACCGCCACGAGGCGTGCCCGGTGAGCGACATGGCCAGCATCGACCGCCCGCTGTAGCCGTGGCGCAGGGCCACGACCTCCTGCCGGTCGGTGTAGAGCTTGGCCAGGAGGACGGCCGTCTCGTTGGCCTCCGTGCCGCTGTTGGTGAAGAAGCTCTTCTGCAGAGAGCCCGGGGTGATCCGGGCCAGCCGCTCAGCCAGTTCGACCATGGGCGGGATGACGTAGACGGTCGACGAGTGCTGCAGCCGCGTGGCCTGTTCGACGATGCGCTTCGTGACCTCGGGGTGGCAGTGGCCGACGCTGACCGTCAGGATGCCGCCGAAGAAATCGAGGTACTGCCGGCCCGCGTCGTCGTAAAGGTACTGGCCCTCGCCCCTGACCGCGACCAGCGGCTCCTTGTAGTAGTTGCCCAAGGCCTGGAAGATGTACTTCTTATGCTTCTCAACCACCGGGTTCATTTCCGCCGCAACCTCCCTGAGGGCTGAACGCCCATTCACCGAATGGTCCCAACGGCCTTGCTATTCGCGGTCGAGCAGGCAAGTTCCCCCCTCGCCGGCGGCGATTCCGCGCGTCAGTTCGGCGGGCGCTCGCGGACCTTCGCCGTCACGACCTCCGGCTCGATGGCCACGACCGTTGGACCTTCGGCCTTGCGCGGGGAGACCTCTCCGGCGAGCCCGGCCTGCCGGGCGATGGCCGTGAGGGCCGCCAGTTTTTCGGCGGCATCCTCGACCACCCGGGCGCGTCCGAAGACGACCGCGCTCTTGTAGGCGATGCTGGCCTCGCAAGGCTGGTCGGCCGGGATGACCCCGTTGTTCTCCTCGACGGCAAAGCATACCCGAGGCTCGCGCCTGAGGTTCTCAAGCTTGTCCCCTTGCGGGGTGCCGTGGAAGTAGATTCGGCCGCCGGCCCAACCGTAGTTGACCGCCACCACGTACGGACCCCCGTCGGCATAGACCGTGGCCAGGTGGCCTACATACGCCGACCTCAGGACTTCCTCGGCCGCCTCGCGCCCCGCCGCGCGGGAGGTCTTCCGCACGACTCCTCTCATGTAACGTCCCTCCGTTTCGTCAGTCCCCCAGGGTTTCGACGCCGGAAGCCAGGTTCCCGCAGGGACTCTACCAGCCCATATAATGGAAACGCCACCGCGCCCAGGCGCGGTGGCACCCCCATCCGGGCAGCCATATCCTGTTAAGAGCAGCATTCTTGACGGAGACGTCTGGCTGGGCGCGCCGTCGTCGCTCGCTCTCAGGGGGGATAGGCTTGCCCTCGCCGCAGGCTCTAAACGAGACAGAAACCTTGGCCGTCACTACGGCAACAGAGGCCTCGCCTCAGGCGCCGGCCACGCCGCTCGTCCTGCCCCGGCCCCGCACCACCCCTCGCCTATCGAGGCTGGCCGCCTTCCTGGGACCGGCCTTCGTGGTCAGCGTGGCCTACATGGACCCCGGGAACTTCGCCACCAACCTGAGCGCCGGCTCGAACTTCAACTACGGCTTGGTCTGGGTGGTCCTGTGGAGCAACCTGGCGGCCATCTTCCTCCAGACCCTCTCGGCCAAGCTCGGCATCGCCACCGGCAAGACCCTGCCGGAGCTTTGCGCCGAACTGTTTGCGCCGGCGACGACCTGGTTCCTTTGGGCGGTGGCTGAACTGGCGGCCATGGCCACCAACCTGGCCGAGTTCCTCGGCGGCGCCTTGGGGTTCTATCTCCTCTTCCACATCCCACTGGTCTGGGCCGGGCTCCTGACCGGTGTCGTCAGCCTGGTCATCGCCGGCCTCGACCGGTATGGCCAGAAGGCCGTCGAGTTTGCCATCACCGCTCTGGTCGGAATCATCGGCCTGGCCTATGTCCTCGAGCTGTTCCTGGCCGGCCCCGACTGGGGCCAGGTGGCCCTCCACACGCTGGTCCCGAGCCTTGGCCGGGACAGCGTCATGGTCGCCGTGGGGATGCTGGGCGCGACGGTGATGCCGCACGTCATCTTCCTCCACTCACAACTGGTCCTGTCGCGCCGCACCGAGGCGGGCGGTCTGAGGGCTCTTCGCAACCACCTGCGGATGGAGAAGGCCGACATCGCCGTGGCCATGAACGTGGCCTTCCTCATCAACGCGTCGATGGTCATCGTGGCGGCCGCCGTCTTCAACACCAGGGGGATCTCGGTGACCTCCATCGAGCAGGCTCACATCTCGCTGGCGCCGCTCCTCGGGGCCTTTTCCGGGACCGCCTTCGCCGTCGCCCTGTTGGCTTCGGGCCTCTCCTCGTCGGCCGTCGGGACGATGGCCGGGCAGTGCGTGATGCAAGGGTTCGGGCGGGTCCGGTTGGGTCCGCTGTGGGAGCGCCTCATCGCCATGGTCCCGGCGATGGCCGTCATCGCCATCGGGCTCGACCCGGTCCGGTCGCTCATCCTCAGCCAGGTGTCGCTGAGCTTCGCCCTCCCCTTCGCGGTCATCCCGCTGCTCGTCATCACCGGGCGGCGCCGGGTCATGGGGCCGTTCACCAACACCCGGCTGACCTCGGTCGCCGGCTACCTCGTCGCCGCCGCCATCATCGGGGTCAACCTGCTCTTGCTGTACTTGACTTTTTTTGGCTGACCCTCGCTCTTGGGGGGACCCGTGTTCGCTGAAGCGACCCCCCGCTCATTGAAAAGACCCTTACCTCAGGATTTGTCCTGAAGTAAAGGTCTGGCTCCCGAGCCCATCGGCTCGCCGGTAGGACGGGCGGTGGTGTGCCGCCAGCGTGTCGCCTCTACCGACAGATCGGAGATCTGTGAGCTACTCCCCCTTACGGCGGAATAACCCGGGTATTCGGTTGGTGGCGCCCGCATGGAGACGGGGCTACCATAACATATGTCGCCTGGGACGGTTTTGCGACTCAGCCGGGGGCTGGGCGGGCTGCCTGGCCCGCGGATGCCTACTTCCACAACCCGAAGATGCGGAAGAAGAGGGCGGTCACGCCGGCCGCCGCCAGCGGACCCATGGGCACTCCGCGCAAGAGGTAGCAGCCGATGATGGTGCCGACCATCAGCCCGACGTTGACGTCCGGTTTGTCCTTGAGGAGCCCGATGCCTTGAGCGCCCAGGTAGGCGGCGATGGCCCCGCCGGCCAGGGCCAGGAAGCCGCTCCAGGAGACCATCAGCCTGAGGGCCTCGACCAGCTTGACCCGGCCGTAGGCGAAGGGGACAAAGATGGCGATGACCAGGAAGAGCAGGCCGAGATCGAGGCCGTGCTCGTCCAGGAAGGGGAAGACGTCGCCGAGTCCCACGACCTTCAGGACCAAGAGGATGATCGAGGCCTCGATGATCAGGTGGTTGTGGCCCAGGATGCCAAGCCCGAGGATGATCAGCAAGAAGAGGTATTCCTGGTTCACCCGGCCCGCCCCCTCCCGGCCCCAGGGGCGCCGTTCAGAGCCCGCCCCTCGTGCCCCGTTCATGTATATGGGCGCTTGGAGCGTGGCATGTTCGGCGGCTGCCGGTCCTACGGCAACCATCAGCAACGAGACCAACGGGGGACCGGTACGAGTTCGTCGAGATGCTCAAGGACGGATAGCCGCCTGTCCGACCCTGATCCGGGCGTCGACCGCCCGGCAGCCATGCCCCTTCGGGAAGACGAGGAGCGGGTTGATGTCAATCTCGCGGATGTCCTCGTTCTCGGCCACCAGGGCCGACAGCCTGAGGAGGGCGTCGACGACGGCGTCGAGGTCGGCCGGCGGCCGGCCGCGCGCCCCGCGCAGGATGTCGAGTCCCTTGATCGACCTGACCATCTCCTCGGCCTCGCCCCGGGACAGTGGGGCCAGCCCGAAGGCGACCTCCTTGAAGACCTCGGCGTAGACGCCACCCAGGCCGAACAGGACCACCGGGCCGAAGGCCGGGTCGCGCTTGGCCCCGAGGATGACCTCGTGCCCGCCGGTCAGGTACTTCTGGACAAGGGCCCCATCGGCGTCGCCGGTGGCCTGCCGGGCCGCGTTGACCACCTCGACGAAGGCCTTGCCGACGGCGCTCGCCGTCTCCACGCCCAGCCTTATCACGCCGGCCTCGCTCTTGTGGACCAGGTTGGGGCCGAGGCCTTTCAGCGCCACCGGGAAGCCCAGCTCGCGCGCGGCCTCGATGGCCTCGCCCTTGCGGGCGACGACCTTCCAGGGGGTCACCGGGATGCGGTAGCTCTCGAGGACGCTGAAGCTCTCCGGCCCGAGGAACGACCCCGGAGCGGCCCGGTCGAGCCCGGCCCTGGCCGCGGCCCGGTCCGTGTCTCTGAAGGCCGCGGGGGGCTCCGGCCGGCGTCCGTGAATCCGCCCGTAATACTCGCTGAGCCGCGCCAGCGCCCGGATGGCCCGCTCGGGCGACGGGTAGACGGCCGTGTGGCGGCTCTCCTCGGCCGCCCTGGCGACCGTGGCGGCGTTGGCGCCGTAGACCCACCAGACGATGGGCTTGTCGCGGCGCGCCTCAGCGGTGGCTTTCAGGAACGGCGTCACGTCGAGGGCGGGGATCGGGAAAGCCCCGCCGATGGCCAGGAGGGCGTCGACGTTGGGGTCGTCGACGACGATGTTGAAAATGTCCATGAACACCTGCGGGTAGAACTTGCCGATGGCCGCCGGCCAGACGTCGAACGGGTTCCCGGGCTCCATCCAGGACGGGTAGATCTCGCGGAGCCGGGCCATCGAGTCCTCCGTCAACGCCGTCAGCTCGAGCCCATGCTTCTCGCAGGCGTCGGCGGCCATGATCCCACCGCCGCCGGTGGTCGTGATCACCGCCACCCGCGGACCGCGCATCGGCGGCAGGTGCAGGAAGGCCTTGGCCGTGTCGTCGAGGTCGTCGACGTCGTCCAGTTGCAGGATGCCCGCGCCCTTGAAGGCGGCCTCGTAGACCTGATCCTCACCGGCCAAGGAGCCGCTGTGCGACCCGGCCGCCTCAGCCCCGACGGCGCTTCTCCCCGTCTTCACGGCAAGGACCGGCTTCCTCGGCGTGACCCGCCGGGCCAGGTCGTAGACGAGGCGCCCGTCCTTGATCCCCTCGACGTGCATGGCGATGAGCCTGATCCGGTCGTCCTCGGCGAGATACCGCAGGGCCTCGTAGAAGCCGATGTCGAGGGAGTTGGCGACGTCGATGCCCAGGCCGAGCCCGACCGACGGCCCGAAGTCCAGGGCCAGGAAGAAGCCGGTCTGGCAGATGATGCTCAGGGGCAGGGGCTCCCGGCGGGTGATGGGCATGAAGGAACTGGAGAAGCGGTCGTAGATGTTGGCCGTGCCCAGCGTGTTCGGGCCCATCAGGCGCATCTCGGCGCCGCGGACGGCCTCCATTATCTCCTCCTGGAGTTGGGCACCGCGCTCGTCGGCCTCGCCGAAGCCCTGGGTGACCAGGACCACGGCCTTGACGCCCACGGCCGCGCAGTCGCGGACGGCCGCCGG
>JAJZPE010000156.1 GCA_021811325.1 Bacillota bacterium
CAGACCGCCCCGGTCGCCCGCGGCGGTCTGCTGTTATGTCAATCTATGCCCGATCACCCTCAGGCCCCGTCGGCCCCTCCGGGCCGGCCAGTGGGCCGCCCGCCGGCTGAACGGCCGGACCTCCGGTAAGGGCCCCGGCCCGCTCACGCTGGGCGATGCGGCGGACCATGGAGGCCGCCAGGATGATCAGGGGCACGCTGACGATCTGGGTCAGGGTGAAGAGACCGATGCCCAGGGTCGGGTTGACATAACCCCAAAGATAGAGCGGGTTGTCGCGGAAGGTCTCCTCGACCACGGCCCGCAGGACCGAATACCAGAGGACGAAGGACCAGAAGATGTAGCCCGAGAGATGCCGCCGGGTCTGCTGCCGGAGGGCGATGATCAGGAGGACCACGCCGATGAGCGAGCCGTAGATCTGCGTCGGATGGGCGGTCATCGACGAGCCGAAGGTCCGCCCCATGGACTCGCCGTTGATGAGGTTGGCGATGCGGACGAGGATGATGCCCACGGCCACCCCGGGGACGAACATGTCGGCGAACCGGTAGAACTTGATCTTGCTGTAGCGCGCGTAAAGGAGGATGGCGACGATTCCGCCGATGATGGCCCCATGGAAGGACAAGCCCCCGTGCCAGGTGGCGATGATCTCCCCGGGGCTGGCCGCGTAGTAGCCCCAGTTGGTGACGACGTAGCCGATCCTGGCGCCGATGAGGCCGAGGATGACAGCCAGGGGAATGACCGTCAGGACGTCGTCCTCGCTGACCCCAGTCTCCTGCGCTTGCCGGTAGGCCAAGTAGGCGCCGATGCCGACGGAGAGGGCCATCAGGACCCCATACCAGCGGACGGCGATCGGGCCGGCCTGGAACATGATCGGGTTCAAAGCTCAGACTCCCTTCAACGCCATCGGACTTGGCTTAGTATACCACATCGGGCGGGCCAAACAGACACGACCAGTTTAGCACGCGCCTCTGCCCGGGGCAAGCGCTACCGCGGGGCCGTCGACGGGGCGGAGGCCAAATCCGCGGCTGCTCATGCAAGCCGCGACTCCAGGGCGGCTTAAGGCCGCCCCGGGGGATCCCCGGATTTCAATCCGGGGAGGGGGTCACTCATAGATCTTCTCCTCATCCCGGGCGTCCCGCGCGTCGGCCTCGACGTCGCGCACCGGCCCGCCCGGCCGCGTCGCCGCGACCCCGGCCGGCCCGGCCTTGCCCTCGAGCCCGGAGAAGAACTCGTGCTGGATGATGAGGTCCATGACCTCGTTCGTCCCCGTCCAGATCATCATGATCCGGGCGTCGCGGAGGTAGCGCTCGACCGGGAAGACGGTCGTGTAGCCGATCCCGGCGAGGATCTGCATCGCCAGGTTGACCACGTCCCAGGCCGACTCGCTGGCGAACTTCTTGGCCTCGGAGACGAGGCGGCGGACCCGCGAGGAGTCGGGGTCGGTGTCGGCCGAGGAGGCCGCCGCGTGGACGATGGCCGAAGCCGCGTCGAGCTTCGTCAGGCAATCGGCGACCTTGAAACTGACCGCCTGGAAGTCCTTGATCCGACGGCCGAAGGCCTTGCGCTTGGTGGCGTACCTGGCGGCGACGTCGAAGGCCGCCCGGGCCAGCCCCAGAGACCCGGCCGCGGTGGTCAGGCGCTCCGGGATCATCATCCGGTAGAAGATGTCGGCCGCGCCGTTCTCCCGGCCGAGGAGGTTCCCGGCCGGCACCCGGGCGTCCTGGAAGAGGACCCGCCCGGTGCCCCCGCCGCGCGTCCCGAGCAAACCGTAGACATACTCGACCTTGACCCCCGGGCCGCGCTCGACGATGAAGGCGCTTATCCCGCGGTGGGGCGGGGCGCCCGGGTCGGTGCGGGCGTAGACGAGGAAATAGTCGGCCCCCTCGGCCCCGACGACGAAGCGCTTCTGGCCGTTCAGCCGGTAGTGGTCGCCATCACGACTGGCCTTCATCGTCGTGCCGAAGAAGTCCGAGCCGCCGCGCGGCTCGGTCAGCGCCTCGGCCGTGGTCAGCCGTCCCTCCAGGGTCGGCCGAAGGTACCTGACCTTCTGCTCCGGCGTCCCGAAGACATTCAGGGCCTCGCCGACGATGCTCGGCAGGGAGTACAGGCAGGCCAGGGCGGTGCCGAGGACGCCGACCTCCTCGATGGCGACGACCTCTTCCGTCCAGGGCAGGCCTCGGCCGCGATACTCGGCCGGGAAGCGCAGCCCCAGGAGGTGCCGGGCGGCCGCCCGCTCCAGGAACTCCCGCGGGTAATGGATCTTCTCGCCGTCCATGGCCAGGATGAGGTCCTTCGGCACGTCCTCGCGGACGAAGCCCCGGACCTCCTCCCTAAGCCGCCGGCCCGTCTCGGTCAGGTAGGCTTCGATCACCTGGCACTCCTCCCATCATCGGGGCTCCTCTGACGGAAGATTACAACGCGTGCCGGCCAACACCTGCCAAGAGGAGATGAACGGCGCTCTGCGAAGCATTTATGCCTGACCTGACTGAGGGTTCACGATGGACGGACCATCGCAGGCATCAAGGCCCGAGCGTTCCTGTAACGACTGGCCGAGCCGGACGTCTCCGGGGGGCCGCATCATCCTGCTGGCCGCAGAACGGGCTTTCGCGGCGACGGCGCTGGCTTGCACGTCCCTGCGCTTCTTGGCCGACGTGATCGTCGTCCTTGGCGGCGTGGCCTTCTGACGGCGTCTTGGCCGACAGTCCCGCTATGGGCACCCGGCCTTTGGGCGCGAAGGATCGGCCTGCTGTCAGATGACATTCATCTTGGCATCAAGAGACGAGAAAATACAGGCTTTCGTGGCGGCGAGCCGACCGGGATTTATTTCGCTAACCGTAAAAAACTTTTCCGGCCGGCGCAGGAAATGAAGGCGGTTGGTCTAAAAGCTAATCCCATGGCGCCTTGATGGCAAGCGCTGATGACAAAGGAGGGATGGGCATGCCCGACCTCACCCGCCTGGCCCTCGAACGGGCCAGACAGAGCGGTGCCGACTACGCCGACATCCGGGTCGTCGAGGACAAGAGCGAGTCGATCCACGTCAAGAACGGAATCGTCTCGGCCCTGCGGTCCTCAGAGTCCAAGGGCTTCGGCATCCGCGTCCTCTACCAGGGGGCCTGGGGTTTCGCCTCGAGTTCCCGGTTCGAGGAGGACGAGGTCAAGTCGGTGGCGGAGATGGCCGTGAAGATCGCCAAGGCCAGTGGCCTGGCGCGGAAGGACCGGCCGTTCGAGCTCAGCCCGCTGCCGGCGGTCAAGGACTCGTGGAAGAGCAAGGTCGCCAAGGACCCGTTCGAGGTCAAGCTGGAGGACAAGATCGCCACGCTCCTCGAGAGCGACCGGCTGCTCCGGACCGACCCGAAGGTCCGCGTGGCCGACAGCGAGATGGGGTTCTGGCGGGAGAAGACCACCTTCGCCAGCACCGAGGGCTCGTTCATCGAGCAGGAGATTACCGAGAGCGGCGGCGGCCTCTCGGCCACCGCCGTCGACCAGGGTGAGCTGCAGCGCCGCTCGTACCCGGCTTCCTTCGGCGGTGACGTCAGCCAGGCCGGCTATGAATGGATCGAAGGCCTCGACCTGGCCCGCCACGCCGAGCAGACGGCCAAGGACGCCGTTGCCCTGCTGACGGCCAAGCAGTGCCCGAGCGGGACGACCACCCTCATCCTCGAGAGCTCACAGCTCGGCCTACAGATTCACGAGTCCTGCGGACACCCCATCGAACTCGACCGGGTCTTCGGGACCGAGGCCAGCTACGCCGGAACCAGCTTCCTGACCACGGAGAAACTCGGCAACTTCCGTTACGGCTCCGACAAGGTCAACATCGTCGCCGACGCGACCCTCCCGGGCGGCCTGGGCTCCTTCAGGTATGATGACGAAGGCGTCCCCGGCCAGCGCACGGTGATCATGGACCACGGCCTCTTCCAGAACTACCTGACCTCCCGTGAGACCGCGGCCGAGCTGGGCCAGAAGTCCAACGGGACGATGCGGGCCGACGGCTGGAACCGCCTGCCCATAATCCGGATGACCAACATCAACCTTGAGCCGGGCGACTGGACCCTGGACGAGATGATCAAGGACACGAAAGACGGCATCTACATGGCCACCAACCGGTCCTGGTCGATCGACGACAAGCGCCTGAACTTCCAGTTCGGGACGGAGGTCGCCTGGGAGATCAAGGACGGGGCGCTCGGGGCGATGCTCAAGAACCCGACCTACACCGGGATAACCCCGCAGTTCTGGGGCTCCCTCGACGCCGTGGCGGGGAAGAAGGAATGGCACCTCTGGGGCCTCCCCAACTGCGGCAAGGGCGAACCCCCGCAGGGGGCTCATGTCGGCCATGGCGCCGCGCCGAGCCGCTTCCGGAACGTGAGAGTAGGTGTCGGCAAATGGTAGGCCGCGAGAACGCGCTCAAGCTCATCGAGCAGGCCCTGAAGCACTCGCCCGGGGACCAGACCGAGGTCCTTCTGCGAGGCGAGGACAGCTACCTGACCCGCTTCGCCCAGAGCCACATCCACCAGAACGTCGGCGAGAAGGACGCCACCGTGGCCGTCCGGGTCATCATGGGGAAGAAGATCGGCAGCGCTTCGGCGAACGCCCTCGACGAAGGTTCCGTCCGGCGGACCGTCGAGAAGGCCGCCGAGATCGCCCGGCTGCAGCGGGAGAACCCGGACTTCAAGTCCCTGCCTGGTCCGTCGCCGGTGCCGGAGGTCGACGGGTTCAGCCCGCGGACGGCCGAGATGAGCCCGGAGGACCGGGCCAAGGCCGTCGAGGCGGTCATCGCCCGGGCCAAGAAGAAGGGCTTCGAGGCCGCCGGGGCCTTCTCCACCGGCGCGCGCGAGCTGGCCGTCGGCAACTCCCTCGGGGTCCGCGCCTACCACGCCGGCACCAGCGCCTCGCTGGTCACCGTGGCCATGTCGCCGACCAGTTCGGGGTACGCCGAGGAGAACTCCGCCGACGCCTCCCAGATCGACCCGGGCGCCGTGGCCGACGTGGCTGTCAAGAAGTGCGCCGATAGCGTCGAATCGGCCAAGGTCGAGCCCGGCGAGTACGAGGTCATCCTGGAAGAGCTGGCCGTGTTCAACCTCGTCAACTACCTGTCCCGTCTCGGCTTCTCGGCTCTGGCCCTTCAGGAGGGGCGCAGCTTCCTCGTGGGCCGACTGGGCCAGAAGATCGTCGGCGAGAGCATCACCCTCTGGGACGACGGCCTCGACCCGGCCGGCACGGTCATGCCCTTCGACTTCGAAGGCGTGCCCAAACAGAAGCTGATGCTGATCGAGAACGGCGTCGCCAAGAACGTCGTTTACGACAGCTACACCGCGGGGCGGGAGCCCGGCAAGAAGTCGACCGGCCACGCCACCCCGGGCTTCTACGGCTCCTTCGGCCCGGCCCCGATGAACCTCTTCCTGAAGCC
>JAJZPE010000157.1 GCA_021811325.1 Bacillota bacterium
CCGCGACGGTCTTCGGGTAGACGACCTTCTTGGCCCCTTTTTGAATCTGGATGAGCACGGCCTCGTGGGCCACCTGCGCGCCGGTCTGATCGACCTTGAACTTGCCGAAGATGGTGGTCACGTCCACCGCGTAGAGAGCCTGTAGGAGCTGGTCTTGCTTCAGGGAGCCCGCCTTCTCGATGGCCTTCTGCAGGATCTGCCCCGCCGCATAGGCGCCGGCCACGGAGTACGAGGGCATCTCGTTCGGATACTTGGCGGTGAAGGCCTTTACGAAGTCGGCGGAACCAGGGAAGGTCGCGCTCGGCTCCCACTGAGACACGCCCAGCGTGTTCTCGGCGGCGGCCCCGAGCGACTTGGCGAAGTCGGGCAGGGCGGGACCATTGGGCCCGAACTGGATCATCTTCGGCCCGTAGTTGGCTTCCTTCATCTGCCGCACGAGCAAGACCGCGTCCGGCAGGTACGAACCGGCTATGAGGACGTCGGCGTTGGCCTTCTTCAGCTTCATGACCAAGGACGAGAGGTCGGTGGCCTTCTCAGGGTATTCCTCCCTAAAGATGACCTGCAGGCCAAGGTCCACGGCCGATGCGGCGGCCCCGTTGGCCAGGTCGCGGGGGAAGGCCGAGTCGGCCGAGACGATGGCCACCGTCTTGTAGCCCTTTTCCTTCGCCAGCTGCAGGGCCTGGTGGAGTTGATACCGGGCCGGGGTCAGCATCTGGAAGGTATACTTGTAACCCCGCTCCCAGATCTCCTTGGATGACGCGCCTGGGGTGACCATGACCATCTTGTATTTTTCCGCCACCGTACTGGCGGCCATCGTCACGCTGCTGCCGTATGGCCCGATCAGAAGATCGACTTTGTCATCGGTGATCAGCTTCTCATAAAGCTTGGCCGCCGTCTGGGGGTCGGAGTTGTCGTCGTAGACTTTGAGTTCCACTTTCTTCCCCGTGATGCCGCCGGCCGCGTTAACCGCGTCGCGCCAGAGTTCATAGCCCCGCTGCTGGTCGAGACCGTTGCGGGCGAGGTTGCCGCTCAACGAAAGCGAGGCCCCCACCAGAATCGTCTTCCGGGACGCCTTTCCGGAGCATCCGGCGAGCGTGCCCAGGGAAAGGACGACGACCAGGGCCAGACTCAAGAGGCGCAGGTTCCGATACACCTTCACCATCAGGACCTCCCATTGCTCCCGGCACGGCCGGGGCTACTTCTTCTTCGGTCGATTGGGATACGGCGGCTTCGGGCCGGCGTAAGGAAGCGGTTCGCCGGGCTTGGCGATGACCTCGATGAGGGCCGGGCCATCGGCCTTCAGGGCCTTCTCCAGGGCCGGCCGGATCTTCTCCGGGCGATCGACCTTCTGGGCCATGGCCCCCAGGCCTTCGGCCACCTTGGTGTAGTCGCCCGAGAGCTCGGTCCACGTCCACCGCTTATCGTAGTTGCCGGTCTGCCCCATCTTGACGGCGTTGAGGACGCCGTTGTTGATCAAGACGTAGATCACCTTGACCTTGTGCCTGGCGGCCGTCTCGACCTCCATGCCGGTCATGCCGAAGGAGCCGTCACCGACGAAGTCAATGACGACCTTGTCCGGCCGGGCGAGCTTCGCGCCGATCGCGGCGGGCACGGACCAGCCCATCGCGCTGTTGCCCCCGAACCCTATGAAGCTCCTCGGCCCGTCGCTCAGGTAGTGCTGGGCCACGTAGGCCCGGACAGTCCCCGCGTCGTGCAGGACGATGGTCTCCTCGGGCTTGAAAAGGCTCATCACTTCGTGGGTGACCCGGTACGGGTTTATGGGGACTTCGTCCGAGTTCAGCTTGCCTTGCCAGTCGGCCAGCCACTTCGCCTTGAGCTCGGCGATCTCGGCCTCGAAGGACTTCCGGCGCTTCTGCGCCTGCGCCGCATTGACCAGGGAAGCCAGCTCACGGGAGATGGCCAGGAGCGCCAGGCGGATGTCGGAGAGCAGCGAGTAGTCGGCCGGGTAGGCCTTCCCAAACTCGAGGTAGTCCGAGTTGATGTGGACCAGCTTGGCCCCCTTCGGCAACGGCAACCACTGGCAGGTGGCATATTCCTTGAAGCTGGTGCCCGCGGCGATGACCAGGTCGGCTTGGTCCGCGAAGGCCTTGGCCATCGGGGAGCTATAGACCGCCACCGGGTAACCACCTAGCCCCAGGGAGAGGGGGTGCTTCTCGGGGAAGGCGCTCTTCCCGTTGAGGGTGGTCATCACCGGAATGCCGAACGTCTCGGCCAGTTCGACCAGGACGTCCGAAGCGCCCGACCACAGGGCCCCGTGCCCGACGTAAAGGACCGGCCGCTCGGCCTCGGCGATCGCCCGGGCCACCGCCTTTACAGTCTCCGGGTCGGACACGAAGGCCAGGTTTTCCGGCGCCGGGTTATACGCCACCTTTTCCTCCTCGATGTCGGCGGCGGTGATGTCCATCGGGATCTCGACCACCACCGGGCCCGGCCGGCCGGCCCTGGCCACCGTAAAGGCCCGGCGCATCATCTCCGGGATCCTCGTCGGGGTGGTGATCCGGCATCCCCACTTGGTCACACCGCGGACGATGTCCAGGTGGGGCGCTTCTTGCAGCCCGCCTTTGTCCAACAAGGCCTGAGGGCTCTGGCCCTGGAGGACCACCATCGGGACCGCGTCAACGTGAGCGTTGCCAAGGGCGCCGATGATGTTGCCGTTACCCGGCCCCTTGGTCACCAGCGGGACGAAGGCAGGCCGCCCATAGGCCCGGTTGAACCCGTCGGCCATATATACGGAACCTTGCTCGTGGCGGGTCAGGATGTTCTTGATGTCGGTGCGGTCGTGGAGCCCGTCGAGGACCTCGTAGGTGGCGTCCCCAGAATGGCCGCCGACGTAACGGACTCCCTCCCCGGTAAGAGCGTTGACGATGGCTTGACCACCACGGATCAACAAGTGTGCTATCCCCTTTCAGCAACGAAGGTTATGATCAGTCCTCGAAAATCGCTACCGCCCGAATCGGAGACCCGGTCCCGCCACGAATCGGCAACGGCAGGCAACTGAAGATGAACTCCCGGCCGGCTACCTGGTCGAGGTTGGCCAGGTTTTCCGTGTTCACCATCTGCCTCTCACGACAGACGCGGTGGGCAGGGTAGTGCTTGAGCTTCAGCTCGATGGCGGCGTCAATGCTCGGGGCATCTATCCCGACGTTGATCACCCCTTGGTCCGCCAGGAAGAGCATGGCGCCGCGGTCGAGACCGGGATACTCGTAGAGCCATTTCTCGGGGTTGTGGTAGTTGCGGTTGTAATGGCCGGTGTAGCAGAGGACGGCACTATTCGGCTTGATGGTCAGGCCCGAGCGGGTGAGCGCGTCCTTCAAGACCTCGACGGTCATGTACTGATCCGGTTTGACCGACGAGACATCGAGACAGATCGCCTTGGTGTAGAAAAGCTCGAGCGGAAGCTGGTCAATGGAAGGAGCGTCCGGGCGGGAGTCGATGTGGTTGATGGCATCAACATGGGTGGGTCCGTGGTCGCAAAAGAGGATCCCAAGCGTGGTCGACGTGTGCTCGGTCTTGTATTGAAGCTTGGTCTCTTCGTGGGTCTTGACCTGGAAGATGGCCGTCCTCTGGTGACCCGGGTAGACCGGCATCCCGTTATAAATCTCCTGCGTCAGATCGATCAGTCGGCTCAAAATCACTTGACCCCTTTCCGCTTCTCGGTCGTGGTCTTGGCCTGAGGTGCTTCCGTCCTTCGGGATGTCACCAGCCGCCTTGAGCTGGACCTCCGGGCGGATTCGGCCTCTGCTTCGAGCTTTGGTAGCTCATCCAAGAACCCCAAGGACATTGACAAACGCTTGGCTCCCCACATCACCACCTTTGCCAGGTCGCCCTCGTCCGCCCGCTTGAACCTCGACTCAGGAATGGTGATGACAAAAGAGCCGACGGGCTTTCCCAGGGCGTCTATGATCGGAGCGGCGATGCCGACCGCTCCGATGATCCGCTCTCCAACGCTTAACGCGTATCCCCGCTGCCTTGTCTTGTCGAGTTCGGTCACGAGCCGCAACCGGTCGGTGATGGTCCGTGGGGTTTGCTTCGAGAGTCCTTTGTCCCTTATCACCTTCTCTACCTCATCTGTGGAGAAGGCGGCCAGCACCGCCTTCCCCGCAGCCCCGACGTGGAGCAGAGTCCGTTGGCCCAGGGGAAGAACATACTGGATGGGATGCAGGGAATCGATCTTGTCGACAAACACCAGTTCCTCGCGGTCCAAGAGGCCCAGATAGACCCCCTCCTGGCAGCGGTCCCACATTTCCTGCATGACGGCGCGGGCCGCTTCCCTCAGCTCGAACCGGGACAGCACCGCCGCCGCCAATCCGTAGAGCTTGGGCCCCGCGCGATACCGTCCATCGGGCGTGGTGGTCGAGAGGCCCGCTTCCTGTAGGCCCTGGAGCGTCCGCTGGATGACGCTCTTGGACATG
Source organism: Bacillota bacterium (assembly GCA_021811325.1). Lineage (GTDB taxonomy): Bacteria > Bacillota > Sulfobacillia > JAJYWN01 > JAJZPE01 > JAJZPE01. The sequence continues at coordinate 4,434 of JAJZPE010000157.1, forward strand.
TTGACGGCTCTGGCCGCCTCCCTGACGCCCACGGCGTTGTCGGTGGCGCACAAGAGCTCGATGACCTTGATCGTGGCCTCGATGTGTTTCATGATTGACCTTCCAATCCTGGGACACTGTCCCTGTTTTGATGATATTGATTCAACAGCTAAACCGAAAAATCCTCCCTTTCAGTTAATTTTCTATTGAAAAAAAGGGAGCGGACCGAGCCGTTTCGTCGAGGGGCCGGACAAACGCCCAAATCGCATAGGACGCCATCCTCACCAATCCTTTCGCCCGTCAATAGTATGTTGGCGGGCAGCCCGACGTCGGGGGACCGGAATCGGGCCGACCGTGAGGGGGAATACGGGACACATGGCCAAAAGCGGTTCGATCAAGAAGGTCTTCCCGGGCGGGAACACGTCACAGGGCTTCAAGTCATTCTACGACTATATCATCAGGCCTGACGCGGCCAGGATCTTCGTCCTCAAGGGCGGCCCCGGCGTCGGCAAGTCCAGCTTCATGCGGAAGGTCGCCAACGATCTCGCCGAGATGGGCTTCGACCTCGAGTTCATGTGTTGCTCGTCGGACAACGGCTCGCTGGACGGCGTGGTCATTCCGGCCCTCGACGTGGCGATGATCGACGGGACGGCGCCGCACATCGTCGACCCCAAGAACCCGGGGGCCGTGGACGAGATCATCCACCTCGGCGACTACTGGGACGTGGAGGGGATGCGCCGCAACCGGGAGCCGATCATGCGGCTTAACCGCGAGGTCGGGCGCCTCTTCCGGCGGGCCTACGGCTACCTGGCCACGGCCAGCGTCTACCTGAAACAGATCGAGAGTTACTACCAGGAGACCGGGGCCCTGGACGTGGGCGGCCTCAACCGCCTGACCCTGGACCTCATCCAGGAGATCTTCGTCGCCGGGCCGACCGGCAACAAGCGCCCGTATGAGCGCCACCTGTTCGCC
>JAJZPE010000158.1 GCA_021811325.1 Bacillota bacterium
ATCCGGTCAAAGCGCTCCTGGCTCATCAGCTCCGGCAGGACGACGACCGACTTGTAGCCGAGCCTGGGACCGACCCAGGCCCCGCCGATGCCGTAGTTGCCCGTCGACGGCCAGACCAGGGTGTGCACCCCGGGCTCGATCTCCCCGTGGAGCTGTTTCTCCATGGCCACCGAGTAGGTCGGCCCGACCTTGTGGCTGCCGGTCGGGAAATCCTTCCCATAGAGGACGACGATGTTGGCCTCGACGCCCGTCAGGGCCTTCTCGAGGACGATGTAGCGGACCCTGTTCTCCGGGTCCTTCCAGGTGATGTTGAAGAGGTTGATGGGGTCGAGAGGGGCCTCCTTGAGGGCCTTCAGGGCCCTTTTCCGGATGTCCCCCGGGATGTGGTCGGGGTGGAGCATCTCGTCGAACGTCGGGCCGTAGACGTAATTGGGCATCTGCCTCACCTTCCTGTGAAAACGCGGGTCATCGTCCTTCGCGGTCATAGGTCAGGCCGAGGGCACCCGGCGCGGCCGACTTCCGGAGGAGCGTCTCCCGAGTGGAAACGATCAGGACGACAATGGTGAACACGTACGGGAGCATCTTCAGGAAGAACGACGGAATGAGCACGCCCAGCGCCTGGAGGCGGAACGTCAGGGCGTCGACGCCGCCGAAGAGATAGGCCCCCAGCATGGCCCGGACCGGGTCCCACATGGCGAAGATGACCAGAGCGACGGCTATCCAGCCGCGCCCGGCGGTCATGTTCTCGAGCCATGAGGGCGCGTAGGCCAGGGAGAGATAGGCCCCGGCCGCCCCGGAGAGCAGCCCGCCGACGACCACGTAGGCGTAACGGGTAGCGGAGACGTCGATGCCCACAGCATCGGCGGCCGCCGGGTTCTCGCCGACCGCCCTCAGGTTCATCCCCGGGCGGGTGTGGTACAGGAAGAACCAGATGGCCGGGACGAGCAGGTAGGTCAGGTAGACCAGGGCGTCGTGATGGAACAGGACCGGGCCGATGACGGGAATGTCGCCGAGCCACGGCAGGGCCCAGGTCTTGAAGGTGGCCTTGGCCGGAATGCCGACCATCGGCTTGCCCAGGTACCCCGAAAGGCCGGTGCCGAAGATGGTCAGGGCCAGGCCGCTGACGACCTGGTTGGCCCGCAGGCCGACGGTCAGGAAGGCGTGCACGAGAGCCAGCACCCCGGCCGCGCCCATGGCCGCCAGCAGGCCCAGCCAGGGATTGCCGGTCCTGACCGTCACGCTGAACCCCGTCATCGCCCCGACCAGCATCATCCCTTCGAGCCCGAGGTTCATCACGCCGGCCCTCTCGGCGAGCACCTCGCCCAGGGCGGCGTAGAGGAGCGGCGTGCCGGCGGTCACGGTGGCGGTCAGGATGGCGATCCACATTGATTCCTGCATGGGCTCACTCCCCCACGGCCGGACGCCGCGCCGAGCGGTCGACCGCGGTCGCCCCGGCCCGGCCGGACCCGAACCTGAACCGGTAGTTGATCAGGATGTCCCCGCCGAGGACGAAGAAGAGGATCGCCCCCTGGAGCATGGAGACGGTCGCCGCCGGGAGGCCGCTCGTCTGGATGGAGTAGCCGCCGACGAGGAGGGCGCTAAGGAAGAAGGACACGCCGATGAGGGCGATCGGGTTGAGCTTCGACAGCCAGGCGACGATGATGGCCGTGTAGCCGTAGCCGGGCGAGATCCCGTGTTGCAGACGGTGGGTGATCCCGCTGACCTCCGACATTCCGGCCAGGCCGGCCAGCCCGCCGCTGAGGAACATCACCAAGAGGATGTTCCGGGCGATATTCATCCCGGCGTAACGGGCCGCCGTCGCGGACTCACCGATGACGCGGATCTCGTAGCCCCATTTCAGGCGGCGGAGGACCAGGTACAGTGTGGCCGCGGCGACCAGGGCGAAGACCAGGCCCAGGTGGACCCGGGTCTGCCCGAGGGTCGGCAACTGGGCCGACGGGCTGAACGGCGGGGTCAACGGGAAGTTGTAGCCCCGCGGGTCCTTCCACGGTCCGTAGACCAGGTAGTCGACCCAGTAGATGGCCACGTAGTTGAGCATCAGGCTGGTGATGACCTCGTTGACGCCGAAGTAGGCCCGCGGAAGGGCCGGCAGGAGCCCCCAGACCCCGCCGGCGACGGCGCCGGCCAGGAACATCGCCGGCAACAGGACCGGCTTCGACAGTCCGGGGAAGGTCAGGGCCACCCAGCTCGCGGCGAAGGCGCCCATGTAGAGCTGACCCTCGGCCCCGATGTTCCAGAGGAGCATCCGGAAGGCCACGGCCACGCCCAGCCCGGCGAGCATCAGCGGGATGGCCTTGACGACGGTCTCGGAAATCCCGTACTGGCTCCCGAAGGCCCCGGAAAGCATGGTCGAGTAGACCTTGGCCGGGCTGTACCCGGTGACGGCGAGGAACACCGCCCCCAGGGCCAGGGCCAGGACCACGGACATGGCCGGCACCAGGAAGGTCAGCAGCGGGGACGGCTTGGGCCGCTTCTCCAAGCGGATGAAGCCCTTCGCGCCGCTCATGCCCCTCGCCCTCCTTCTCGTCTCGCGTCGCCCTTCGAGCCGGCCATCAACAGGCCGATCTCCTCGATGTCGGCCCCCTCGGGCGGCCTTTCGCCCATGATCCGGCCCTCGCAGATGACCGCCACGCGGTCCGAGAGCTGAAGGATCTCGTCGAGGTCCTCCGAAGCGAAGAGGATGGCCGACCCGGCCGCCCTCTGGGCCAGCAGCATCCGGTGGATGGCCTCGGTCGCCCCGACGTCGAGGCCCCGGGTCGGGAGCATGGCCACGATGAGCTTCGGCCGGGCCGAGATCTCCCGGGCCAGGAGGAGCTTCTGAAGATTGCCCCCGGAGAGGAGGCGTACCGGCGAGTCGAGGCCGGCCACCTTGACGTCGAAGCGCTCGACGAGCTCCACGGCCCGGCGGTGGATGGCCCTGGGCTTCAGCAGGGGTCCGGAACAGATCGGGGGCAACCGGTAGTCCTTCAGGATGACGTTGTCGTGAACCCCCAGGCCCGGGACGAGGCCCATGCCCAGGCGGTCTTCAGGAATGTGACTCACGCCCGCGTCGATGATCTCCCGCGGGGAGCGGTTGGTCAGGTCGGCGCCGGCGATGAGGACCTTGCCCTTCTGGACCCGCCGCAGGCCGGTGATGGCCTCGGCCAGTTCACGCTGACCGTTCCCGGCCACGCCGGCGACGCCGACAATCTCGCCCGCCCGGACCTTCAGCGACAGGTCGCGCAGGGCGGGCAGGCCCTTGTCGTTCAGGGCGTGGAGCTCGCGAAGTTCCAGGACGGTCTCGCCCTTCTCGACCGGCTCTTTCGACTGGTCGAGGAAGACGTCGCGCCCGACCATCATCCGGGCCAGCTCGCGCTGGTTGGTCTCGGCCTTGGGCACCGTCGCCACGTTCCGCCCACCGCGCAGGACGGTGATGACATCCGCGGCCTCCATGACCTCCCCCAGCTTGTGGGTGATGAAGACAACGGCCTGCCCCTGGTCGGCCATCCGCCGGAGGGTCCGATAGAGCTCCTTGGCTTCCTGGGGGGTGAGGACCGCCGTCGGCTCATCAAGGATGAGAATCTCGGCCCCGCGGTAGAGCGCCTTCAGTATTTCCACCCGCTGCTGCTCGCCCACGGAGAGCTGCCAGACCTTGGCCGCTGGGTCGACCCGCAGCCCGTACCTGGACGACAGCTCCTCGATCCTCCGCTCGACTTCCTTGCGGCGGTAGAAGAACCCCTGAGACCGGTGTCCCAGGACGACGTTCTCGGCCACGGTGAACGGGCGGACCAGCCGGAAATGCTGGTGGACCATGCCGATGCCGAGGTCGATGGCTTCGCCCGGCGACCGCAGAACCGTCCTCTGGCCACGGATATAGATCTCGCCTTCGTCGGGCCGGTACAGACCCGTGAGGACGCTCATCAGCGTGCTCTTGCCGGCCCCGTTCTCGCCCAGGAGGGCATGGATCCGGCCGGCCCGGACGGTGAAGTCGACCCGCTCGTTGGCCAGGACGCCGGGGAAACGTTTGGTGATTCCGCGCATCTCCACGGGGTTCGGTCCCACGCTCATCGGTTGCCCCCCAATCGGCCCATCAGCCGGGGGCGGGACCCACGCGGAGCCCCGGCCCCCGGCCATTCTCATCAGGTGCCTACTTGCTCGGGATGGTCCCTTCGATGCCCTTGACGAACCAGTTCATGTTCAAGATTTCCTGGTCGGTCATCTTCTCGCCTTCCTTGACCCGGACGGCGCCCTTCTGGTCCTTGAGCGGGCCGGCGAAGACGACGAGCTTGCCCGACAGGATGTCCTGCTTCTTCTGCTCGACGAGCTTCCTCACGTCCTCGGGGACGGCGTCACCAAAGGGCCCGAGGTCGACCACGCCGTCAGCCATGGTCCCCCAGTACTGCTCGGTCTTCCAGGTTCCGTCCTTGACCGCCTGGACCGTCTTCACATAGTACGGACCCCAGTTCCAGATGGGGGAAGTCAGGTTGGCGTGGGGAGCGTACGACCGCATGTCGGAATTGTAGCCGATGCCGTACTTGCCCTTCTCCTCAGCCGCCTGCTGTGGACCCGGGGTGTCCTGGTGCTGGGCGATGACGTCGGCGCCGGCCTCAAGGAGACTCTTGCCGGCTTCCTTCTCGGCCGCCGGGTCATACCAGGTGTTCGTCCAGACCAGCTTGACCTTGGCCTTCGGGTTGACCGAAAGGACCCCGAGGGTGAAGGCGTTGGCCCCCCGGATGACCTCCGGGATGGGGTGGGCCGCCACATACCCGAGCACGTTGCTCTTGGTCATCTTGCCGGCCACGATGCCCGACAGGTACCGAGGCTGCTCGATCTGGCCGAAGTACGTGCCCACGTTGGCGGCCGTCTTGTAACCTGAGCAATGCATGAAGATGACGTTGGGGTACTTCTGAGCCACCTTGATGATGTAGTCCATATAGCCGAAGCTGGTGGCGAAGATGACCTTGTTGCCCTTCTCGGCCAGTTCGGTCAGGACCCGCTCGGCGTCGGCGCCCTCGGGCACGCTCTCGACGTAGCTGGTCTCGACCCAGGGCAGTTTCTCCTGAAGGTACTTGCGGCCGCGGTCATGCTCGTACGTCCAGCCGGCGTCACCGACCGGCCCGACGTACATGAAAGCCACCTTCATCTTGTCTGGTTCCTTTTTCGTGGACTTGGAGCCCGAGCTGCAGCCGGGAACCAGGAGCGCCAGGACCAGGAGCACGCTGACCAAGGCGAAGAGCTTCTTGTTCCTGAGCATCAAATCACCCTCCCGTGTCTATCAAGGATTCGGAGTCGGGCCAAGGTCCTTTGATCCCCCGAAGTGTTGGAGCCTGTTACCCCCCCTTCACCTCTTGAGCCGTCCTTTCAGGACCCCATCAC
>JAJZPE010000159.1 GCA_021811325.1 Bacillota bacterium
GGCCGGCGAGGTCGCCCGCCAGGCGCAGGCCGGACGGCTGACCGTGGCCACGATGAGCGATTATGCGACCTTCCTCGACCGGGCCGGTCGGACCCGCCTGGATGTCCGCCGCAGTGGCACGGGCCTGGCCATCGAGGTCGAGGGCCAGGCCTCACTGGCCGGCGTGACCCTGGCCGTGCCCCTGGCCGGCGAAACGGCCGAGGCCAAGGCCTCGGCCGCGTATCGACTATCTTTGGACACCGGTGGCGGTTGGGCCTACCTGACTGTCGACGAACCAGTGACGCGTTTCGTCGCCGTCCTCACCCCCGCTCCCTGAGAGGCAAGCCCTCTGGCATGCTGAGCTCCAGCTAGAACATCATGGATGGATTGTCCCGTCGAGGCTTGTCGAACGAAATGGTCGGCCTTCGCAGGAGGAACATCGATAAATAGGGCGAAAGGACGACCGGGAAAAGCAATGCCAGTGGTCACGAAACAAGTACTGTGGCGTTTTGTAGAAGGGTGGCCCACGGTGGTCAGGATACTCATCGCCGACGACTATGCACCAACACGAGAGATGCTGCGGCTCTTCCTCAGCGAAGACCCAGGGTTCACCATCGTCGGCGAGGCCGAGAACGGGCTCCGGGCCGTCGAGATGGCGGAGGAACTGCGCCCCGACGTCGTCCTCATGGACGTGTCCATGCCGGTCATGAACGGCATGGCCGCCACGAGGCTGGTCTTGAAGGCCAACCGGCGGGCCAGGGTGATCACCTTGAGCGGGCATGCCGAGCAGGGGGTGGCCCGGAACGCCCTGGACGCCGGCGCATACCGGCACTTGACGAAGCCCTTCGACCTCTTCGCCCTCAGCGATCTGTTGAAGGGGCTCGACGGGGCGCCCGAGCCCGATTCGGCGCCCGCGGCCGCCCCGAAGCCGGCCTTACACCCGGGCCTTGTCCTTGACGGCAGTGGCGAGGGTCGCACCTAAGACCGCGCCGTAAGTCCCGAACCCGATCAGGGTGACGAGGGCGGTCCGGCGGCCCATCGACCACATCGTCGGGCCCAGGCTGAAGGCATAGATGGCCAGCCCGGCGGCGATCCACAGGGCGATGCCGTAGAGGATGCCCCAGAAGACGTTGGACCGCTGCTTGGCGAGGCTGGCGTAGACGAGCCCGGCGGCGACGCCAAGGACCAGGTCGATGCCCAATCCGACGCCGTTGACGAGGGTCCAGGGGGCTCGGATGGACCCCACGAAGATGCTGCCAAGCAGGTTGTAGAGGTTGAAGCGGGAGAGGTTGGCCAGGTAGCCACCGAGCAGCAGGACGGCTTTGGCCAACGTGGCCCAGATGCTTCCGGCGAAGGTCGCCCGGTAGATGTCGCCCATCAGGCGCAAGCTCCTTCCGTGGAAAGCCTAGAAACCCCGCCGCCTCCCGTGGACCCGCTCGGAGACGCCGGCGGGTCTTATTATGTTCGAGTCCGGGAAAGTCAATCGGGCCGAGGGCCGGCGGCCACGGGAAAAACCTCTGGCCCAGGCTCGCCTCGGCGGGGGAATAATCATAATTGGACAACAGACGGAAAAGCGCTACTTCCAGCCCGGGGGTTTAATGACCAGGGGAAATGTGTTAGACTATGCTTTAGGAAGCAAAAGGAAAAATCTTCGGCCTTGACCCCTTCGTCAGAACTGTCGCAGCTCTCTCTGCTCTAACCCACGCCGAAGGAGTTGAACCTCATGGCCGTCGCCTACCGTCGGACCGAGACGCGTCGTCGCGCCCGCGCGAAGGAAGTGGAGCAGGTGCCGCAGGCCTCCCTCGCATCGTTCTTCAACCCAAGAGCCATCGCCATCGTCGGGGCGTCGAAGACCGAGGGGAAGATCGGGCACTCGGTGGTCAAGAACGCCGTTCAGAGCGGCTACACCGGGAAGGTCTATCCGATCAACCCCAAGGAATCCGAGATCCTCGGCCTGAAGTGCTACCCCTCGATCACCGACGCCCCCGGGCCGATCGACCTGGTCGCCTTGGTCATCCCGGCCCCCGCCATCATCCCGGTGGCCGAGGAGTGCGGGCGCAAGGGCGTCAAACATCTGGTGACCATCACCGCCGGATTCAAGGAAGTCGGCAAGGAAGGGCTCGAACGCGAACGCAAGCTGCTCGACATCTGCCACCGCTACGGGATGCGCATGCTCGGCCCGAACTGCCTCGGGATGATGGACACCCATACCCCGGTGAACGTGTCTTTCGCCCCCGGACTGGCCATCAAGGGCGAGATTGCTTTCGTCTCCCAAAGCGGCGCCCTCCAGGCGGCCATCCTCGATTGGAGCTTCAAGAACGGCCTCGGGTTCTCAAGGTTCGTCAGTCTCGGCAACAAGGCGGACCTGTCAGAGGTCGATTTCATCGACGACGCCGCCGACGACCCCAACACCAAGGTCGTCCTGGTCTACATCGAAGGGGTCACCGACGGCCAGCGGTTCCTGCGGGTGGCCCGCGAGGCCAGCCGAAAGAAACCTATCATCATCCTGAAATCCGGGACCAGCCAGGCCGGCGCCCAGGCGGCCTCGTCGCACACCGGCGCCCTGGCCGGCTCGGACCTGGCCTACGACACCGCTTTCAAACAGGCCGGCGTGCTTCGCGCCCGGTCCATGGAGGAACTCTTCGGGCTGGCCATCGCCTTCACCAGCCAGCCCATCCCGAAGGGCGAGCGGGTGGCCATCGTCACCAACTCGGGTGGCCCCGGCATCATCGCCTCGGACGCCGTCGAGGCCAACGGCCTGTCCATGGCCCGCTTCCAGAAGGAGACCGTCGACGCGCTGCGCGCGGGGCTCCCGCCGGAGTGCGCCCTGTACAACCCGGTGGACCTCATCGGCAGCGCCGATGGCGCCCGCTACAAGCTCGCCCTGGACCTCGTGGCCAACGACCCGGCCACCGAGAACCTGCTGGTCCTGCTGACCCCGCCCGACCAGGCGGAACCGATGAAGACGGCCGAGGCCGTCGTCGACGTCCATCGCCGGCATCCGGATGTCCCCGTATTCGCCAGCTTCATGGGTGGCGACCGGGTCGCCGCGGCCTCGGACCACATGTTCAAGAACGGCGTCTCGGTCTACGACTTCCCCGAACCGGCCATCCAGGCCATCAAGGGGATGGTCCGCTACTCCAAGATGAGGCAACTCGTGGCCGTGGGCCGGCCAGAGCGCATCGAGGACGTCGACAACAAGCTCGTGGCGACCATCTTTGACAAGGTCCGCGACGATCACCGCCGCGTCCTCCTGGGGAGTGAGGCGGCCCGCGCGGCCCGCGCCTACGGCATCCCGTCGGCTCCGGCCGTCCTCGCCCGCGACCCCGAGGAAGCGGTCCAGGCCGCCGACTCCTTCGGCTACCCGGTGGTCCTCAAGGTGGCCTCGCCGAAGATCCTTCACAAGACGGACGTCGGCGGGGTCAAGGTCGGCCTGAAGACCCCCGAAGAAGTCGGGCGGGCCTTCGTCGAGATCCTCGACAACATCCATCGCTTCCTGCCGGGCCACGTCATCCACGGCGTCGAGGTCTACAAGATGATGCCGCAGGGGACCGAGCTGATCATCGGCCTTTCGCGCGACCTTCAATTCGGGCACCTGCTCATGTTCGGGCTCGGCGGTATCTACGTCAACCTCCTCAAGGACGTGTCGTTCCGGCTGGTCGAAGGCCTCACCCGGCACGAGATCGAGTCGATGATCAGCGAGACCAAGGCCTACGCGCTCCTCCGCGGTTTCCGCGGGTCGAAGCCGGCCGACCTCGGGGCCGTCGCCGAGGCCCTGGTCCGCGTGGCCCAGATGGCCCGCGACTTCCCCGAGATCACCGACATCGACATCAACCCGCTCTTCGCCTACGCCAAGGGCGAGCAGCCCGGAGGCATCACCGCCCTCGACGTCAAGATAACGATCTCCTGAGCCGATCCACCGCTCGCTCCTCAGCGCCGCCCGCGGGCCGCCCGGCCCGGCCGGCAGCCTTCAAACGCAAGGATGAGGTGGTTGGGGTGAAGACCCTCTACGTGATGGGGACCATGGGCAGCGGCAAGACCGCCGTCTGCCTCGCTCTGGCGCTCCGGTTCCGCGACGAAGGGAAGAAGGTCGCCTATTTCAAGCCCGTCGGCGTGTCGCCCGGGCCCGAGCACCTCGAGGACGAGGACGCGCTGCTGATGAAGGAAGTCCTCGGGATGCCCCAGCCGCTCGAACGGATCGTCCTCTTCAACTCGAGCCCGCATTACCTGACCCGCTACCGTAAGGGCGGCGAGAACCTGGAGGCCGTCCTCGGGGCCTTCAAGGAGGTTTCGGCCGGGGCCGACGTGGTCATCGTCGAGGGCATCACCTCGCCCCACGTCATGCTCTCCCTCGGCCTAGACTCGCCGACCATCGCCAAGGCCGTCGGGGCCAAAGTCCTGATGGTCAACCGGATCGAGAACGACTACAGCCTCGACACCGCCCTGTCTTACAACGACTACGTGACGTCGCGCGGACTGACCATCATCGGGACCGTCTTCAACAACGTCCCGCGACCGTGGCTCGACAAGGTCAGGGGCATCTATGTGCCGATCATGGAGGAACGAAAGTACGACATCCTCGGGGTCATCCCCAGGCGGGTCGAGATCGCCGCGCCGACCGTGGCTGAGTTCGTCGACGCCCTCGGCGGCGAGGTCCTGACGGCCGAGGACCGGCTGGACCTGCTGGTTGAGGAGGTCCTGGTCGGCGCGATGACCACCGAGTCGGCCTTCACCTACCTCCGGCGGTCGGTCAACAAGGCGGTCATCACCGGCGGCGACCGCGCCGACCTGGCCCTGGCCGCCCTGGAGACGGGCACGTCGTGCCTCGTCCTGACCGGCGGCCTTTATCCGGATGTCCGCGTGGTGGCCCGGGCCGAGGATAAGCGCATCCCAATCATCCTCGTCCACTACGACACCTACCGGACCATCGAGCGGCTGCAGCAGGTGTCGCGGAAGATCAAGCCGGGGGACCAGAAGGCCGTCCGGGTGGCCTGCGAGTCTTTCGAGACGTATTGCGATTGGGGAGAGATCGCCAGGAGGGTCGACGCCTGATCGTCTGCCGGCGTGGTCGTGACGGCGCCCGCTCGCCTGGGGCCGGGTAAGGATTGAACGAGCTCGGCGGCCTCGGTGCGCCGCCTGAACGAAGAAAGTCGTCCCAAATGAAGAGCGCAGGCGGCGCCTGGTCCTCGGCCGCCTGCGCTCTTTGAATTTCGGCGTGTGCCCAGATAAGCTTCTGTCTGCTTGCTGGTGAGAGTCCAGTCGGGGTAAGGACCAAGCCGCCCCGTAGCTGACGGCCGCCGCCGGGCGAAATCCCGCCGGCGAAGCGCC
>JAJZPE010000160.1 GCA_021811325.1 Bacillota bacterium
AGACGGCCCTCCTGGACGGTCGCATCGACCTGGCCGTCCACAGTCTCAAGGACGTCCCGACGGTCCTCCCCGAGGGGCTGGCGATACTCGCCGTCACCGAGCGCGAGGACCCGCGCGACGTGCTGGCCAGCCTGCGCGGGCACACCCTGGCCACGCTGCCGCGGTCGGCCCGGGTGGGCACGTCCAGCCTCAGGCGGGCGGCCCAGCTCAAGCATTACCGGCCGGACCTCATCATCGTCCCGGTCCGCGGCAACCTGGCCACACGGCTCAAGAAGATGGAGGAGGGCGGCCTCGACGGCCTGGTCCTGGCAGCCGCGGGGCTCTTCCGCCTCGGCTGGGCCGACCGCGTCTCCGAGTACCTGCCGGAGGCCGTCTGCCTGCCGGCCGTCGGCCAGGGCGCGCTGGCCATCGAAGGCCGCGCCGATGACCCGGTCACAGCCGGACTCGTCCGTTTCCTCCTTGACCCGGCCACCGCCACGGCGGTCGCCGCCGAACGCAGCTTTCTGCGGAAGCTCGGCGGCGGCTGCCAGGTGCCCATCGGGGCCCTGGCCCGCGCCCTTGACGGCCGCGTCCACATCGCCGGCGTCGTCGCCGACCTCGAGGGCGTCGAGGTCGTCCGGGGCGAGAAGGAAGGCCCCGCCGAGAAAGCCGAGGCCATCGGGGCCGAGCTCGCCGCCGAACTCCTCACCAATGGGGCGAGGGGCATCCTGGCCCGCGTCGAAGCGGCCGGGCCGAACTCGACCGTGGGTGTCGACAATGAAGCGGCGGCCGCCGGCACGATCGCTAAGACCGCGACCGCATCACCCAAGGGCCTCGTCCACCTCATCGGCGCCGGCCCGGGCGACCCGGGACTCCTGACCGTCAGGGGCCGCGAGTGCCTGGAGAAGGCCGAGGTCGTCGTCTACGACCGCCTGGTCAACCCGCGCCTGCTGCGCTGCTGCCGGCCCGACGCCGAGTTCATCTATGTCGGGAAGGGCCCCGACCGCCACACCATGCGCCAGGAAGAGATCAACGAGGTCCTCGTGGCGAAGGCCGCCGAGGGCCGCGTCGTGGCCCGCCTCAAGGGCGGCGACCCCTTCGTCTTCGGGCGCGGCGGGGAGGAGGCCGAGGCCCTCGAGGCCCGCGGCCTCCGCTTCGAGGTCGTCCCCGGGGTCACTTCGGCCATCGCCGTGCCGGCCTACGCCGGCATCCCGGTGACCCACCGCGACTTCACCTCGACCCTGACCATCGTCACCGGGCACGAGGACCCCGAGAAGGACGACTCGGCCATCGACTGGCGGGCCCTCGGCTCCGGCGTCGGCACCCTCGTCTTCCTCATGGGCACGCGCAACCTGCCGGTCATCGCCCGCAACCTGATGGCCAACGGCCGCTCGCCGGAGACCCCGGCGGCGGTCATCCGCTGGGGAACGTGGCCCGGCCAGCGCACGGTGACCTCGACCCTCAAAGACGTCGCCGCCGCGGTCGAGCGGGCCGGCCTGACCAACCCGGCGATAATCGTCGTCGGCGAGGTCGTCACCCTGCGGGACCGCCTGTCGTGGTTCGAGAACCGTCCGCTCTTCGGGCGCCGCATCCTGACCACCCGCACGCGGGCCCAGGCCAGCGCGTTGACGGAAGGCCTGGCCGCCCTCGGGGCCGACGTCGTCGAGTACCCGCTCATCGCCATCGTCCCGCCGGCCGACTACGGGAGCCTCGACCGGGCCCTTGCCGCCCTCCAGGACCACCTCTTCGACTGGCTCGTCTTCAGCAGCCAGAACGGCGTCGACGGCTTCTTCGACCGGCTCATCTCGACCGGCCGTGACATCCGCCTCCTGGCCGGCGTGAGGCTCTGCGCCGTCGGGCCGGCCACCGCCCAGAGCCTGTCGCGGCGCGGCCTCCACGTCGACGTGGTCCCCTCCGAGTACAACGCCGACGGGGCCCTGGCCGCCATGCTCGCCGCGACCGAGGAAGGCCAGCGAGTCCTCGTGGCCCGGGCCGAGGAGGGCCGCGACGTCCTCCTCGACGGCCTCAGGAAGGCCAAGCGCGACGGGGCCACGGCCGTCGTCTACCGCACGGTGCCGGCCGGCTCCGAGCCCGGCTCCCTGCCGGCGTGGCTCAAACCCCTGCCCGACCTGCTCCGGGAGGACCCCCCGGACCTCGTCACCTTCACCAGTTCCTCGACGGTCAAGAACTTCGTCGACCTCATCCCCCCGCAGGACCGGAAGGACCTGACGGCCGGCGTGGCCGTCGCCTGCATCGGGCCGGTGACCGCGCAGACGGCCGCCGCCTATGGGTTCAAGGTCGACGCGATGCCGCCCAGGGCGGCCATCCCGGACCTCATCCGGGCCGTGGCCGACCACTTCACCCACCGGAAGGAGTGACCCGCATGGCTTTCCCCACCACGCGGATGCGCCGGCTGCGCGCCAGCGAGCCCATCCGCCGCATGGTCCGGGAGACCAGCCTCTCCCCGGACGACTTCATTTACCCGCTCTTCGTGACCCACGGCCAGGGCATCCGCAGCGAGATTGGCTCGATGCCCGGCGTGTTCCAGCTCTCCATCGACGAGATGGTGAAGGAGCTGGCTGAGGTCACAAGCCTGGGAATCCCGGGGATTCTCCTCTTCGGGCTGCCCGCGACCAAGGACGCCATCGGCTCCGAGGCCTACGACGACGAGGGGATCATCCAGAAGGCCGTCCGCGCGGTCAAGGACCGCTACCCGGACCTGGTCGTCGTGACCGACGTCTGCCTCTGCGAGTACACCGACCACGGCCACTGCGGCATCGTCCAGGGTTCGCGGGTCCTCAACGACCCGACCCTCGAGCTGCTGGCCAAGACGGCCCTCTCCCACGCGGTGGCCGGGGCCGACGTCGTCGCCCCCTCGGACATGATGGACGGCCGCGTCGCGGCCATCCGCAAGGTCCTCGACGACGAGGGCTACGAGAGCACCATCATCATGGCCTACTCGGCCAAGTACTCCTCGGCCTTCTACGGGCCGTTCCGCGAGGCCGCCGAGTCGGCCCCGAAGTTCGGCGACCGCCAGGGCTACCAGATGGATCCGGCCAACGCCCGCGAGGCCCTGCGCGAGGTGGCTCTGGACATCGAGGAAGGGGCCGACATCGTCATGGTCAAGCCGGCCCTGGCCTACCTGGACGTCATCCGGGCCGTGCGGGAGCGCTTCGACCTGCCCCTGGCGGCCTACAACGTCAGCGGCGAATACGCCATGATCAAGGCCGCGGCGGCCCGTGGCTGGCTCGACGAGCGGCGGGTGGTCATGGAGTCCCTGACGGCCATGCGGCGGGCCGGAGCGGACCTCATCCTGACCTATTTCGCCAAGGATGTCGCCCGCTGGCTCGGGGGCTGAACCCCCGGCTCGTTTTGCCTGGGGATTGAGAAATCTAGGACAAGGGAAGGAAAAAGCATAGATTACACCGAACAGCCGAAGAAGAAGCCGGAAGAGTCGAACAGTTCCGCCGGGCTCCCCGGGGAGGGGGCCCCGCCCGACGTCCTCGACCTTATCGACCAGCGTCTATTGACCGAGGTCCAGAGGGGTGTCCCCCTTGTCGAAAAGCCGTTCGCGGCGATGTCCGCGGCGGCGGATTGCCCGCCGTCCGAGGCCCTGGGCCGCCTGGCCGCGCTCGGGCGAAAAGGCTTCATCCGCCGCTTCGGGGGCATCTTCGACACGCGGGCCCTGGGCTTTTCGAGCACGCTGGTGGCCGCCGCCGTCCCGCCGGAGAGACTGGAGGCAGTGGCCGCCACGGTCAGCGAGTTCCCCGGCGTGACCCACAACTACGCCCGCGAGGGCGAGGCCTACAACCTGTGGTTCACCGTTGGGGCGGCCAGCCCGCGGGGGCTCGAGGAGACCCTGGACGAAGTCGCCCGGCGCACGGGCATCGCCCGATGGCTGTGCCTGCCGGCCGTGAGGGTCTACAAGATCGGCGTCAAGCTGGACCTGACCGGCTCGGGCGAGGGGGCGCCGGCGGAGGGCCGACCCGCCCACGCCGCGCCCAAGCGCGAGGCCGCCAGCGGCGCGACGCCGGCCGACCCCGAGACTCTGGACGCCGCCGACCGCCGGCTCATCGCCGTCATGCAGGGCGACATCCCGCTGGTCGAGCGGCCCTTCGCCGAGGCCGGTCGGGCGGCCGGCCTCCCCGAGGACGAGGTCCTGCGCCGGTTGAACCGTTTCCGGGAAGCCGGGTGGCTACGTCGCGTGGCCGCCATCCTCGACCACCGGCGGGCGGGCTTCGCCGCCAATGCCATGTCGGTCTGGCAAGTGCCGGATGACCGCGTCGATGAGGCCGGGCGGGCCATGGCCGCCTTCCCCGAGGTCAGCCACTGCTACCGCCGTCCGACCACGCCCGACTGGCCGTACAGCCTCTACGCCATGATCCACGGGCGCACCCCCGAGGACTGCCGGCGGGTGGCCGAAGAGATCGCCCGCGCGGTGCGCCCCGAAGCCTACAACCTGCTCTACAGCACCAGGGAGTTCAAGAAGACGAGCATGACGTACTTCTGATCCAGCCGTCCGTGCGGCCCGTTTTTCAATCGCCCGTCCCCTGGTCGCTCCAGTGATTCCGCCCGAGACGCAAAGCGCCGTTACATTGGAGGGAGAAGGAATGAGGAAGCTCAAAGCCCCGGAAGTGGTGGTCCGCCGCCTGGCCCTTTACCTGCGCCTGCTGCAAGGCCTCGGCGACGAGGGGGGCGAGCGGTTCATCTCCTCCAAAGAGCTCGGTGAGAAGGCGGGGGTCAACTCGGCCCAGGTGCGCAAGGACCTCGCCCTCTTTGGCGAGTTCGGGAAGCAAGGCGTGGGGTACGAGGTCGGCTATCTCCGCGAGGAGCTGCGCTCGATCCTCAACGCCAACCGGACGGTCAACATCTGCCTGGTCGGTACCGGCGAGCTGGGCACGGCCGTCTCCCGCTACAACCTGCGACGGTTCTCCCGCGAGAAGAACTACCCCTTCCGGCTGGTGGCCTGCTTCGATAACGACCTGGCGAAGATCGGACGGAAGATCGATAAGATCGTCGAGATCTACCCCCTCGACGACGTCCAGATAAAAGTCCGCGAGTTGGGCATCGAGATGGCGATCATCACCGTCCCGGCGGAGGCGGCCCAGGACGTCGCGGACAAGCTGGTGACCTCGGGGATCAAGGCCATCCTCAACTTCGCCCCGGTGAAGCTGTTCGTCCCGGAGCACGTCCGCCTGCAATACGCGGATGTGAGCCTCGAGCTCCAGCAACTGGCTTACTACCTGGACCGTTAAGCCGCCCTCGGGCGCCCTCCGGCCGCCCACGGCGCGCCTCGGGCCCGGCGCGCCTCGGGCCCGGCGCCCC
>JAJZPE010000161.1 GCA_021811325.1 Bacillota bacterium
GACATCAGCGAGCAGAAGGAACTGCAGAAGCAGCTCCAGGGAACCCGCGACGAGTTGGACAAGGCCTTTGCCCTGACCCTCCCCAACTCCAAGGTGGAACACAAGCTGAAGCACTCGCCCGAGTACCGCGACCTTTATCTACTTCACAGCAAGAAGATACAAATCACCGAAGTCATCTCGGACGGGTGTTACCAGCACGTCGTCAACTCCATGCGAGTCGCCGCCGACCTGAACGAGAAGGGCGTCATGAACCTGGTCGGCGTCAACAAGGACACCATCGTCCAGTCCATCGTCTTCCACGACATCGGCAAGAGCCAGCCGCAACTGGCCGTGGGAGACATCGTTGACCCGAAGAAGACGTTTGAAGAAGGTTATCTACACGCCTTCCGAAGCGCCGACATCGCCGGGAACTTCTACAGCAAGAACAGCGACATCGTCAACCTCATCAAGTACCACCACCACGAGGAGAACGTCCTTCCGCCCGATTTTCCGAGCTACCTCCTCCCCATGCACCGGCTGCTCAAGGTGATCGACGGCCTGTCCGCCTGCCTGACCCGGCGCAAGGGGACCTACGCGCTGGTCGCCGACGGTTCCCGCCTCTTGGTCTCGGAACACAACGGCCATCCGCAGTTCAACAACGAGTGGAGCATCGACCTCTTCACCGGCGAACGGCACGTCCTCCAGACCTTCCCCGTCTCGGAGGAGGTCCCGCAGGTGGCCAACGGGACGGTGACCTGACGGACCTGACGGACCTGACGGACCGGCCCGGCCGACGGCACAAACCAAGGAAGGCTCCGACCAACCACTGGTCGGGGCCTTTGCATGTCCTTGCGCCATTAGTTAGCCCGTCCATGTGGGCGACAGACTACGCGTGGGGGAGCTGTCGCCAACCCGGTCGGGGCTGAGGGTCTTATGACCAGACGCTACGGTGACTCGTCGGGGGCCGGCCTTTGGAGGCCCCTTCAGGCTTGGGTGGGGCGGACGCCACGGGGATGACCGGCAGGCGGGCCGACCCGGCCCGGGCAGCCGCGACGTCAGCCACGACGGCCTCGCGGTGCGACCATTGGCGCAGGCTCCTCTCGGCCTTGACCTCGGCCACAAGTTCGGCGGCGATGGTCGGGGCCAAGTCGCTGAGGAGGGTCAGGGCGCCCCCGGCGGCGACCAGCAGGACGCCGACGGATATCACGGCGAACGAGTCACTCGCCTGAATGTGGAGAGTGCCGAAGAACTGGGTGGCCGTGAAAATGATGTCGATGGTCAGGGCCAGCATGGCCCCCCGGATGAAGGCGTCGCGAAGCTTGGCCTTGGACTTCCAGGCCGCCAACCCCTCGGCCAGTTGCCCGACGATGAAGGTGAACGGGAAGGTCAGTAGGGTCGCGGTCGGCCAGGAAAAGTGCGGTGCGCCCAGGGTGATGATGCCCCAGGTGATGATGTTGGTGACGAGGAAGGCAGCGGCGCCGATCAAGAACGGTTCCTCCTCATTTCATTGTGCCCTGCTATATATGACGTCGGAAAATCGGGTGAGTTCCTTTAGCGGGTATGGGAAGTTTTTCATCTCCGAGCTTGTACTCGCCCCAGGCGGCTGAAAAACAAAAGCCGCACGGTCTTCACCGCGCGGCTTCCGGTGCGCCCAGCAGGACTCGAACCTGCGCCACCGGCTCCGGAGGCCGGTGCTCTAATCCACTGAGCTATGGGCGCAATCGCTCAATTCGCTTTTACATTATACAACAGAAAATCTCGGTGCGCAAACGAACCTTGGCCAGATCTCCAGATCTAAAGAAGTCAAGGTCGCGCCGAGGGAAAGATTTGGTCTGTGGTGAAAACCCCTGTGGTGACAATGGGCGCTTGAAACGGAGGATCCGCCGTGCCTGATTCGTGGTTGGCGCAGTTCCTGCGCGGGACGGGGGTCAAGACCGCGCGGCCGAACGCAAGGCCGGACGAGCCCGCGGACCGAGACCGGCCGGCCGGCGACCGATTGCCTCCCGGGCAACGCCTGACGGCCAAATTCCCGGTCCTGCACGCTGGCGAGGTACCGGACACCGACCTGGCCGCCTGGCGGTTCGAGGCTCGCGGGCTGGTCGAGGAACCGTTGGAGCTGACCTTCGAGGAGTTCAGGGCCACGGCGGGCCGCTGCACCCGGTCGTCCCCCACCTCTACTTCTGGAAGAGCGCCAAGTGGGTCACCGGCCTCGAATTCGTGGCCGAGGACCGTCCTGGCTACTGGGAGCGCGGTGACTACCACATGCGGGGCGATCCGTGGAAGGAGCAGCGCTACCGGGACGGCCTGGCGTGAAGGCGGACCCGCGTGGGCGGCGGGTGGTTGTCTACTAAGGCCAGCGTAGCTGGGCAGATAATTGAATTGCGCGGCTCCGGCGCAGTCCGATTTGCCAAGCGCTTACAGACATGATATAATGCTTTTAGTACCTGTCGCTGCGACTTGAAACAAAGGTGTCAGCCATCGGCTGACACCTTTATGTTGACGGCAAGGCAGAAGAAAACAGAGGTGTCTATGTTTACACAGTTCAAGCTCGATCCGATCCTTCTCGAAAGCGTCAAGAGGCAAGGCTACACGAGCCCGACGCCGGTCCAGTCGGCCGGCATGCCGCCCGCCCTCGAGGGCCGCGACCTCGTGGCCACGGCTGAGACGGGCAGCGGCAAGACAGCCGCCTTCCTCCTCCCCATCATGCAAAGGCTGCTTGCTGAGCCCCGTGGCCGAACCCAGGCCCTGATCCTTTGCCCGACACGGGAGATCGCCCTGCAGACCAACGAAGAGGCGGCCAAGCTCGGTCGCGGGACCGGACTCCGCAGCGTCGCCGTGTACGGGGGCGTGGGGTTCGAGCCCCAGACGAAGGCCCTGCGTACCGGCGCCGAAATCGTCGTCGCCACCCCCGGCCGCCTGCTCGACCACATGGGGCGGGGCAACGTCAACTTCAGGAACCTGCGGGTCCTGATCCTCGATGAGGCCGACCGGATGCTCGACATGGGGTTCATCCCTGACATCCGCCGAATCCTGGGAAGCTTGCCGCAGAACCGGCAGACGATGCTCTTCTCGGCGACCATGCCGCCGGAGATCCTCTCGCTGAGCAACCACTTCATGAAGTCCCCCGCGCGGGTGGCCATCGGGCGCCCGTCGACCCCGCCAAAGACCATCCAACAGGCCGTCTATGCGGCCGAACCGCAGGAGAAGACCAGTCTGCTCCTGGGCCTCATCCGGTCGGAGGATATGGACAGCGTCCTCATCTTCACCCGGACCAAGCACCGGGCCGACCGGCTGGCCAACCAGCTCACCCGGGCGGGCATCCGCGCCGCCTGTATCCACGGTGACCGCTCGCAGCATCAGCGCGAGGAGGCCCTGGACGGCTTCCGCCGGGGTCGGTACCGCATCCTGGTGGCGACGGACATCGCCGCCCGCGGCCTGGACATCCAGGGAGTCACGCACGTCATCAACTACGACCTGCCGCCGATTCCCGAAGACTACATCCACCGCATCGGCCGCACCGCGCGGGCCGGCGCCTCGGGCCAGGCTCTCAGCCTGGTGACCCGCGAGGACGCCGAAGCCCTGAGGGACATCGAGATGACCCTCGGGCGCGAGCTGCCCCTGTCGGAGCTGCGGAAGCGGACGATCGCCCCGGAACAGCCCATCGCGGAGCTGCGGAGGCGGACGCGCGCCCCGGAGCCTGACTACAGCAACGCGCGGATCCAAGTCCAATAGACTAGACCTGGGCCCCGACAAAGGCTCAGACCCTGAACACACTGAAGCCCCTTCCGACAATGCCGGGAGGGGCCGTTCTGGTTTCATGGCCCGGCGGATGCCGGGCTCTTCTCGTTTTCTTCGCGGGGCGGCGAAGGCCGGGAGCGAGAGGTCCCAGGGCAACACCCTGCAGGTCCGGACCGCGCCGCGGGTCGAGTTCACCGACGTTCAGGGCATGACCCCCCAGGCCTTGGAGAAGATCGTGGGAGCCGCCGCGAAGCAAATCGAGGGTTTCAAGAACAAGGGTTGACCCGTCCGACGATGAAAGGTTAGTCTATTCTACAAGCGATTGGCCCCGCTTTGAGGCGGGGCCGGTTGCGTTTGCAGGATGGCGCCCCGGCCGTGGCGAATGCCGACAGCGGCGCCGGGATGGCCCGCGGCGCGGAAGGGGGCGGCCACCTTGCTTGACGGCACTCTGGTGGTCGATTCGCACGTCCATGTCTGGACGCCGGATTTCATCGACCACCTTGACCGGTACTTCTCCTTGTCATCGACCCGAGAGTTCCTGTCCCGCCGGGTTTTCGCAAACGTGGCCGCCATGAACGGTGGGCGAGTTCCTTTCACCGACGAATACCTGGCCCGCATGGGCGACCACGGCATCGACGGAGCGGTGGTCTTCGGTCTTGCCGACACGGTCGATGGGTGCCGTCGGTTAAACGAGGACGTGGCGGCCCTCTGTGAGCGGCACAACGGGCGATTGCACGGCCTGGCCTCTGTTCCCCTGCCGAACACGGACGCGGCCGCCGTGGAACTCCGCCGCGCCGTGCGGGACCAGCACTTGAAGGGCGTCAAGATCTACCCGAGCCTGTCCGGGCTGCGGATGGGGGCGCCGCAGGTGCGCGCAGTCCTCGAAGAAGCCGCCGCCTTGGGCGTGCCCGCCATAACCGACTGCTCTTTCATCTGTTGGCCGGGAAGCGGGAACGGCCCGGGCGGCGGTAACATCTTGGCGGAGCTACTGGCCACCCCTTGGTTCAGAACCCTGGACGGCGTCCGGCTCATCGCTGCCCACCTGGGGGGCGGGCTCGTCTTCTTCCGTGACCTCCTGCTCATGTTCGACCCCGGGATGGCCGAAGCCCTTGAGCGCGTCTGGTTCGACCTCAGCCCGACCTTCCCTGAGTCCATGGTCCGAGCGGCCTTGCAGGTGGTCCCGCCCTCGCGGCTCCTGTTCGGTTCGGACTTCCCGTTCACCGATGGCGGACCCAACCTGGCGACCCTCGCCGCCCTCGACCTGCCGCCCGCGGACAGGGCGGCCATCCTGGGTGGCAACGTCCTTCGGCTGCTGGGCCTAGGGCCGGCCGCCGCCGGGGAGGCTTAGGACATGAAGACCAACGCCGCCCGTATCCTCGATGAACTGAAGATAGCCTACCAGGTCCGCGAGTATGAGTGGGATGAGGATGAGCTTGACGCGGTTACCGTGGCCGGCAAGATCGGCCTGCCGCCGGAACAGGTCTTCAAGACGCTGGTCGCGCGGGGTGACAAGACCGGGGGCGTCGTCGCCTGCCTCCCGGGGAGCGCCGAGCTCGACCTGAAG
>JAJZPE010000162.1 GCA_021811325.1 Bacillota bacterium
ACCGGCTCTTGAAGCCCATGGTCGCCCTCCACCCCGACAAAATAAAAAGACCGGCCAGAGGTGGTATCCACCTCACGACCGGCCTCCCGTTGTTCGAGTAGCCGCTCAGTCTGGCTGGGAACCGGCCTCTTGCCTGTCACCGCTAGCGTTGTTCGCATTCACGGTGGCCAGGACCGGTCAGTCCCTCAAGCCTGAACCTATTAACCCTTCAACGCAGATTATGAACGGGCGTTCGGGGTTTGTCAAGAGGGGCTAGGCCTCTTGTTCTTGCGAAGGTAATCGTTCAGCTCGGCCACCAGCGAGCGAAGTGGCCGCGCCAGGTTCTCGACCTCTTCCTCGAGAGTCGCTACCCTGCGGAGAAGTAAGGCGTCCTTGAGGGCAGGGTGGGTCATGATTGGTCGAAAGCTGCCCTCTGACTCAGATAGTGCTTCGGACAACCGCCGAAGTTTCTTCACGCGGTCCTCTAGCTCGTCTAGTCCTGTCCGGCGCCCAAACACGGTCACCGCCGCCACCTCCGGTTAGTTGTCACGCTGGCCTAGGTTTCTCCCTGTCGCCAATGGCATCCTGCTCGGACTGTTCAATGTCGACCCGGATGACCCGGACGATCCGGCTGTCGACGACCGTGACCTCGACCCGGCCGTACAGGAGGCCCGCCAACTTCGAGCTTATCCAGGCCAGGTCGCGCTTCGTGGGCTGGAGCCCTTTGGCCCTCAGTGGCTTCTTGGGCATGTGGCGGTCATTCCTCCTTGAAGGGCCGGCCAGAGGCCGATGTCGGTCATGACCTGGATGTTCGGGCCGAGGTCTGTGTAGCCCGTGATCCAGGTCCAGGGCGCCCCGCAGCAACAGCACGGGGCCATCTTCGTGCCCTGTGTTGGGGCGGGCATCCCCTCGCAAGGCTCGAAGTCCTTGGCCGAGACGACGTCACCCTTGGCCGGGGTTCTCAAAAAGTGATAGAGTTTCCTGCCGCACTTCGGGCAGACCACGAACGTCGGTACCGCCGCTGACTCTAGCTCGCTCACCTGCGACGCCCTCCTCGATGGTCCGGATGACGATCTCGACGCGGGGCGGGTCGCCGTAATCCTTGCTCAGTTCCTCGAACCTCACGACCCGCGCGTCGTCGGTGTAGATGACCCCGGTGAGCGCGTCCAGGACGGCCCTGACGAGTTTGTCCAGATCCGGCTTGCGGTCCGGCCAGGTCCTCCTCCGCTTCGGGGCGCTCTTTGGTTTTGGCAGGAAGAAGCGGAGGCCCATTTCGACCGGCCCGTCGACAAGGCCGCCGGCGGGGACGTGCTCCTGCGCTATGACCCTCACGAGCCGCTCCCATGACTGGGTGCTCTTCGGCGAATGGGTAAACGTCCGGCCCTGCTTAGCCGAGAAGAAGCTCGTGGCCGACCCCTTGCCGGCAGCAACCCCGTAGACCGTGAACCTGATCTCGTTCAATACGTCCTCCCCCTTCACCGGCCGAGCGCGCGCCACAGGTCCGCATGGACTGAGCGCATGACCATCGCCAGGATGACGAGCATGCAGAGCAGAGTAGCCGGGAAGCCGGCCAGGACCACCAGGAGCCACCCGCCGGACATCGGCTCCCGGGTGAACTGGCGCCAGATCTCCTTCACGGGCCCACGTCCCGGATGTCGCCGACGTAGATCTCGGCCCAGACGTCGCCCGGGGCCTCAGTGAGCAGGGCCAGAAGTGGCTGCAGGCGCTTGTGCAGTTCGCTAGCGGGGATGCGCTCAACGACGGCAAAGTGCCAGCTGGTCCGGCGGGCGAGGGCCGGGGCCGCGGCCGGGGCGGGTTTCTTGTAAGGCTTGGCCGGCGGCAGGCCGAGCCGTGCCCTCAGCTCAGGGAGGAGCCTCAGGTTGACGTGGAACTTGGAGACCAGTTCGGAGCCGGACGCCCGCCTGCGGATGGCGGCCTCAAGGCTCTCCCCGTCGACCTCCTTGCGGAGGATGTCGTCGAAGGCCGTGACCGGAGACTTGGTCTCTGCGACTTCAGTGACTGGGATAGCGGTCACTGGTTCTTCCCTCCCACCTTGCTTCTTGAGTTCCTGGTCCAGGGCGGCCTTGACCCGTTCGAGTTCGGCTCCCCCGAGGACCCGCCCGGGCGGGCCGTACCGGGCGCGGACCACCTTGACGGGGGCCCGGATTATCACGAGGCCTTCATTGGCCCGTTTCAGCTCGGCGCCCTCGTCGTCACGCGGAAAGCGGATGTCGCCGGGTAACTTGTTCTTGTAAGCCAAGGCTGGCCCTCCCCGGGGTCAGTTCTTGCTCAGGAGCTTCGTGAGGTCCTCAACCAAGAAGTCCTCAGCCAACTTGATCTGGAGCAGCCGGGCCTGGGACGCGGAAACGAGTTTCATCGCCGGGTGGAAGTCGACAATGGCGGCGCGCATCCCGGGGGTCAGGGCATTCAGAACCCCGTCCAGGATTTCCCTGACAGCAGCAGGGTCCTTCTCGGTCACGATCACGATGGACGCTGCCATGAGGTTCATCCAGCCGCCTCCCCCTTACAGATCTTGCGGGTGTCGGGACCGCAGGGCCTCAGGCCGCAGTCCTTGCAGGCGAGGGGTTTGCCCCCATCGTGCGGCCCGATAATATCCTCCCCGCCGACCCGAGGCGGCTGGACGGTATCGTCCTCGTTGTCCTCCGGGTCCGAGTCGGCCTCCTCGACCTCGCGGGGCCTAGTGGCCATCGCGTCGGCCGACCTCTCGACTGTTACCGGCGTCATGCGCTTTCTCTCAGCCCAAGCCTCTAGGGTCTCTTCGGCCTTCTCCGGGTCTGGTGTCATCGGGATGCTCTTGACCCGGTGCAGCGCGTTGTTCGGCCGGACCTCGAAGACGCCCCATTCCTCGCCCTGGGCCAGACCATCGTCGACGATGAAGACCCGACCGTCGGGGCCCTGGTAACCGGGTTGGGTAACGGAGTCGCCGGCCTGATAGCCGACCGCCTTGACCAGTGAGTCATCCTGGATCTCCGCGGCGTCCGGGGCCTCTCCGTCCTCCTCGTCGTTCGGGCAGTTGCCACAGTCCCCGTCGCAGGTGGAACAGAGTTCCTTCCCCGGGGCCCTGAGGCGGTCGTCGACCTTGTCGACCGGCTCGACCTCCGGGATGCAGCTCACCGGCGACGCCGGCAGGGCTTGGAGGAGGTTGTACCACTTCGGTCGGAGCTCGCGCCGCATCATCACGGAGTCGGAGGCCACGATGACCAGGACCCGGCCGCGGCCGAGGGCGATGGCGAGCCGCTGGTTCAAAGTGCCGATGGTGGACCAGGTGGTCTCGGCGCAATAGTAGACCGGGCTGGCCGACGGAGCGTCCTCGATGGTCAGGCTGTTGTAGGCGCCGGCCTTGAACTGGAACCTGCCGTTCTTGGTCTCGAAGGTCGCTGGCGTCCCCGAGGTCGACTGGAACGCGACGCCCTCGCCGACCAACTCCACATGGGCCCATTCCAGGGTCGCCGGCATGTTCGAGGCCCCAAGGTCGCACCGGTCCGCGAAATGTTTGAGTAGTGCCTCCAGCGGGAGGTAACACTCCCGGCGGAACTCAATGTGCTCGCGATGGACCCGCTTGTCGAGCCTGGCCGCCCAGGCGGCCTTGCCGAGCCGCTGGACGACGCGGAGGTCCACGTTGTCAAGGGGCGGCGCCGGCGGGGTCTTGGCGGTCGGCGTCTTTGGCTCTTTGGCCTTGGTCACGTGCGGCTTCTTGGCCGCGGTCTTTTTCTTCTCGTCCTCGGCCTTCTTGAGCTGCGCAACGGCCACCCTATAGGCCGCGTCCTGGTTCTTCTGCCAGCAATCCGGGTTGATGCAGCGCAGTTCGACTTTGGGCTTGGCCTCCCATGGCTTCGTGGCCTCGACGACGTATCCGCACCGGCCAGCCTTCGGGTTCTTGAGGCACAGGCCGTCAACATCGAAGTAGGCCCAGTATGGCGCGCCGTAGGTGTTGATGTCCTCGGCCTTGGCCTTCCTGAGACTACGAGCGTGGGACCAAATCTCGCCATCGACGTACTTCTGGGCTCCGGCCACCGTGACATGGCCCTCGGCCATCGCCTTCACGGCTGAATCGAAGAGCTTGCTCGGTTTCGCCTTGCCGTCGGGCAATAGCCGGAGCAGCGCCATGGCATGGCCTGCGGTCATTTGACGTGCAATAACCTTGTCCTTGACGGCCGCCGGCAGCCGCAGCAGCCGGAGCCGGTTGGCCACCTGGGCCTGCGACACACCGATCTTGTCGGCCACCTTCTGCTGGGTGTAGCCGCAGACCTCGACGAGTTGGCGGAACCCCTCGGCCTCCTCAATGGCCGAAACGTCCTCGCGTTGGAGGTTCTCGGTCACCTGCGCTTCGACGATCTCCGCCTCGGTCATCTCGGCCACCATCGCCGGGATCCCCTCGAGGCCGACGGCCCGGGCCGCCCGGACCCGGCGCTCGCCGGCAACCAGGCGGTAGTTCCCGTCGTCCCTTTGGGCAACCAGGATCGGCTGGAGGACGCCGTGGGCCCGGACCGAGGCCTCGAGCTCTGTCATCTTCTCCTGGTCGAACGACTTGCGCAGGTTGGAGATGACGTCTACCTGGTCAAGTCGGATCTGCCGTAACCAGAGGACCTCGGCCATCAGGAGCCACCCCCGCTGACGACGGCCGACGCGGCCTCGGCCTCCTGACCCTGGAGGACCTCGCTCATCGTGATCTGCGGAGCCCGGTACTTCGACCAGTCGAACCCGGGCGCGAGAATGTCCGGCAGGGTGCGGTGGGTCGTCGACCAGTCGGCGCCGATAGCCTGGGCCACCTGGCCCCACTCCTCAACATCGTGCTGAACCAGCTTGCCATCCAGGGCAATGTGTTTGAGCTGGTGGTACACGAGGAGCTGCATCTTCTCGCGGGACCAGTTCTGGCAGGCGTCCTGGGAAATCTCGATGATGTAGGCCTTCCCGGTGATCCAGGCGAGGAGCGGCGACAGCTTGCGGGTCATGGCGAACTTGACGAGCTTCTTCTTCGGCTTCACCAGGGACGAGAGGCGCAGTCGCCTCTTGGGCTTGCCTTCGGCCCTCTTGCCGACGTTCTCGACGAACACGATGGACCCGATGGGGACGTGGCGCAGCTCAGGCATCTTCTGCACCAGGGCCTTGGCGTAACTCTCGTACAGGTCGGCGTTCTGGTACTCAGCCATTGTCAGTTCTACCTCCCCTTGCTGATTTGGGTCAGTCTATCGTGACGGTGGCGGTACCCGTGGGGCCGTCATAGCTGACCTGG